>CAYQKF010000011.1:0-65800 GCA_964417935.1 uncultured Pirellulales bacterium
TCAAGTTTGACTCGTCATAATCCACCCTTTCCCACCCATAACTGACCGGTTACTTTTTTAGCCGTTTTTCTTAGTGAAATCCGAACTATATTCCTTATAATCTCCTTAAAGTGTGCGGAATTTCTTGTGTTTAAATAGGAGAAATTAAATGAATCCACACGAAAAGGCTCAGCAGGGATTAGAACTTTTGAAAGAAGCGATCTTGGGAATTTTGGCACAAAAATCGGATGGTTTGAGAAATGCAGAAATCGCGGAAATCCTCGAGATTCATTCTGATTATCTGGGTGAGCAAAAAGATTATTTGTCGTGGTCCGTGATTGGGCTTCTTTTGAATGAAGGTAAGGTGGTCAAAAAGGACAATAAATACTTTGTTGCAGTGAAAGAAGCGCAATAGAGGAACAGATGGACGGGTTGATGGGGTCTTGTTTTGACGAGAATTGTGGTTTTTTGATTATTTGGGTAAAATGGAGTGGCAAGATTCATTGTGTCGATATAATAGATATATATCTTAATGTCTAAAAGGAATACTAGTTGTATAAAGAGGTGAAATATGTCAATAGGTACAGATCTTAATTACGCGAAGCTTGAGGAGCTGTTTCTTGACCCAATGAATATACGGCTTGGTCGGAATAACACAGGCCGGGACGTGACCCAAGAACATGTTCTACAGCTTATGAAAGATTGGACTCTTGATGAAATAGCTGTATCTTTTTTAGAAAGCGGAAGTTTCTGGACTCATGAAGCCTTGCTTGTTACTGAGGAGAAGCTATATGGGAAGAAATGTTTGGTCGTTGTTGAGGGAAATAGGAGGGTTGCTACACTAAAATATCTCCAAAAAGCTTTCGATGGTGAAAAAGTTCCTCGCAAGATGGCTGAGATTGCTAAAACTGCAAAACCACCCTCTAAATTATTTAATAGGATTCCGTATATTAAGGTTAGTTCTCGCAAGGAAATTGAAAGTTTTTTGGGATTTCGTCATGTTACAGGAATTAAAGAGTGGAAACCTGCAGAGAAAGCAGAGTTTATAGCAAGGCTAATAGATCAGAGAAAAATGAGCTATAAACAAGTTATGCGAAAAATTGGAAGTAAAACAAAAACAGTACAGCAAAATTATATCTCTTATCGACTTCTACTTCAGATTGAAAATAAAGTAGATATCCCCAAAGAACAATTTGAAGAAAGGTTCAGTGTAATGTATTTATCATTGAGGACTCAAGGAGTACAAAAATATTTACAAATTGATATACACGCTGATCCTAAATCTGCAAAAAAACCTGTGCCTGAAAAAAGACTAAAACAATTATCAAATTTTGCATTGTGGTTATTCGGTAATGAAGAAGAAGATATACCTCGATTATTTTCAGATTCTAGACAAGTTGATAATTATGGGAGAATTTTAGAAAGCAAACAAGCAATTGAATACTTAGAACGAACAGAGAGACCTTCATTTGATATTGCATTGAGAACCGCTGGTGGAGATGAGCCAGAAATAGTAAATCTAATAGAAAAAGCGGCAGATAATATCGAATTGGCACTTACTCGAGCACATCTTTATAAAAGATCAAAACAAATACAGAAAGCTACAAGGAGAGTGGCTGCTGATACTATGCAGCTTTTAGAGATATTTCCAGAAATAAAGAAGGAGTTAGAAGAGGAAAGAAAGTAATGTTATCACTTCCAACTAAGGGCATTTCAAGGTCTGTTTCCACACATAATATTGATTTAGACACATTATGTGATTGGATTGAAGCGAATGTTCTATTTGATGAAGAAGAGTTATCTCAAACAGATATAAGTGATACATTACTAGAAGAGAACATTTACGAAAACCAGGACATGGCTTTGGATATAATATCTAGTGCATGGTCAGAAATAAGAAAACGCCAGCGTTGGCTCGGTAAAGGGACACCATTTAAGATTACAAGTAGAAGAATTTCCAGATTGTTAAGTTGGAAAAATGTTTCGGCTCATAGTTTTTGTTTAATACTTTCAATTTCAAAATGTTATAGCGGCTGGACGGAGAAATTTGGAAGTGACTATACAGAACAAGGAGAATTGTTTGAGCTACTTACAAAAGAGTCACTAGAGGAACAATTCAAAGATTGGGAAATATTGTTGACAGGATGGTCAAGTAAAAATGCAATAGGGATTAGACAGTTAATAAATGATATTGCTGCAAGGCTAGGTGAATCTGTAGGGAATGTTTCACGTTGGACAAGTGATAGCAGAAAAGATGCAGAGTTGGATATTTTGTTATACAGACCTTTTAAAGATAAACGTGTTGGGATACCAGTGTTTCTGATGCAGTGTGCCAGTGGTGGAAATTGGGAAAGCAAAAGAAAAACTCCAGATTTGGATCTTTGGACAAGAATAATTGAATTTGCAGCAACACCAAATAGGGCATTTGCAATACCGTTTGCAATGGTTGACAACTTATTTATTCAAAATTGCAATATAGTCGATGGACTATTAATGGATAGATATCGTATATTAGCTGCTATAAATCAAAAAAAGAACTGGATTTCAAAAGATTTAAAAAGAAGATTATTACAGTGGTTAAAACCAAGAGTAACTGAGCTACGCAGAAGAGATTAATATTTTATATAATTTAAAGGGCTTATTTCTCATATGAAATTCGTTGATCTATTTGCCGGTCTCGGCGGTTTTCATTTGGCTGCAAGACAGCTGGGGGTAGAGTGTGTTTTTGCCAGCGAGATTAATCCAAAACTACGTGAGAATTATAAAGCTAACTTTGCAATTGAGCCTGCGGGAGACATAAAAGAAGTTGATGTTAAAGATGTCCCTCCACACGACCTTCTTTGTGCGGGTTTTCCATGTCAACCTTTTTCCAAAGCGGGTGAGCAGATGGGCTGGAAAGATGCTGTTCGGGGGACGGTCTTTTTCAACATCGTTGAAATCTTAAAGCATCATCAGCCGAAATTTATTATCCTGGAAAATGTTGCTCATTTTGTTCGGCATGATGAGGGTAATACTTACGATAGGGTAAGAAAATCTTTGGAGTCGTTAGGTTATGAAGTAAAGCACGCGCAACTATCTCCTCATAAATTTGGCGTACCACAGATACGAGAGCGCATGTATATGGTGGGGTGTTTAGGTGGATTGAATGGATTCGAATGGCCGAAGCCTGCAACAAATGGTGACAGACTCTCGATAAGAGATGTTTTGGATGAGAATACGTCTGATGCTGTTGGATTAAGTGAGCAGGTCATTAGATGCCTTGTGACATGGCAAGAATTTTTGAAGATATTTCCTGAGGATGAACAACTGCCATCGTTCCCAATATGGAGCATGGAATTTAAGGCCACGTACCCATACAAACAGGATTCGCTATACGAAGTTGAATTAGCACGTTTGCGCAAGAGCAAAGGATGTTTTGGCAAAACACTTAATACCTGGTATAGGCGAGGTATTCTTGCACAAGTGCCAAGTTATGCGCGTGCTAAAAAAGGTGCGTTTCCAGATTGGAAACAGGCGTTTATCAGACAGAATCGGGCGTTATACAGGAAACATCAGGATTGGATAAGACCGTGGCTGCCAAAAATCAAACAGTTTCCGCCAAGCCTTCAAAAGCTGGAATGGAACTGCCACGGAGAGGAACGAGATATCTGGAAATATGTCATTCAATTTAGAGCATCAGGTGTAAGAGTCAAACGGCCGACGACATCTCCATCATTAGTCGCAATGACCACTACGCAGGTGCCAATTGTCGGATGGGAACGGCGCTATATGACCGTTCGTGAGTGTGCGAGACTTCAATCAATGGATGACCTAAAATATCTGCCAAATAGAACAACAGCGATGACTGCGCTTGGAAATGCCGTTAATGTCAAAGTGGCGCGTTTAGTTCTTGAAAGCTTATTAGCGACAGCTTAACAGCGAGACTAAATCGGCTTGTTGTTCAGAAGGCTTTCACTATGGATGTATTAACCAAAGAGCAGCGCTCGTATTGCATGTCACGCATAAGAAAAACAGACACCACACCTGAGCTTACAGTCAGGCGAATAGTTCACAGGTTGGGATATAGGTTTCGACTTTATCGGAGAGACCTGCCGGGATGCCCGGACATTGTCTTGCCGCGACATAGAAAGGTGATATTTGTTCATGGTTGCTGGTGGCACAGGCACAACTGTCAGTTAGGACGGCGCAGCCCGAAGTCTAGACGACAATACTGGCTTCCGAAGCTGCAAGCAAACAAAGAACGTTATAAGAGGGATCGGCGCGCTCTACAAAGACAGGGATGGAAAGTTCTTACAATTTGGGAATGCCAAACCAAGAAGCCTGAAAAAATAATTGATCGAATTACTGATTTTCTTGAGTAAACCTAAAACTAAGCCCAGTCACGTATTTTAATCAAAGACAATTTTTCTCAGCCATATTGCTTAAATTGCCAACTCCTACCATCGATCCACGAGTCACGGGGCACGTTTAGAGGTTGTATTCTTTAATCTTTCTATATAGTGTTCTTTCGCCGATGCCTAAGATTTTTGCTGCTTTTTCGCGGTTGCCTTTTGTTTTGGCCAGCGTGTCTATGATGGCCTGCTTTTCCAGCTCGTCCAGTGGCACACCCGCCAAACCGGCTGCCGTGCTGGTAGCCGGGGCCAATTGCCGTCTCTGTGCTATTTCAGGAGGAATGTCGGCTACATCGCGCCAGTAAAGAATCTCACACACCCATCCCAAAAGCCTGCTGAAAGATTGTTGACATCTATATGAAGTTTTGGTATTATGGGAATTTAGTGTACAGGAGCGTCTAAACAAATTGCAAAAGGGAAATTTCGGATATAGACTATTTCACAATATGAGGAAGGTACGACGAAGTAGATTTTAATGCTTAATAGCTTTATTTCTTAGCTTTGAGCTATTTATTTGTGATTAGAGAAAGGAGGTGTGACAAATCAAGAAACATCATCGTAAGCAGAATATTTTTTGAAGTAGGAAGTTCTCAATTTTAATCTACTACATTATTCCAACTCTTTTGAAGGAGAACTTTTATGTACAAGAAATTATTTTATTTAATCGCTGTTATTATGCTTATCAGCTTAGCAAGCCGTCTTCAGGCAGAGCCATTCAGCTTGGGAGCCGTGGAAGACATCGAGCTTGGCAATGATACACAAGTTGGACCAGACGCAAGCAGCAACGGTTCAGGTTTGGGGACACGTGATATTGCTGCCAGACGCCGCGTGGTATTGATTAGCTACGATATCTCCGCGCTCAAGAGCAGAGGCCAATTCTCAAATGTGAGCTTCAGCCATTTCAGTCACGATCTCCATGGTGAAACGAATGTTTACGGCATCATCGAGGATTTGGATCTCCTCGAAGTCGAGTCGTTGACCTGGAACACTGCGCCAGGTGTTCAGAATAATCCCACTCCGGATCTTTCAGAGCCGGTAGCTTTAGACTTTGCCGACCTTACAGATGTCTTACTAACATTTACTGGACCTGGACAAACAGGAGTAAGATTCTCAACCGATACAAGCGAAGCGTTAGCCGATTTTCTCAATAGCGATACGGATGGGATTGTTACGTTTTTATTTGCACCCGGTGCAGAAAATAATCAGTTAATCATCCGATCAAGTGAGCACGCAGAGGGCGGTTCCTTCCTTGAGGGTGAATTATCTCCCACTCTTGAAATCGCTTTAAACCCGAATCCGGTTGATGGAGCAGCAAATGTAATTCGCGATGTGGTCCTGAGTTGGACACCGGGGCAACTTGCCGACAAACATAACGTATATATCGGCACTAACTTCGATGATGTGAACAATGCCGGTTCAGGGAGTCCTCAGCTGGTCGGCCCAGCCGAAGACGCTAATAGTTATAATGCCGGCCGTCTTGAATTCGATCAGACCTATTATTGGCGGATTGATGAGGTCAATGCGCCACCAGACTCGACAGTATTCAAAGGCCCTGTTTGGAGCTTTACAGTTGAACCCCTCGCGATTCCAATTCCTGCCGAGAGTATAACTGCCACAGCTTCCAGCTATACACAAAATCAGGGACCCGAAAATACCGTGAACGGCTCCGGGTTGGATGATAATGACCTGCACTCGACAGAAAGTGGGGCTATGTGGCTGAGCAGCAGCATCGGAGTTCAGCCGACCTGGCTCCAATATGAGCTCGACAAGGTTTATAAACTGCATGAGATGTGGGTATGGAACTCTAATACAGAGTTTGAGTCACTTATTGGTTTCGGGCTCAAAGACGTTAAGATTGAGTATTCGGCTAATGGCACCGATTGGATGGAGCTGGGTGGTGTCCCTGAATTTGCCCAGGCGCCTGGTGTATCTGACTATGCACACGATACCACTGTTGATTTTAGTGGTGCAGCAGCAAAGTACGTCAAGATTACCGCTAATAGCCACTGGGGCTTTCTCACCCAATACGGTCTGAGCGAGGTCCGCTTCTTATATATACCTGTGCATGCAACAGAGCCAAGCCCGGATTCCGAGGCAACAGATGTGGACGTGGATGTGGTCCTTGGCTGGAGAGCGGGAAGAGAGACTGGTAAACACGATGTGTACTTGAGCTCTGACGAGCAGGCTGTGATAGATGGTACCGCCCCTGTCAATACCGTGACTGAGGCCAGCTACAGTACCCCACTCGATGTGGACAGCACTTACTACTGGCGGGTCGATGAGGTCAATGACGTCGAGACCCCAACAACCTGGCAAGGCGAAATCTGGAGCTTTACGACACCCGACTCTCTCGTTGTGGACGATTTTGAGCTTTACAATTACCTTGACCCCGAGGACCCCGATAGCAACAGGATATTTAATACGTGGGTAGATGGATTCAACAATCCGCAAATAAACGGTTCCACGATAGGCTACATGGATACACCTTTCACTGAGCAAAGTATTGTTTACAGCGGCAATCAGTCGGCGCCAATTTTCTACGATAACAGCTTCAAGTTCTCAGAGGCAGACCTGCCGTTGAGCCCGGCACAGAATTGGACAGAGCATGGTGTTACAACATTGGTACTATACTTCCATGGAGACCCTTCTAATACTGTTGAGCAGATGTATGTGAAGGTCAATGGCTCTAAGGTGGTATATGACGGAGACCCACTTGACATAATCAAACCAAAGTGGAAGCAGTGGAGTATCGACCTTGCATCGTTTGGCGTTGACCTGCAGAATGTTACGGAGCTTAGCATTGGCTTTGGTGACGAAGCGAATATAGCGGCCGGCGGTTCGGGTATGGTGTTCATTGACGAGATTGTGCTGGCGGCTTCGGCTCCTGCGGTTCCATCGGAAGAAGTATGGGTTGAGGCAGAGGCGAATAATTCAATTACTGCACCTATGATGATTTATAATGATCCCAACGCCTCCGGTGGTCAGTATGTCAGTACAGAAACCGGTACCGCAGACGAAGGCACGGCTCCGCCATATCCGAATGGTACTGTGAGTATTCCCTTTACCGTGGAAGGCGGAACTTACACGGCCCGTTTCCGGATTGGATTCCCCGGCAGCGATGATTCATGCTGGGTCCGTATCCAGGACGCGACTATAACGTCACCGGTTAATTCCAGTGGCTGGATTCACTTTAATGACATTCCAACAGGAGATTACTGGCACTGGTCACAAGAGGTCAAGAGCGAAGATGAATCCGGCGAACCGCCGGTCGAGTTCACACTTTCTGCCGGGACGCATAACCTGGAGATTTCGTACAGGGGTGCTGATTTGAGAATTGATGCTATTGTGTTTTCAAAAATTGACTAAACGAGATTGATTGTACCAATCAGTTAAGCCCCTGTTTGACAAAGTCGTTATACAGGTAGGGGCTTTTTGCTCATCTGAATTGTCCTATATATAGCTGACTAATTTAAGTATTAAAATGGCATAGCGGCAAGTTTTCCGGGGGAATTAAAGGGGTACGGTACATTTTCTGATACAAATTTTCTTCATTGAAATTGTGTGGGCGATTGTGTTACGAGCACGGGCTCAAAGTACCGCTTGACCCGGTCCCGAGAAAGTCGCAGGAATATGCAAGAAATCCGCATGGGAAACTCGATGTACCCCACAGTACAAGCCGGATAAAAAAACTGTTGCAAATCCTCGCCGACACATTATAATACCCGCCTGGGCGTGCGTGATGTAGGACGCAATACGCAATACTCGATACATAGCGTTATGCAAAATTGAGGTTAGGCATATATTATTTAAGGAAATCAGGTTTTTGATTTTGTTAAATAATCAAATAGCTGTTTGCTGGGCAATAATTTATTGTTTGAAAAGAAAAAATTAAAAGACAGTTTTTTCTTTTCAAAGTATGCCTAACCTCGATTTTGCAGAAGAGTTATTCAATACGAAAAAGGGAGAAGTTTCAATGGAACCAATTACGGAACCGGGAATTGACTTATTTGCTAACGAATTGCCTTCAATGGACGAAATTAAGAGGCTCTCTGCGTTTGTCCATTCGGGCGAGGCCAATCTGCTAAAATTCGGTGAACAGGTAGAGTCAAATATGGGCGGCAGCGGACAGAAAGCGTCTCTGGCAGCCGGGATCGGGCTTTATATATTAGGCAGAAAGGCCGAAGCGGTCGAAAAACTGCAACAAACCAGGGACTGCAAAGAAAAATTCTTATACTTAGCTTTTGCGCTTCGCCGAATAGGCGAATTTGACCAAGCAATCGAAAACCTGCAAAACAGTCTCGATTACGAGGCTGACAAAATGAGCATAACACTGGAAAAGGCTGCCACATACCGCCACGCAGAAAATTTCGAGGCCGCAGCTAAGGAATTGAAAGCCTGCAAAAATTTCGAGAACGTAAGTGCAGAATACCACTACCAGCTTGCCAGACTTGCCGAAGCACAGGGGCTTTACGAACAGGCAATGGACGATTACAAAACGGCACTGGAATTGTCCCCGAATCATCAAAGAGCCCTTTTCCATCTGGCCTTTCGCTGTGATTTATCCGGCGATGAAGAAGCAGCCATTGATTACTACAGGCAAATTGCTTCCAGCTCTCCGGTTCACGTAAGTGCCCTGCTGAATTTAGCTGTGCTTTACGAAGACAACGGCCAGTACGACAAAGCCGCGAAATGTGTCGATACTGTCCTGGAGACTCATCCGAATCACCAAAGAGCTCTCCTGTTCAGCAAAGACATCGAAAGCTCAAAAACAATGTTCTATGACGAGGAAAAAGAAGAGAAAAAGACCCGCAAAACCCAAATTCTTGAAACGCCGATTTCTGATTTTGAGCTATCAGTGCGCAGCAGAAACTGCCTGAAAAAAATGAAAATCTATACGCTCGGCGACCTTCTTAACATCACCGAGGTGGAACTGTTATCTTATAAGAACTTTGGCGAAACGTCCCTTAGGGAAATCAAGACCATCCTCGAACCGAAAGGCTTGATTCTCGGGATGGCTCTGGAGGAAAAGCTGCTTTCTTCAGCAGAAAATTCCGAGGGCACTGTTATCATAGACGAGGATGAAGGACTCAGAAACAAACCTGTAGATGACCTCCAACTGTCGGTGCGCGCTCGAAAGTGCCTGCAAAAGCTCAATCTTCGCACAATCGGTGAATTGACACACAAAACAGAGGCTGAGCTTCTGGGCGTTAAAAACTTCGGCGTAACAAGCCTGAACGAAATCAACAAAGCGCTTGCAAACCTTGGGTTATCACTGAGAAGCCTGGACTAATTGAGAATTGAGAATTCTACATTCTAAATTCTACATTCTAAATTCTAACAAACGTCATTTTCGAATATCGAATGGCAAAGTAGCAGCCCTTTTACTTTTGCTGGTAATTATAAGCGGCTGTAAGAGCCGGCAGATCACAACGCCAACTCCCCAGATGGATATTGAACCACAGTTTTGGGTAAGGGTACTGCTACTTGACAATGTCGAAGCCTGCACGCTGGAGATTGCCTCGTCATTCAGCATTACTGATGACCCCAACCTGCAAACACTGCTTCCAACAGCCCGCTTTGACCAAATCGATGCGCCGATAAGCATCCAGCTAATTAACGGCGAAATCACCATCGGGGGTCGGCCCTTTATGAATGATGAGGTAATTATTTTCCCGGATGAGCCGTACATCTTCAAACTGAATGGTAACGGTTATCGCGGCAAATTAAAGCTGATAATCAACCCCGACGGCGGTTCCTTCGACGCGATTAATCTGGTTCCACCTGAGGCGTATTTAGCCGGCGTAGTAGGTGCCGAGATGCCCAGCTACTGGGAACCGGAGGCGCTCAAGGCCCAGGCAATCGCCGCAAGGACTTATTGCTTCTACATTAAAAAACGATTCGGCAGCTATCGCAAATGGGACATGAAAAAAACAGCATCACATCAGGTTTACCGCGGCGTCAGCGCCGAGTCCACTCAGATTTGGGACATCGTCAATGAAACCAAAGGCCAGGTCCTGGTCTGTAAACAAATCGACGGCACAGAAGACATCTTTCCGGCCTACTATAGCTCAACCTGTGGCGGGCATACTGAAAACAGCAAAAATGTATTCGGTGATTCCTTCGAACCGCTAATCGGGGTGCCCTGCCCCTATTGTAAGAACGTGGCCAAACCGAAATTTTTCTTCTGGCCTTTGATTCAATTCGATAATGCTTATGTTATAACCAGGCTATTACTAAGATACCCAAATCTAAAGCGGCTCGGGGAAATCACAAACATCGAACCTACCGAGCAAAGTAATTATGCTGAATTCTCTCGACTGACTAAAATTAAGTTCTCCGGCTCAAACGGCAAAAGCGATTTTTTAAGAGCTGAGGACTTTCGTCTGGCAATCGACCCGACCGGACGAAAATTGAGAAGCACCATCTGCCAAATCGTCAAAAGGGGTGATAAATGGGCATTTTTATCGGGCAGAGGCTGGGGCCACGGCGTTGGAATGTGCCAATGCGGCGCCCAAGGAATGGCAAGACAAGGTAAAAACGCAAAGCAGATACTTTCCTATTATTATCCTGACTCCAAGATATTGACAATTGACTATTGACAATTGAAAAATGAACAGCAAATTTCGGTGGGGCAAGCTTCACTCTATACACTGGTAACTGGTGAGTGGTAATTGGTAAGTGGTGCTCTATCACAGATGATTTGATGAGTTGTCATTCCGCACTTGATGCGGAATCCAGAGTACCGAAAGGTCTGGATTCCCGCTTGCGCGGGAATGACACCCATCAATTGACCTGTGACAGAGTACTACCATATATTACAGCAAGAGAATTTATTTACCTGTGCTGTGGTAATTTATGCTATAATCCAAGCGGAGATAAATTATGGGCTTAGATGAGATTAAAAGGGTTTTGAGAGAGTATAAATCTTTACTTGAAGATAAGTATCATGTACATACTCTTGGCATTTTTGGTTCCTATATCCGGAATGAGCAAGCCGGCGATAGAGACCTCGATATTCTTGTTGATTTCACGGTTCCCATAAGTCTCTTTGAATTTATCGATATGGAAGAAGAACTTTCGGAATTGTTACATGTCAAAGTTGAGCTCGTATCGCGCGGTGCGCTTAAACCTTATATTGGCAGGCGTATTTTGAGTGAAGTCCAGTTAGTATAAAAGGGAAACGGCGTGCACAGGATAGACTCCTGCTTACCACTGGGGCTGCATGATTATAAATATTTATTGAGATGGCTAACTTCCAAATTCTCCATACAGATTCCCGCTCGGCAGCGAGGCTTGGGTTATTAACAACTGCGCATGGAAAGGTGGAAACTCCCGTTTTTATGCCAGTGGGCACTGCCGGGGCGGTAAAAGGTATCACGCCGCAGCAGCTCCAGGAAACCGGTTCCGAACTTGTCCTGGCCAATACCTACCATTTGCTGCTTAGACCCGGTGTCGAGACTGTCGAAAAACTTGGCGGACTGCATAAATTTATGGCCTGGGACGGACCGATACTAACCGACAGCGGCGGATACCAGGTATTCTCTCTAAGCCCGCTGACGAGAATCAACGATGACGGCGTTGAATTTGCCAGCCATATAGACGGCGCAAAAATATACCTGAACGCCGAAATCGCAACGGAAATCCAAAACCGGTTGGCTGCCGATATAATAACGTGCTTCGACCAATGTACTCCCTTTCCTATCGAGACTCCGGAGCTTAGAAAAGCGGTCGATAGAACCATTCTCTGGGCAAAGTCTGCTAAACAGGCACATACCAACCCTAACCAACTGCTTTTTGCCATTGTCCAGGGCGGAATAGACCTCGAATTGCGAACATACTGCGCATCAGAGCTTGTCAAAACAGGTTTCGACGGATATGCTATCGGCGGTTTAAGTGTAGGTGAAGGGCACGAGAATATGATAAAAACTGTTACTCATACAGCACAGCTTTTGCCGCAGGATAAACCCCGTTACCTTATGGGTGTCGGCACACCAGCGGATATCATTGCCGCCGTCAAGGCCGGCGTGGATATGTTCGATTGTGTCCTGCCAACCAGAAACGGACGAAATGCCTTTGCTTTTACGGACAACGGCCCCTTGCGACTGAGGAACAATGCACATATAAAAGACGCCAAGCCAATCGAAGCCGATTGCGACTGCTACTGCTGCGGGAACTTCAGCCGGGCCACTATAAGACATTTCTTTAATTCGGGAGAAATGCTCGGCCCAATCTTAGTATCGCTGCACAACCTAACATTTTATCAGAGGCTAATGGTCAGAATAAGGCAGGCCATAAAAAGAAACGAATTTGCCGACTGGGCAAAAAGAATTGATTATTGACTATCGACTATTGATTATTGATTATTGATAAAAAGTAAAAAGTCGTTAGTATTTGTTATTTGGCCGACGGTTCGCCTGTTAGAAGCGAATGTATCCATTTTACCGCCGGTTATCACAATGCGAAATGCAATATACGAAATTATGAAGGGAAAATACAAATGAATAATGTATGGATACTGGCACAAACAGAAGGCAGCGAGGAGCCTTCTACCGTTACAACAGAACCTGTCACTACGGAGGAGACTACAACAACGACAACGGTCGCAACCGACCCCGACACCCCTGGAGTCACACCAAAGGGACGAGGACCTTTGGGCTCTTATGGAAACCTGATTTTTCTTGGTTTGATGTTCGTCCTGATGTACATGATTCTTTTTAGAGGGCCCCGAAAGAAACAACAGCAGCACAAACAAATGATGCAAGCGCTGACAAAAAACGATAAGGTACAAACAATCGGCGGAATTATAGGAACCGTCGTAGATATTAAGGATAACGAGATTACTTTGAAAGTTGATGAATCGAATAATACGAAAATAAAAATTCTCCGTTCAGCAATCGGAAAGAATATGTCAAAAGATTAAGAATTAGGTAATTGGTGAGTAGAATAAGTGAGCTAACTCGTGCCACAGGTAAGTTTGAAGTGCCTAAAGTTTGGAACTCACTTTAGTTCACTTTAGGCACTTTCCTGATAACCAATTAACCAATTACCATTTAACCAATATCGAGGAATTTATGAATAAGAATCTTACGCCGAAAATAGTTTTAATCATTGTTTTAGTGGTCGTTGCAGTCTGGACTTTGTATCCGCCAAACAAGACCTTAAAGCCCGGCATAGACCTGGCAGGTGGGACAAGTCTCATCTACGAAATTGATACCCACGGCCTGGAAGAAGCGGAAAAAAAAGACTTGGCGCAAAGAATGATAACCGTTCTGCGAAGGCGAATAGACCCGGCCAACATCCAGAATCTTGTATGGCGACCGCAGGGCAGCACTCGCTTCGAAATACAAATGCCCTTAGCAAGCGCTGAAGCCCGCGTGAAACGACAAAATTACGAAAGTGCTTTAGCCGAGCTGATGGACAAAAACGTAAGCCGTTCTAAGATTATGCGGTCACTCGATATACCGCTACAAGAGCGAGCCGAGGCTTTCAATGACCTTGCACAGGCCGACCCGAATAGACTGGCAATTCTTGAGAGCCTGGCCACAGTTTATGACGAACGCAGGGACCTGCAAAATCAAAGGGACAACCTCGACTCAAAACTCGAAACTCAAAACTTAAAACTTAAAGAGGCTGGACTTGACCTCGGCCAGATAAATAAAAAGAAGGTAGATTGGGCCAAATTAAATGAAGAACAACTGCGGGATTCGCTAAAAGAATTCACTGATGTCAATGATAATCTCGACCTGCTGGCCGGGCATGTTAAAACCTACGCCGAGTGGTCCAAAGTCGTTAACCAGTTGACCGACCCGAACACAAATACTAAATACAAAGAGGCAATAAACACCATCGACCAACTAAACCTGACTACAGCCCAGTTAAACATCTGCCTCGAAATACCCATCAAGTCACCAAGACGCAG
This sequence comes from uncultured Pirellulales bacterium, assembly GCA_964417935.1. Classification (GTDB taxonomy): domain Bacteria; phylum Planctomycetota; class Phycisphaerae; order Sedimentisphaerales; family Anaerobacaceae; genus NIOZ-UU13. The sequence continues at coordinate 14,290 of CAYQKF010000011.1, forward strand.
AGTGGAGACCGAAAAGCTCAAAACCGATTTCCCGGACAGCGTTGATGAAATTAACAACGTAGTTACAGCATTTGACGAGTATCGTCCCTTCAGAGGCAGACTCGACGACCCCAAGGACCTCCAGCGAATGCTCAAAGGCGCCGGAATACTTGAGTTCAGAATACTTCCAACACAGGGACATCCTGACATAGATATGGACCAGATGCTCGGGTACGTTGAAAGACTCAAGGAAAAAGGACCTAAATACGCCTCAGACAACAACTATTTATGGTGCGAGATAGAAAATATCAATGAATGGAATGCAGTGGACAACGATAGGCGGCCTTCAATCGTTGCTCAATTCGGCAACAAGTATTATGTCTTGGCAAGTAACAAAGCAAATGAAACTTTGTTGCACAGCCCCACTAAAAGACAGTGGAAGCTGGAAAAATCTAATCCGGCAACCGACAGTATGGGCCGAAGAGCTGTTGGCTTTCTCCTGGATGAAAAAGGCGGAAGCTTATTCTCCAATGTTACCGGAGACAATATTGGCAAGCCACTTTGTATCCTGCTCGATGAAATTGCAATATCGGCACCAAATATCGAATCCAGGATACGCAGACAGGGCATAATAACAGGCAGCTACACTCAAACACAAGTCGAGGACATGGTCAACAAACTAAACGCCGGCTCTTTGCCCGCCCGGCTGATAGAGCAGCCCATCTCTGTAAACACAATCGGCCCGTCCATCGGCGCCGACAATCGGGACCAGGGCATTAAAGCCGGTTTAATCGGCCTTGTAGCGGTTGTAGTATGTATGGCGATTTACTATTGCTTAGCCGGCTCAATCGCAGACGTGGCATTGCTTATGAATATGCTTTTTGTCTTAGCAATAATGGCAGGCGTGCGGGCAACTTTCACATTACCCGGAATCGCGGGCATCATACTGACTATTGGTATGAGCGTCGATGCCAACGTACTGGTCTTCGAAAGAATACGCGAAGAGCAGCTGAAAGGCTCATCTTTGAGAATCGCCATAACGAACGGCTACCAAAGAGCATTCAGAACTATCTTAGATGCGAACCTGACAACATTCATCACCGCTGCGATTCTTTACTGGCGCGCCTCGGAAGAAGTAAAGGGCTTTGCCATTGTGCTTATGCTCGGTATCGCATCGAGTATGTTCACCGCCTTGTTTGTAACTCGCGTACTCTTCGATTTCCTCTTATCCAGGCGAATTATAAAAGACCATTTATTAATGCTGCGCCTGATACACAAGCCGAACATAAACTGGATGCGCCTAAGGCCGATTTTCTTCTGCATCTCAATTGCGCTGATTGTGGCAGGCCTGGCTGTATTCTTTACAAGAGATAACGTGGAGAATAATAAATACGATATCGAGTTCACCGGCGGAACGAGTGTCCGGATAAATTTGAAAGAACCGCTGAGCCGACAGGATGTGCAAGACAGAATCCGCATAATAGGAAATGATTTGAACAACCCGGCCCTGGCAACAGCAAATGTTTACAGCATCGGAAAATCAGACAAGCAATATGAAATCAACACCACGGAAACAAACAAAATAACCGTTATGACAACTTTCTCGCAATCAAACCAGCAAACAGCCGACCAGCTAACCGATGCAATCAAGAAATCTCAAACCCAATTCGACGGCGAACTAAATAATCTGCTCGTAACACAGGACACCGATAACCCGGCGCAATTTGTGATAACAACAAGCCAGATGAACAAATCACTGGTCGAGGAAGTGCTGAGGGCAGCTTTTCCTGAGGCTGACATATCAGAGCCACAGATTGATGAGGTTGTCAATAACGCAATATTAGATGCTTTCACAGATGAGCTGGAAGTTCAACAAAATCTTCAACCCAAAATCACCTCGCAGGAAAAAATAACCGAAGAGCTTATTGATTCTTACCCCGAACTCATTGACTTTCTGGGCGGGGTCAAGATTGAATGCCAAATTGAAAGGGCCGCCACCGCCGAGGAAATCGAGCAAAGGTTCAAGGATTTACTGTTTAAGCCTGACATGCGAGACCTCGAGCAGTATCCATATACAATCCTTGGCCCAAATCTAACGACGGCAGAACCAAACCAGCCCGTAGATTCCTTTGTTTACGTAAGCGCCGAGCCTGAGGCAGGTTTTCGCGAACTATCCGAGGATGAATGGACACGGTTTATTGAAAACGAAACGGCCAAAGTCTTAGCTGCAACCAAGCTCGAAACATCACTGCCGCGAGTAAGACAATTCGACCCTTCGGTAGGTAGAGAGCAAAAGCAGCGGGCTTTGATTGCCATCGTCCTGTCGCTATTTGCAATCGTTACTTATATATGGGTTCGATTCGGAAACGTTCGATACGGCATTGCCGCCATTACGGCATTGGTGCACGATGTTTGCATCACACTCGGCGCTGTTAGCGTCTGCACCTATATTGCAGCAACACCAATCGGGGAAAAGCTTTTAATAGGAGATTTCAAAATCAACCTGGCAATGATAGCCGCTTTCCTGACACTCATTGGATACTCGCTTAACGATACGATTGTTGTCTTCGACCGAATCCGGGAAAATCGCCGCAAGGACCAGCTCAATCCACAGATAATCACTAACAGCATTAACCAGACTATTTCCAGAACCATTTTGACATCCTTCACAACGTTTATAGTTGTGCTGATAATGTATATCTTTGGCGGCCCCGGACTAAGAGGCTTTACCCTCGCAATCGGTTTCGGCATCATCATTGGCACATATTCGTCCATCGCAATAGCCGCACCAATATTGCTGCTCGGCACAAAAACAAAAAGCAAAATTCGAAATCCGAAGCACGAAGCACGAAACAAATATAAATGACTAAAATGACACTGAGTGTCATCCTGAGGCGGAGCCGAAGGATCTGGTCTGCGAATGATGAGATTCTTCCCCTTCGACTACGCTCAGGGCTAAAGGATTCTTTCGCTCAGAATGACAGCGGCTGTGAGTTTTGAACATTTGATATTTGGATTTTGATATTGTTTCGGATTTCGATACGCCTGTTAGAAGCGTATGTATCCATATTCGAATTTCGGATTTATGGCAAGATGCAAAAAGATTTGAAAATAGGAATGCTCCTGGGCCTGGTACCGGTAATGGCCGTTATGCTCTGGCTCTCTACCGGCCCAAGCCTGAGTCCGAAAGCAGCAGGGCCGAACCCTCGCAGTAATCTACCTCCACAGAAAGACTCTGCCACGACAAATAATTTTTCGACAAACGGCTTAACCGCACAGAGCACAGAAGATAATCAATCAAAACCGCCGGATTCAACGATATATGAACAAACCGAGAAGATAAAAACCCAAAAATTCCACATCGTACGCGAAGGAGAGACTCTTTCCGAGATTTCTCGCAAATATTACGACTCCGCAAATAAATGGCAAAAAATTCTCGATGCCAACCGCCAAACAATAAAGGATGTGAATAAAATCAGGCCAGGTACGAAACTAATCATCCCCGACTAAACTCAAAAAACAAAGGGGGAAAAAGCCCAACGTCATTGCGAGCGCCAGCGAAGCAATCTCAAGGTATCGCATTGCAACCAGTTATACCAATTATAGTTAAAAATTGCCGAAAAAATTGTACATTATACTAACTGAGAGGGCCTGGATTCCTGCTTTCGCAGGAATGACAAGGTCGGGTAATCGGCAATCAATAAATAGAATTGATATTACACAAGATTGCCGCGTCGTCCCGCACCAATTGAGCTTAGGCTCACGCCTAATTGGTGCGGGACTCCTCGCAATGACTACGAAATTAAGGAAATGCCATTTCTAACAGTACAATATCCCTTGTCAAATGGTGTCTTGTCTTATCCGGCCTGACTCGAATCACCAGAATCACAAGGCTGTTGCCGCCTCTCTGTCAACCAGCCAGGTAACCTTATTAAGAATGGGCCAAAGGGCATGAATAGGATAGCGCACTTCATCCGGCTCGCTAATCAAAACCTCTTTCAAAATGCCTGCCTTTTCCTGGCCGGAAACCAGCACAACCAAACGACAGGCAGCACACAAAACCGGATGTGTCAAGGTTATCCTGTTAAGCTTCTCGTCCAAAACATAAACAACACACGCCAGATCTTCGGTATCAAAACGTGCATAGGAATTCGGAAACAGCGATCCGGTATGCCCCTCAGCACCCATCCCAAGTATAATCAAATCAAATTCAGGCCCCTGGTTTTCATCGAGGCCGAAGACCTCTCGAATGGTTTGTTCGTAGCTGTCGGCCGCAGCCTTGAAATCATCATACTCGGTGGGGATTCGATGAACGTTCTCCTGGGGGATGGCAACTTTAGTCAAAAAGGTGTCGGCAGCCAGCTTGTAATTGCTCCATTGTGAATCCGGCTGGACATATCGCTCGTCAACCCAGAACAACTGTATCTTATCCCAGGGCAGAGAGTTCGCCTGCGGCACATCGCCGAGCAGCTCAAAAAAACGTCTTGGGGTATTCCCTCCCGATATAGCCACATAAAAGGCGTCCTTTTCTTTTATCGCCTTTTGCGCCTCGGCAACAAAAAGCTCGACACTTCTTTGCGCAAGAGTCTCAGAGTCTGAAGTAATTTCAACATTCGGTTTACGTTTTGCAGTAGTCTCCATAATTTCACCGCCTTTGCCCCCTGTTCTGGCAGGGACGTCATTCCCGCGGGAGCGGAACTGGATAAAACCTACATGTAAATGTTAGCTGCTTCGCGGACAGTTAATAAATTCGTACAGAAAGCATCATCGCGCCTCCACCGCCGATTTGTTCTCATACGAGAAAATCCACTGCAACTTCGAATCATATTCCCACCCCTTTCATTGCACAAATGCAACCTGTAATTATTATCTGCTTTTAGAGATGTTCTGGCCAGAATTTTTTTAAAAAATTCCACTATTTGTTAACTTCAACCCCCAAAACAAGTTATAGAGCAATCCGGCACCAATCAGGTAATATCATCAATCTCCCACATAAACGCCTTTATGCCTTCCGAAGCCCGTTTCTCTCGCATTTGGCGGACAATCTCCATTACTTCTTTGGCCTTGGCCTGGTCGGTAACAACAAAGGTACCGCAATTTATCCCGGGCCAAACATCGATATTCAAATGTGGTTCACTTGCCTTGCCTCTGCCTAAGGTATTCGGGAATTTGGTATAGCAGTCAATGCCCACGGACTCGAGAGCTTCATTCACTTCTTCATCCATCGCCGCATTGTGCACAATCAAAACAGCCTTCATAATTAACCTCTTACACCGGAAGTCTTAAAACCTTCAAACACACTGTAAAGAGTCGGCATCAAAATCAGTGTAATGACGGTCCCGACAAACAGCCCACCAATTATCGTTACGGCAAACGGCACCCAAATTTCGGAACCCTCCCCTCTTGACAAAGCCAGGGGAGTCAGAGCTAACATTGTAGTGCAACTGGTACATACCACAGGGCGTAATCTGCTGCGTCCCCCCTCAATGATTGCCGAATAGACATCGAGCCCACGTCGTCGCAGTATGTTAAGATAACTAATAAGAACAATTCCGTCATTCACTACAATACCGACAAGCATAATCAGCGCAAGAAAGCTGACAACACTCATCGCCTGAGAAGCCAGGGCCAATGCAATAATTACGCCGACAATACCAAAGGGTATCGAAAGAAATATAATAAATGGGTCACGGAACGACTCAAACTGTGAAGCCATCACCATATATACCAAAACCATCCCTAAACCCACAGCAATCACTAATAGCCTGAATGCCTCTTGCTTTTCTTCTTCGGCACCGGCAATTTTATAACTAAAGCCGGGCGGCGCGGGAATCTTATCAAGCGCTTTCCTCACGTCCTTTGCCACCGAACCGAGGTCTCTGCCGCTGATTTCTGCGGAAACCGTAATATAGCGAGCCTGGTCTTTTCGCTCGATCTTTGTTGGTCCCAAGCCCTGCTGGATTTCAGCGATATTAGCCAGGCTAACCCGGCCTCCACCGGGCATACTTATGGGCACATCTCGCAAATCTTCAATCCTGTCCCGGTCTTTTGGCTGAAGCCGGACTTCTACATCATATTCATCTCCGCCCTCGCGATATCTCGTCGCGGTGCTGCCGGCAAAAAATGTCTCTACCTGTTTACCGACTGTTCTGACATCAAGCCCCAAATTAGATGCCTTCTCGCGGTCAATGACAACCTTAACCTCCGGCTTTTCCTCTTTTCGGCTTATCTGCACATCCTCCACACCTTCAACAGTAGCTATCACAGAGCTAACGGCCTCGGCGTAAGTACTCGCTTCATCCATATCATGCCCGCAAAGTTCAACCGCCAATTGTCCACCGCTGCCAAACATGATTCCCGTAAGGGGGTCCTCCGCACTGTAGCGAACAGTTGCTCCCGGTATCTTATCCGTGATTTTGCGAAGTCTTTTTATCAGGTCATTTGGCGAAGCATCGCGCTGCCTCTTAGGTTTCAAGCTGATAAAGAGAATACCCTTATAGCTTTCTTCATCTGAAGCAATGCCTCCCCCGCCAGCCTCACCATAAACACCCCAACGAATAAAACTGTCCCGCTTTTCAGGAACATTATTTTCCGTTATTGTCTGCAGCTGCTGCGCCACGACCCCGGTACGCTCATATCTTGTACCGATCGGCAGCTCATACTCTGCCGATACTCGATTTTGGTCCTGCTCGGGGAAAAATTCAGTACCGATAAAGCCAACAATCCCAATGCTCCAAACAAACAAAACAATACAGGAAACAAAAACCGTTTTGCGATTATTCAGCGACCAGTTCAGGAACTTGACGTACAGTTGCTCCATTTTGGCGAAAACTTTCTCCCCCAAATGGTAAAATAAGTCTAATAATAACCTCTCCGCAGGATGCCTTACGTCAGATGAGTTCGAATTATGAACCCTCAGAAATCTTGAACACAACATTGGCACGAGCATAAGGGCGGTAAACAGTGAAGCCACCAGGGCCATTGTTACAATAGCCGCGAACTGTCCGAATACAATCGCCGCTATTCCGCCTACAAACATAATCGGTGCAAAAATCGAAATGGTCGTCAGTGTCGAAGCAATTACAGCTACACCTACTTCATTTGCGCCGAAAACGGCGCCTTCCTTCGGCCGCTCTCCTTTATGACGATGACGATTGATGTTGTCAACAACAACGATGGCATTATCAACCACAAGACCAACTGCAACAGCTAAGCTGGCTAATGAATCGGTATTAATCGTGTAATCAGCCAAGTACATCAACAGAAATGTAATTATCAACGATGTTGGAATTGCAACGGCAACTATAATACTGGCCCGCAGGTCTCGGAGGAAAAAAAGGAGCACTATAAAAACAAAGAAAACAGCCCAAAAAACCGTGTTACGCAAAGTGGCCACAGAGGCCAAAATAAACTCGGAATTATCCATCACCATCTTGGGCTTAACATCGGGCGGCAAATTTTTCTTTATCTCGTCAAGTTTTTGCCTAACCGCCCGCGCCACCTCCACCGTATTTTTGCCGCTCTGCTTTTGAATAAATATCGCCATTGCCTTTTGACTGTTCATGCGTACCTCATACGTACGCTCTTTGAAGAAATCCCTTACTTCGGCAACGTCTTTTAACTTTATCGGTATTCCGTTACGGCGGGCAATCACAACTTCAGCAACCTCCTGGGGACTCGAAAATTCCTCAGGCGTGCGTAACAAATAGTCCTTGTAACCGGTCTTTATGTTACCGCCGGGAGTACTAATGTTCTGAGCGGCAAGAGCTAAGCTCATCTCTGTAACTGATAAATTCAAAGCCGCCAGTTTATCCCTGTCGATATCAACCCGAATCTGCCGCTGCAAACCGCCACCGGCTGTAACCGAAGCCACCCCTTCGACCCGCTTGAGCGGGTCAACTATCTCGTCATCAACTATATCCTGCAAATCCGGATAGCTGTCCTCAGCCGTAAAAGCAATAATTGCAATTGGTATCATTGAAAGGTCAAACTTGAAAATAAGCGGATTTTCCGCCTCCTCCGGTAATCGGTCCCTAATTAAATCAATCTTTTCACGCACATCGTTGACATGTTCATCTATTTTCTCACCCCAGGCAAACCTCAATGTCACCGCTGACATTCCCTCTTTGGAGACCGAAATGACCTCGTCAACTCCGGAAATAGTGCTCAGAGTATCCTCCATCGGCTCGGTTATCAATGTCTCCACTTCTTCGGGCCCCGCCCCCTGATACGCTGTTAGAATTGAAACAGCCGGTATTTCCAGGTCCGGCATCAAGTCCAGTCCCAGCATTGACATCGAGACCAGGCCCAAAACTACCATTGCAACAAAAATCATCAAGGTGGTTACCGGCCTGTTTACGGAAAGCTGCGCAAGTTTCATTTGATATCCTCTATTCGTACAACCTCGACACCCATCCCGTCGGCTAAATAATTCATCCCGTTAACCACAAGCGTCTGTCCCTCTTTTAAACCATTAGTTATTTCATATCTGTCCGCTTGTTCTATACCAATCTCAACAAAATGTTTACGAGCAATTTTGCCGGCACTTTCCTCTTCAACCACATACACATAATGCTCATCAATCTTACCTCCAAGAACAACATCACGCGGGATAACAACTACATTGTCTTTTCGCTTTGTAATTAAAGTTACCCTTGCAAACATACCCGGCTTCAGCAGCAATGCTTCATTATCAAGACGTATCTCAACTTGTATTGTATGTGTTTGTGCATCAAGAGCCGGATGGATTGAATGCACGCCCGCATCAAATACCCTTCCGGCAAATGCATCAACTTTGATATTGGCAGGCATCCCAACAGTAATTTGGGCACCGTACTTTTCGGTAGCGGCAACAATTACTCTTACCGTCTTCATATCGGCAATAGTGACAATCTGGTCCCCCGACCTAATCAGATTACCCTCGTCAATATGTTTGGCCGTTACTATCCCGTCAATAGGCGAGACAATCATGGATTCGCGCAGATTTATTTGAGCAAGCTCCAGATTGGCCTCGGCTAAACTCAAACTTGCCGCCGACAATTCAGCAGCGGTTACAGCTTTATCTTTGCTCTGCTCTGTAGCCGACCCGCCTTCGTATAAGGCAACAATACGCTTCTTTTCACGCTCGGCATCGGCCAGCTCAATCTCTTTAGCTTTAACACTGGCCTTAGCCGCAGCCAATTGAGCTAAGTAAACATCGTGGTCGATAACCGCAAGCTGCTGACCCTTTTTGACCGACACACCCTCTTCAACCGCAACCAAATCACCCTCATCCGAAAGAACACTCAGGGATTCGACTCGTCCGGCGACCTTCGACGCTACCTCTACAATCTGGTTTGCTTTTATCCAGCCGGTCAGCTCTATCGTCTCTTCTATAGAGCCTGAGCTTACCACTTCGACCTCAACAGGAACGGTCTTTTCCTCCTCCAGAATTTCAGCGGGCTTTCGCATAAACCCAAACCAGAACGTAACAAACACCACTGCCAATGCTATTAGCCAATATAAAATTCTTCTGATTACTTTCATTTTGTCTGCCCCTGTCAGGATTAAATTGAAAAATTAAAACTAAAAAATCAAAATTGTGGAATCCGGTACTAAAAACAAGTACCGGATGACTTCCTTAATTTTACATTTTGCCTTTTACATTTTTATTTTCCTATTTGGCCTGACCTTCGGGTTCAGCAGCTTCATACATTGTTAGAGTTCCCATTGCTTTGTGCAAATCCAATTTCGCAATTATGTGCGAGTATATAGCCTGGTAATGGTTTACCCTTGCCGTCGTTAAAGCAGCCTGGGCGTCTATCATCTCAACCTGCGTATTTGTGCCCTGCTTGTAACCTACTTCCGCAAGTCGCAGCCCTTCTTTTGCCCTGGTAAGATTCAACCGCTGAGACTCAACAAACTCCTGGGCATCCTCAATACTTAGCAGCGCCTTTGTCAATTCAAACAAAGCAGTCTCTTCGGCATCAATTAAATCTATCTGCGCTTGTCTAACTCGTGCTTTCTGCGCAATTAGCTCACCTTCGCGAGATAAGCCGTCAAATATAGGCAGTGTCGCCATAACGCCGACCTGCCAGAGATGACCCCACTCAATCTCCGTCCTGTTACCCGGGTCGGGCTTCGACCAGATATTTTCATAATAGCTACTAATAGTCGGCCAATATCGCCTCCTTGCAATTCTAAGCAGCTCCTTTTGATATTTTATATCAAACTCGCGACTAAATAAATCAGGACGACTCCGATAAGCAGCTTCAATGGCTTCTTCCATTGTCATTTCTGAAGAAACGTAAACCAGCTCATCCGAAAGATTAAAGTCACTATCCTGCGAAACACCCATTATCTTCAGTAGCTGCGTTTTTGCCACATTGATAGCATTTTTGTTCCGTATCAGTTCAGCCTGGAAATTCGACAGTTCCACTTCAGCTCGCAGAACGTCAAAATCAGAGGCGACGCCGCCCTGCCGCCTCTGTTTGACATTATCAAGATGCGCCTGAGCCGAGCGAACGGCATCAGCACTAATTTGAAGTAAATGCTGATTGAGCAGTACATCGTAATAGGAATAAGCTGCTGTATAAATCAAGTCCTGAACCGCCGCTCGAACCGTCTGGTCAACGAGCAGGGAAAACAATTTGGCAGCATTTATCCTTGCTGGTATTGAACCGCCGGAAAAAACCGGTTGAGTCACCCGAAGACCCGCAGAATAAGCATGTATATCACCCGTTGTAAATGTGCCGCCAGGGCCAAGGCCAGGAATAGCAGGAATACTCATGGATGAAACCTCATCAACCTCTTGCCAGCTTCCAGTCAGATCTACTGTGGGCAGAATTGCTGAGTAGGATTTCAGCCGTTCTCCACGGGCAATCTCCTTTTCCTGGATGATACGCTGCAACACTTTATTGTTCACCATCGCCAGCTTTAAGCAGTCTTCGATGCTTAATTCGCCGCTGATATGTGTTTGAGACTGCTCCTGGCGCTCTTTGCGATGCTTCCACTGCCGGTACGCAACCTCTCTCGACAAACTAACATCTTCATAAAATTGCTCACTGCTGACACAGCCAGCCAAAAACAGAGGACAGAGGGCAAAGAACAGAAGACAAACCCTGACTTCTGATTTCCGTCTTCTGACTCCTGATTTCTGCCATAATAGTTTCATGTCTTCACCTTGTTAGATAATAAGTACCTAATATGTTCACCTCGTTCTGTAACAGATATCTAACGGGGTGAAACTCGCTAAATAAATTATATGTTGTCCTGTCGCGACTTGGCTTCTCCAAGCCGAGCCACGACGGGCTCTTTTTAATAAAACCTCTAACAGTACTATTTGTTAGCTTCCAATCCCAAAATAAATTATAGAGCAACCCCGCACCAATCGGGCAATATCGCCAATCTTACACAAATACCTCTGTGCCTTCTATGGCGGATTCCTCAGATATATGGCGGACATCGGCAGGTATTTCCTTTGCCCGTGTGAAAACGCGATTCTTAATATCTTCAAGAATCATATATAGCGAAGGCACCAGTAAAAGTGTAATGCAGGTCGCAAACAGCACTCCGAATGCCAGGCTTATGGCCATTGGTATAAGGAACAGTGCCTGCAAACTTTTTTCAGCAATCATTGGCAGCAAGCCGCAAAAGGTCGTCAGAGTGGTCAGCATAATCGGGCGGAATCTTCGAGTCGCACAGTCACGAAGTATCTGAGCAAGATTAATACCACTTTGGCGTTCACGGTTAATAAGGTCAATCATAATAAGTGAATCATTGACGACCACGCCTGAAAGCGCCACAATTCCAAACATGGAAAGTATGCTGAGGTTGAAACCCATTAATAGATGGCCTATCGTTGCCCCAACGATGCCAAATGGAATTGCGGACATTACTATGGCCGGCTGGGAATAACTCTTAAACTGGACTGCCAGAATCCCATAGATTGCGAGCAGGGCAATTAAGAAATTCGTTTTAAGACTGCCGAGCGATTCATTTCGTTCGCGCTGTTGGCCGGCAAAACGATACTGCAGTCCAGGCTTCTCGCGCATCAAACCCGGAAGCACTCTTGCATACAGATCCTTGTTGATCTCGCCGGCATTGGCAACTGCTTCATCAACATCAGCGGAAACACTTACGACGCGTCTGCGATCAACCCGCCGAATTGTTGCATAACCCCTTCCGTACTCAACTTCGGCGACTGTCCTAAAAGGGATTTCGGTTCCGTCCGGCAATCGAATTCTCATATTTTCCACATCCGCCAGGCTTTTACGCTCGGCTTCAGGGTAGCGAACCATAACACGAATATCGTCACGCCCGCGCTGGATACGCTGAGCCTCGTCACCATAAAAGCCCTGCCGGACCTGTCTGGCCAAATCTGAAAGTGTAAGACCCAAGGTACGGCCGGTATCCTTAAGAGCAAGTTTCAGCTCGGTCTTTCCCGGCTCGAAACTATCTGCTATATCGCTCACACCGGAATATTGACGAAGGAGCGACTTTAACTTTTCAGATGCCGCCAGCAAGCTGCCAAAGTTCTCATGAGACAGTTCCACGTTTATCGCATCGCCTGCACTCATAATCTCAGATGTGAACGTAAGTGATGAAACACCCGGTATTTCTCCCACAATCTCCCGCCAGCGGTTTTTCATCGCTTTGCTGGAAGCATAGCGCTCTTCGGCGCTGAGCAGCTCGACATTAACCTCTGCTAAGTGTGATGCTGTGCCTGAAGTTGAATCACTGTGACCCGGACCTCTGCGAGCCGCTAAAGGTTGAGCTCCCACTGCCGTTGACATGTGCTTCATAAGGGAGGGCTTGCCTTCGCTGCTAAACTCATCTATAACTTGCAGCGCCGCCTTCTCAATCCTCTCTATAACCTCGCCTGTCTGCTCCACAGGCGTTCCCTGCGGCATGGTTAAAGTGGCAACCATATTGTCGGCCTCGACAGAGTCGAAAAATACAAACTTGATATAGCCCCCGGCAATAAAACCAACGGTTACCATAAATATCGCAACACCGGCGGCTAACGTTACATACCGCCATTTTACCGCCCGCGCCACAAACCTGGCGAAAGGACCGTTTACAAACCAGCTAAGTCCTTTCCCCGTCCAGAAATTTATCTTGTCCGTCAAACGCACAACTATACTTTTCTTGGAGAATCTGCCAGATGACAGATGAGCCGGCAGGATAAGCAGGGCTTCCAGCAGTGAAAAACCAAGGACACCTATTACTACTATAGGCAAAACTCGAAGGAATTTACCCATAATACCGGCGGTGTAAGCTAAAGGCAAAAATGCAAACATCGTCGTCAAAACAGCCAGCACCACCGGCATACACATCTCTTTTACACCTTTTATCGCTGCTGCGTTCCTGTCCATTCCCTGCTGTCGATACGCAAATATATTTTCGCCCACTACAATTGCATCATCAACTACAAGACCAAGTGACATAATGAATGCGAAAAGGCTCATCATGTTAATCGAAACGTCAAAAAACGGCATGAGCCAAAACGCCCCTAAAAAGGATATGGGGATGCCCACAGTTGTCCAGAAAGCAAGACGCAGATTAAGAAATAACGTCAGGCACAGGAACACAAGAACCAGGCCAATACCCGCATTCCTTTTAAGAAGATTCATTCGCGATTTCAGGACATCCGAGTCGTCCTGCCACAAAGCAATCGAAATCCCTTCAGGCAAATAGCTCTTCTTATCTTCAATATACTTTTTTACCGTGTTAGCTATATCAAGTGCACCCTGCTCTCCTGTGCGTGAGACTTGTACGAAAGCGGCCCTCTTACCGTCGAACTTCGCATAAAGGTCAACGTCCTCAAAATCGTCTCTAACTGTTGCAATGTCGGAAAGTCTTACTTTTGTACCGTCGTTTCTTGTAAGCACTATGATTTTTTCAAATTCGGGGCCGTAATATTTTTGCCCTTTGGTTCGTACTAAGATTTCTCCGCCTGAGGTCTTGACCGAACCGGCGGGAGTATCGAGCGACGAATTCTTAACTGCTCTGGAAACCTTCTCAAAGCTCAGGTTATAGCGGCGCAAATTCTCCTCCGAAACTTCAATGGATATTTCATAAGGCCGGACACCTGCTATGCTCACCTGGCTTATATTGTCCATAGCGGTCAGGTCATCACGAATCTCATCAGCTAATTTCTTAAGCGTTTTCTCAGAAACATCGCCACAGACTACGACTGTGATTACTTTGTGGCGTGTCTTGAGCTCAGTAATTATCGGCTTCTCGGTTTCCTGAGGAAAGGTTATAATCGTGTCAATTTCTGCTTTGATATCATCAAGCACCTCTTTTGTGTCGGCATAGTCCTCAACTTCAATAAGTGTTGAGCCGGCACCTTCTCCGGCCGTTGAAGTCATCCGTTTTATACCATCGACCCCCGCTATAGCTTCCTCAACACGAAGACATACTCCCTCTTCGACATCTGCCGGTGAAGCCCCGCGATAAGGTACTGTCACGTTTATCATATCGAAGCTTAACTCAGGAAAAACCTCCATCCTGGCTGAAAAAATAGCAAGCAAACCTGCGGTAATGACTAAAAACATCAACAAATTTGCTGCTACGTGGTTTGTTGCAAACCAGCCGAGAAGACCTCTTTTTTTAGTTGAATCCTTCATTTACTCTGTCCTTACTTTGGAGGCCTGGGTTTCATCCCGGCTTACCTCCGCAAATGTGGTTGCCGGCTCTGTCTGAATTCTGACTCTCATCCCTTCTATAACCGTATCAAGAGAGCTGATAACAATCATATCTCCATCATCAAGGCCATACCTGGCGTATGCAAAATCCCTGTCGGAACGAACAACATCCAACGGCTGGATATTTAATTGGCCGTCTTCAGCCACCCACACTTCATTACTATTGTGCATTGCATCTCGAGGCACCGCGATTGCGTTCTTAAGAATATTACCCTCGATTAAAACCTCTACAAACATACCGGGCAAAAGCGGCGGTCTGGAATCAGAGAGCTTAAACGGTTCAGGCACTTCAACGACAACCGATATAAGCCTCGATGTTTTATCAACCTGGCCTGTAGTTCGGACCACACGGCCCCGCCAGATATGCTCAGCTCCGGCAAAGTCAGCCTTTACTTGAGCACTTGTTCTTTTGGTTGACGGCACGTTACCATTAACTGAAACCGTATTGTCGGGAATATCAAACCAGGCCAATTCTCTGTCTTCGAGCGGTACTTCTATTTCCACCGATTCGATTCCATAAGCAACACCCACGGATTGGCCAATCATTACATACTGACCGAGGTCAACCTTTTCGCTCATTACCAGCGCATCGATGGGCAGGGAAAGTTGTGTTCTTTCAAGGTTCAGATTGGCGGTAGCCAGTCCCGCCTTAGCTGATTCGAGCCTGGCCTGGGCCTGACGTATCTGCGGCTCGCGAAAAACCAGCGGCGAAGTAGGCTCCTCGTCCGGGTGAAGCTGCTGCCATTCTTCTCTCGCGACTTTAGCCTCGGCCATTTCCAGGTCCAGCTTGACCTGGGCCTCTGCGACAGCAGCATTGGCCTGACGCACCGCTAATTCATAATCGCGAGGGTCAATTTTAAGTATCTGCCCACCACTTTGAATAAAGCCCCCAGCCTTAAATTGCGGATTGACCCAGACTACCTTACCGGAAACCTGCGGGACGATTTCTACCTCCACCCTGGGGCTGACAGTTCCATAACCACGAATGACCATTTGAATGTCCCTGCGCTCCAGATGCTCAACTTTGACTAATGGCGTGAGAACTTCCTGCTCTTTTCGCTGGGGTGCTTTTTTCAGCTTGATAAAAACCAGAGCAATCAACACCCCTACAATTATAATACCCACGGCAAGCAACATCTGTACTCGGCCCGAGGGCGTTTTCTTAATCACTTGTATTGGTTTCATAAATTCACTCTCTGTTTTATCGTTTTTTGTCATTTACTTAATGCTACTTGCTCTTCAGACTGTTCCTGATAATCCCAGTCACCGCCCAGAGCTAAGAAAAGATTCACCCGTGTAGTCCAAAGCCGGCCCTTGAGAACGGTCAATTCTTCTTCAGACATTCTGCGCCGCCGTTCCGATTCGAGTACAGCTAATATCCCTTCAACACCACGTTGATACCGCTGTCTTGAGAGGCTCTCTGCGGCGCCAGCCTCTCTGAATCGAACCCGGGCGTGTTCGAGCTGAGTTTGCAGCATCTGCTCTGTAACCAGCGCGTCCTCGACTTCCCGCATCGCAGTCAGAACTGTGCCGGCATAATTGGCTGCCAGCTCAGCGTAACGCGCCTCGGCTGCGTCAACCTGTGCCCTGAGCTGTCCACCTTTGAAGACAGGTTGAGCAAGCTGGAAAATCGCCGCATACATTTCCGTTTCGTCCTGCTGGAAAATATCCTCGATAGTATCCGCAGAAAAGCCATAATTTCCGGTCAAAGTCAAATCCGGATAAAATCGGGCGATGCTCACGCCAATTCTCTCGTTTGCCGCCCGGAGCGAAAACTCAGCCGCCCTGACATCCGGCCGGCGGTCAAGCAGATATGCGGGCAGTCCAACAGGTACAGGCCCCAAATCCGGCAAATCCTCTAACGTCTTCGGCAGTTCATCCGATGAGCCCGGACGTCGAGCCAAGAGCACATCAAGAGCGTGACGAGCCGTAATCAGAGATAATTCAATAACCGGCTCAAGGGCTTTCGACGAGGCCAGATTCTCACGCGCCAACCTGATATCCACCGGCCCTACAAGTCCCTGTTCATACCGCCGTTCGACAATCTCAAGGGTCCTCTGCCGACTTTCCGTATTCGACCGTGCTATAGTTAACCGACGCCCAATTGTAGCGATATTGACTCTGGCGTTGATTACTGTGGCGACCATCGAATTAATTAAAGCCTGTTCATTTGCCTCTGCTGCAAGCACTTCTGCCCAGGCTGCTCGCCCGGAACGTCTGAGCTTGCCAAACAAATCCAGTATGTAGGTTACAGAGATGTTCTGCGTCCATGTTGTGCTCATTACACTGAATCTGCCGCCGCCGCCGAAGTTAAAAGAGCGTTTACTTCTGTCACGGCTCAGGTTGTAGGAGACATCCGGAAACTGTAGTCCGCGAGTTTCAGCAAGCGCTGCCTGGGACTGTAGTACTCTTGCCGCCGCAGCTTTGAGGCTATAGTTGTTTTCCAGGGCGTCACGCACCAGCACCGCAGTCGTCGGGTCGCCGAAACGCTCCCACCACTTGTCAACATCGGCAAAATCATTAACGTCTTCGTTGTGTACCCCGGCGTGAAAATAACCATCGGATGTATCTGCTGCGGTTTCGGGTCTGGAATAGTCCGGCCCTACCATACAACCCCCAAGCATTGTACAGGCCAAAGCAAAAAATGACCAACAAATGGATATTAACTTCTTTTTCATTCCGTTTTTCCCTCAGCGTATGCCCGAATCCCGGCAGCGGAAAATTTAACAATGTGCTCAATCGCCTCAGTTAAATCGAACATCGGCAAGTCCGCCTCGTTACCCTGCTCGAATATAGCTTTTATGTGGGCTACTTGTACCAGTTGCCCAGCGATAGATAATACTACCAGCGGGACCTTTGATTCATCCAGGCCCGGGCAAGTATTCACTAAAGCTTTCTGCATAGCAGTCATTGTAGGTCTAACGACATCGTCGAGGAACATCTTTGCAGGTAAGCGCCGGTCAATCCATTCCCGTGCCATAAGTATGCCGAGCTGACGAGCGCTTTTTTTAATCATTGGTCCTACAAATGTATCTGCGAAAGCCCTCAGCAGTTCTTCGAGGCGAGGCTGACCTTCGCTTTGAGACATTACATTTTCGATACTTGCAATACGGGCATCTCGCATCGGAATCAGATGGCGGCGCCAAACCTCCTCGTACAATTTCTCTTTCCCTCCAAAATAATAATTGACCGATGCGATATTGCAGTCGGCAGAGGCGGCAATATCGCGAATACTTGCTCCCTCAAAGCCATGCTCACAAAAAAGCTCTTCGGCCGCATCGAGCAATCGGTCCCGAACCCCCTTATTAGAATCGCTATTCGTCTTATTATCCTGCGACATCACAAAACTCCTAAACGCTTGTTTTATACGGTAGTTTAAAACGCTTGTTTGAATATATCAAGCTTTTTTTCACTCTTTTTGCAGAAAATTAAGACATTTTTCAAGCAACCCACGTAGAGATTTTGGGGCATTTTGGGGATAAAAACTCAGGTGCTGGCTGGCTGGAATTTGCCTTCTTCTAAGTTGCCTATATTGGCTATATTAACGTAACCTTGCCCGGGCTACTGTGACATGATACGACATGCACAACGAAAGATATGATATGCCAAGCAGGATATGCTTGCCGCTATATCCGAAATACGAGATAGGAGGGGCGAAAGCCTATCTCATAATCCAGCGTTTTCCTTTGTAAGTTAAGTTTGCACCAGACCTTAGAGTCGGATCGCCTTTGAAGGCATAACTTAATTCAAGGGTCTTTCGCAAGTAAACCTTGAGCGGCTTGCCGCTCTGGTCTTTTGCCACCGGGTGGTCAATGGCAACCGTCTCATTGCTCAGACCTGCTATAAATACTTTTATATTCTTGGCTTGCACATCAAAATCAGGCCATATAACAGCAATGTCTTTTGTGTTATCCTCACCCTGAAGTATCCTGTTGCCGGCCTTTGCCAGTATTTCAAGAAATGGATATCTGCTCTTGTGACGCTTCTTTATTTGCTCAAAAACCGCCGGTGCTACAGCTTTGCCTGCCGGCGTAATTCGAAACGTATCCGTCATCAGGTCACACTTAGGATAAAAGCCAACATCGTTACCTGTATCGTTGGTAAGCGTTATTATCACGTACCAGAACCGCGTCGGCTGGTTATCAGAGCTTTGGGGCAGAACGATTTGCTGTGGATGAGTAAATTCCATATCCACCGTCCACTGGCCCGGAGCGGGCACGATAGCCGGCTCAGGTGCAGCTAAACAGACACAGGCTATCACCACTGAGATTGTCAATGTACCATAAAAAAACCTTTTCATCTTATGGCCCTCATCAGATAATATTACACTTTGTCCTTTGCGAAACCTAAAATCAGCGTTTTCATCTATATTTTACACTAACATCATCTAAAAACCAAGAAGATTTTGCCCTTTATTTCAACTATTATTGCAAGGCTTTATTTATGAAAAAAACTGGTAACCGTTCACGAGGGCAAATCGGCGGTCGGATTATACCCGTTCATGCTGTTGCCTTAAAGCGTTAAATCCAATAGAGTTACAGGTTTTGTTTCCTAATAGGCCACCAACTTTATATTAACCCTGAACGGTTACAAAAACTGAAAGTTCTGTGCTCACAGCCGGTCTGTTTGAAAATTATATTCGCACTATTACTTTATGACATTTGATTTTGTGAGTTGTACCAACAACGGCTAAACAAGAGCAAAATAAATTGAGGGCAAAGCAAACCTCCAGAGTAAACAACGGAGGGTGGAGAACAAGAGAATGGAGAATTTTGGCTTAAATTTGAACGAAATTTTGTCCAATCTTATCGGAAAAAAAGGGTTTTTCTTGACGGCAAGATACCTAATTTGTTATAAATAGAATAGATAGAGTTTGGGAATTATTGGTTATCTAACTCTTGGAATTTTCGTAGTTTTCCAATAGAGGAGGAGTTATTGTGTATTATGCGAGGCACAGGGTTGTAATGAGGACTTTGTGCTCGCTCCTGCCTGCACCTGTCGGTTTCGCAGGCGCAGGTGTGGTAACGCGAGTACAGGTGCTTCGCAGTGAAGAAATTTTGCATTTCTATTAACAACATTTTTTTAATGGAGGATTATCATGTGTAGAAAATCGAAGATCGGCTGTGGTGGATTGATCTGTTTAGTTTTGATATTGGCCTTTGGTGTGGTGACCTCGGCCAAGGCGGCACAGATAGCCTATGAAGGCTTTGATGGCAAAGCCGGTACGGATGTGGACGGCAGTTCCGGCGGGACCGGCTGGGCCGCCGGCAGCGTCTGGACCGACGATATGGCCAGTGCCAACCAGTTTGTATTTACCGAGCCGGGAATGACGTTTGCCAATCTCGATACCGCCGGACTCAAGGCCGTGTTCATAGCCAACGGCGCCTATACCGGCAAGTACACCCGTCCACTGGCTTCGTCGATTACGGTGGATGCTTCCAACCCTGAAGTCTGGGTAAGCGCCTTGGTGGAAATCGGCACCGGCAGTGGGGATGTCAATATCGGTCGTGGGATTGGCGTCGAATTGTACAACGGTGAGACCAAAATTCTGGGTTTCGGTAAGGGCCTCAACAAGCAGTTTGGGGCAGGTCCTACACTGACCGGCGGGGGATCCTTTATTCATGTGGCCGGAACTCGAACTGTGGGAGTAAAGTTCCTGGCCCTGAAGCTGGCATGGGACGGCGCCGGCACCCAGGCCACAGTTTATGTGGCTACGGGCGAAGAAGAAGGTTTTGACCTGAGCAACGTGGATACCTTTACCGGTTCTGTAACAATAACATTAACCGGTGCGGTTACTTTTGACGTTGTGGCGCTCTACGGTTCCCACAGCTCAACAATGTCGAACGGCGTGGATGAAATCCGCATTGGCAACAGCTACGGCGATGTTATTGGCGCTCCAAATGCAGCTCTGGCGAGTGAGCCTTCGCCAGCCAATAAAGAAGAAGACGTGCCCTACAAGAAAGTTTTGCTTAGCTGGAGAACGGGCGCTTATGTAACAGGATTATCACCCAAGCACAAGGTTTTATTCAGCGAAAACTTCGACGATGTCCACAATGGTATTGGTGGTATCACTCAGGATCCTAATCTCTATCCTGTCGGCGCAACCCTCGATTTTGGCAAAACTTACTACTGGCGGATTGATGAGGCCAACAGCGTCTCCGGGTGGGACCAAGGCTATGTCTGGCAATTCACGGTCGAGCCGATCGCTTATCCTGTTGCCGGTGTGAATATCACCGCTACAGCTTCCAGCTCGAACAGCGCAGATGAGGGGCCTGAAAACACTGTGAACGGCTCGGGACTGGATGACAGTGACCTTCACTCAAGGGAAGGGACAGATATGTGGCTGAGCAGCAGTGAACCGCTGGGAGCCTGGATTCAATATGAGTTCGACAAGGTTTACAAGCTGCATGAGATGTGGGTATGGAATTCCAATCAAATGGTTGAGTCTGCTGTCGGTTTTGGGCTTAAAGATGTTACGATTGAGTATTCGGCCAATGGCACTGATTGGATCGAACTGGGTGACGTACCTGAATTTGCTCAGGCGCCTGGCACGGTTGGTTATGCACACAATACTACGGTTGGTCTTGGGGGCATAGCAGCAAAGTACGTCAGGCTCACGGCAAACAGCAACTGGGGAGGCATCATGAACCAATACGGTCTCAGTGAGGTGCGTTTCCTCTATATACCTGTGCATGCAACAGAGCCCAACCCGGATTCAGGGGCAACAGATGTGTCTATTGGAACAATAGATAAGCCCATTGATGTGACCCTTGGCTTCATAGCGGGAAGAGAGGCAGATAAGCACGATGTGTACTTTAGCGACAGCAAGCAGGCTGTGATAGATGGTATTGCCTATGTTGATACCGTAACCGAGACCAGCTACGGTCCCTCGTCCCTTGATTTGGGAACTACCTATTACTGGCGGGTCGATGAGGTCAATGAAGCCGAGATTCCCACAACCTGGCAAGGCGATATCTGGGACTTTACCACACAGGAATATTTTGTCGTGGAAGATTTTGAGGACTACAATGACTGGGAACCCGACAGGATATTTGATACGTGGATAGATGGATGGGGGACCACGACAAACGGTTCCGCAGTAGGTTATGCTGAGCCGGATTTTATCGCTGGAGAGCATCATGTTGAGACTACGATTGTTCACGGCGGCGCTCAGTCGATGCCGTTTTTCTATGACAATAATTTCAAATACTCTGAGGCAACCATGACGCTGGTCTCGGCGCGTGATTGGACCGAAGAAGGCATTGGAGTATTGTCGCTGTGGTTCTACGGTGATATGTCTAATGCTGCTGAGCGGATGTATGTGAATCTCAACGGTATCGCGACGGTCTATCACGATAATCCCGATGCGGCGCTGATAGATACCTGGACGGAATGGCCTATCGACCTGCAAGAGTTTGCTGCCCAGGGAGTGAACCTTGCCAATGTCAATACTATTTCTATTGGTTTCGGCGACAAGAACAATCTGCAAGCCGGCGGCTCAGGTATGGTCTTCTTTGATGACATTCGGCTGTATCGGCCGGCACCATAAGTCGAGATTGTGGCGTGTGGCCAGAACATAATACATAATTATTTTAACTCTTTTTGAAGGAGGACTATTATGTCTAAGAAATTGATTTGTCTAACCCTCTTTGCCGTGGTGGTCATGGCAGCCCCCGTTGGGGCCGACATACTCAGCGGCCTGGCGGATGTTACCGTAGTTGACGGTGCGATCGTCAGCTTTCGGTATAAGGGAACTGAATATGTTGTCGACGATGGGGATCTGGCACTGGGTACAACGACGCGGTGGTATATCCCCCCTTCAGGCGTTGAAACGTTATGGGTGGATGGGACTCCAACTCCAGATGCGACGGTGAGCGGAACGTCGAACGTTAAGGCCGGCGACGTGGGCCCGAAAGCCGACAATTTCCTGTTCACGTTGGGCGGGAGCACTAACATATCATCGATCGATGGGATCGACTTCCAGGAAACGGTTTTTCCCTTCCTGACGAACACTTTCTTCCACTTCGAGCGAGGCGGCAACGACACGGGTACATGGCAGGCGATTCTTGCGGACGGTTCGCTCGGAGCGCCGCTTGCGTTCAGCGCCGCGACTGCTTATGCCGATACGGGAGTTAGCGTGAATGGTCAGAATGCTTACGGTGTGGTTTTCACGACGGACGTGCCGGTAAAGGGCGTGCGAATCACGGCGTCGGGACACGATACTCTTAGTATTTCGGCACTGACGCAGATACCTGTTTTCGCCACCAAGCCAAATCCTGCGGACGGTGCGCTCCATGAAGACACCTGGGTGAACCTAAGCTGGTCGCCGGGAGCTCTTGCTGTTTCGCACGATGTGTATTTCGGTGACAATTTTGACGATGTGAATGACGGCGCCGAAAGTACGTTCGTGGGTAATCAGGCCGGAACAGATCTTATTGTTGGCTTTCTCGGATTTGCTTATCCGGACGGCCTTGTTCCAGGCACAACTTACTACTGGCGAATCGATGAAGTCAATGACACTGACCCGAATAGTCCCTGGAAAGGTGATGTCTGGAGCTTTAGTATCCCTCCCAAAACCGCCTATTCACCTGCTCCGGCTGATACTGCCGAGTCTGTAGATTTGAATGCAAACCTTAGCTGGGCGGCAGGTTTCGGTGCGAAACTGCACACCGTATATTTCGGTGACAATTTTGACGATGTGAACAATGCCACTGTTGGACTCCTCCAGGGAACTACAACCTTTAGTCTCGGTCCGCTTGAGTTGGCTAAGACTTATTACTGGCGTGTCGATGAGTTTGATGTTATCGAAACGCATAAAGGCGACATCTGGAGCTTTACGACTCAGGGCGCCGTCGGAAACCCGAATCCGTCTAATGGCGCTGTGGGTGTAACGCAGACACCGATTCTTACCTGGTCGCCAGGGGTCTATGCTGCTTCACATCAGATATACTTCGGCACAGATAAAGAAGCCGTGAAAAATGCCGATACCGGTTTGCCAGAGTATAAAGGTAGCGGGAACCTTGGTTCTGAGAGCTATGACCCGGGAAAACTTGAGTTGTATACCACCTACTATTGGCGGATTGATGAGGCCAATAACGTCAATCCCAACAGTCCGTGGACAGGTAACGTCTGGAGCTTTACGGTAGCCGACTTCATTGAGATAGACGGTTTTGAGGATTACAACGACTATCCGCCCGACGAGATATTCAGTACGTGGATAGATGGTTGGGAAGTCCCGACGAATGGCTCTTTGGCAGGACATGCCGAGCCTCCATTTGCCGAGACTACGATTGTTCACGGCGGCTCTCAGTCGATGCCGGTTTACTACGAAAACAATTTCAAGTACTCTGAGGTAACCATGACGTTGGTCTCGGTGCGTGATTGGACTGAAGAAGGCGTTGGAGTATTGTCGCTGTGGTTCAGCGGTGATGTTTCTAATGCTGCTGAGCGGATGTATGTAGCTCTCAACGGCAGTGCGGTAGTCTATCACGATAATCCGAATGCAGCGCAGATAAATACCTGGACGGAATGGACTATCGACCTGCAGGAATTTGCAGCCCAGGGCGTGAACCTGGCCAATGTCAATACGATTTCTATTGGCTTCGGCGATAAGAACAATCTTCAGGCCGGCGGTTCAGGCTTGGTCTTTTTTGATGACATTCGGCTGTATCGACCAGTACCGTAGATTCCGGGGGGCCCCATTGTTTCTTGCGAAGCAATATGTGGGGGTGTGGTTGGTATAGCAAATTTAGGTCAATACGGGGCTTATACCAAATGATTCGGTATAAGCCCTTTTTAAACTGATAATTGATTATTTTAGAGATTGCTGATTTTATTTGAGGGTGCTGAACAAGGATGCAATAATTCGAGAGATTTTGCTTGACGAGAAGGTAGCTGATTTGGTACAAATAAGGTTGTCTGTATGTCCGAACAAGCGTATATGTGTGGATTGTTGGTTCTCTGACGTATTCAATCTTCGCAAATTTCTAATAGAGGAGGAGTTATTATGTGAGGTACAGAACTGTAAGGGAAACTTTTTGCTTCGCAGAGAAAATATTTTACATTTCAATTAACAACCTATATTAAATTTTTGAAGGAGGACTATTATGTCTAAGAAATTGATTGATCTGGTTTCTATTGTTTTGGTGCTGAGCGTGGCTCTGGCCGGGGTAGCTCAGGGAGCGGAACTTGCCCCCGACGATGGCAGTATCAAAGACAATCTTAGTCTGTGGCTGAGAAACCCGGGCGTCAACTTCGACGAAGCATCCGGTATCTGGGCCGATGTCAGCGGCAACGGCAACGACGCCCAAGCCATGGGTGAGATAGCTGTCTGGGGTGACACCTATGCAGCACCAATACTCTCTTTCGGCAGCAATCCGGATGTATTTGGCGGTGAGTTCAGCACCGTCAAGTTTTCAGGCGATACAGATGACTTGATGCAGGCCCCCAACCTCAACGACGGTGAAGGACTGACCGAGCTCACCATTTTTGCCGTGTACAAGCTTTATAACCAGGATCAGTCTGGCACAGGCATGACCCGCCCGTTAGGTATTGGCTCATTCATCGGTGAAGGAGCCAACTTAGGTGACTATTTTAACCTGGCTAATGATGTCAGTATCCGTAAGGATAATGGGTCTGTCGGCGGTGCCACCGCGACGCATCCAGATGATACATTCTTTATTCGTGTTGCGAGGATGAATGCAGATAGCATTGACCAATGGTTCAATACCGACGGGACACTTGCACAGATACATAACAGCAGCGGGAATTCGTATACAACCTCTGTCGATAATTTCTACCTTGGCGATCTACGCGCCGATAGCACTACTGGAGGCGGTACAAGTGGCTACTCGACTTCGGACTTCGAGATTGCCGAGGTAATAGTGTACAATACGGATCTGACCGCGGCTCAGATTGAAGGTATCAGCGAATGGCTGCAAGCCAATGTGGGTAGCGGAGGGGGACCTCCGCTTGCGGCCAAATCCAATCCGGCCGATGGCGCCCTGCTCGAAAGCACGTGGGCCAACCTCTCCTGGAGGCCCGGATATTATGCGGTCTCGCACGATGTGTACATGGGTGACAATTTTGACGATGTGAACGATGGAGCCGAAGGTACGTTCTTAGGCAGCCAGGCCTTAACGACTCTTATTGTTGGCTTTCAAGGATTTGCTTATCCGGACGGCCTTGTTCCGGGCACAACTTACTACTGGCGAATCGATGAGGTCAATGACACCGACCCGAATAGTCCGTGGAAAGGCAATATCTGGAGCTTTACCATTCCCCCTAAGACCGCCTATGACCCTGTCCCGGCTGATGGCGCCAAATTTATAGATCCGAATGTGGAGCTCAACTGGACGGGAGGTTTCGGTGCGAAATTACACACTGTATATTTCGGTGACAATTTTGCTGAGGTGAACAGTGCCGTTGTGGGTCTGCCGCAGTCAGAAGTAACCTATTCTCCCGGCACACTTGAATTGGAGAAGGTTTACTACTGGCGGGTTGATGAGTTTGATGGCGTCGTTACGCACAAAGGCGATGTCTTGAACTTCAGAACAATGCCTGAGATACCTATTACTGACCCTAATCTTATCGGCTGGTGGACGCTTGACGAGGGTATGGGCACTACTGCCGTGGATTGGTCCGGGCATGGCAATCACGGGACACTCTTTGGTCCGGAATGGACCGTCCCTGGTTTGCTTGGCGATGCCGCCCTGAACCTTCGCGGAGGTTACGTGGCGATTCAAAATCTCAGCTACAACAGCACGGATAACACTGAGGTGACTGTCTGTACCTGGATCCGCACCAGCAGCGCGGCTACCCAGTACATTGCCTCGTTTGACCGTGACGAGTACTGGCGCCTGGAGATTAATGGCAATGGTGCCGGAGATGGCCAGGTAGGCTGGGATGTGATGACCAGTTCAGGACAGGTTGACTACGGCAGCGTCACGCGCGTGGATGACGGGCTGTGGCATCATGTCACGGGCGTATATGACAATGGCAGGCTGACTATTTACATCGATGGTCGTCCCGAGGCATCGGCTTCCGGTGGCAACACTTTTGGAGGCGGCAACCCCCGTTTTGGCTTCATTGGTGCTAACTCCGAAGCAACCAGCTTTAATGGAAGCAGGGGCAGCGGGTCCGCAATCTTCGGCAAGATTGACGAGGTGCGCATTTACGACAAGGCTCTGACGCAGGAAGAAATCTTAGTCGCTATGCGAGGCGATTTGCTGCTTGCCTGGGGCCCGAGTCCGAGTCAAGGCTCAGCAGTGTATATCAGAGATGCAACGCCCCTTAGCTGGTCGCCGGGAGATAATGCATCTGGGCACGATGTTTACTTCGGGATTGATAGAGACGCCGTTGTCGATGCCGATGCATCCGATACGACCGGTATATATCAAGGCCGACAGGGTGTTACTATTTACACTCCACCCGAAGGCGTTGAATGGGGCGGCGGGCCTTACTACTGGCGTATCGATGAGTACAATACCGACGCGACAATCAGCAAAGGCAACGTATGGAGCTTCTCGGTAACCGACTTCATTGGAATAGACGATTTTGAGGACTACAACGACTATCCGCCCGACGAGATATTCAGTACGTGGATAGACGGATGGGAAGTCCCGACGAATGGTTCTATGGCAGGACATGCTGATCCTCCTTTTGCCGAGACAGGTATTGTTCACGGCGGCGGTCAATCGATGCCGCTTTATTACGAGAACAATTTCAAGTACTCTGAGGCAGCCATGACGTTGGTCTCGGCGCGTGATTGGACCGAAGAAGGTGTTGGAGTATTGTCGCTGTGGTTCAGCGGCGATGCGTCTAATGCTGCTGAGCTGATGTATGTTGCTCTCAACGGCAGCGCGGTGGTCTATCACGATAATCCCGACGCGGCGCTTATAGAGGAGTGGACAGAATGGACTATCGACCTGCAGGAGTTTGCAGCTCAGGGCGTGAACCTGGCCAATGTCAATACGATTTCTATTGGTTTCGGCGATAAGAACAATCTTCAAGCCGGCGGTTCAGGTATGGTGTTCTTTGACGATATTCGGTTGTATCGACCACCGGCACCGTAAGCTGGAATTTAGATGGCCACCATTGCTTCTTGCGAAGCAAGATATGGTGGCGTGGTTGATGTAGCAAATATGTATCAATTCGGGGCTTATACTGAGTGATTCGGTATAGGCCCCTTTGTCTTAGGGCAATATCAACCCCATAGGTTAGACCGGCTCAGGATTTTCTGTAGGACGGCTGTGAGAGGTGTTTTTCCATATTTTTCTGAAAGAATAGGAATTATTTGTTTATCCACATATTTACTGTTACGGAGAACCCATCCAGATACAAAAAAATTGGTCATTAACATTTCATGTATAGGTCTTTCAGAGGTTGAAAGTAATGTCATATAAGTTTGGTTAGCAAGTGATATCACCTTTTTTTTGAAATACTTAGACTTTATAAGCTTTTCAAATGTTTCTTTCATAAATCTTACCTCCGCTGATTTTCTTTAATCTGTTCTGATTTTAAGATCTATCATCATACAATCTAATAAAATTAAGAGAGATTTCAAATGGATAAGCGTTTTAAAATGGACAAAGTCAGACCGAAGGCTGCTTTTCAGTCGCTAACCAGGGATTTTCCTTGACGGGAAAGTGGCTGATTTGGTACAAATAGAGTAGGTAAAGCTTGTGCCCGCGCAGAGCCTTGTGTTTTGCAATGAGGCCTTTACATTTCAATTTAAAACCTATATTTTTTTGAAGGAGGACTATTATGTCTAAGAAATTGATCTATTTGTTTTCTTTTGCTTTAGTGCTGGGTTTTGTTGTGAGTGTTGTCTGATAATGTCAAAACACCCGTAAACGGTTACACGGAAAGGGCAGTATTATGCACATACGAAGAGGATTTACACTAATAGAACTTTTAGTGGTAATCGCTATCATTGCATTATTGATGGCAATATTGATGCCCGCACTAAACCGGGCAAAGAGACAGGCAAGATCAGCCGCTTGTCAGATGAACCTGCATCAATGGGGCGTCATCTGGTCGATGTATTGCCAGGATAACGATGGTTACTTCTGTATGGAATCCGACGAGCCCGGGTGGGTACGTGGGACTTGGATTATAGCGCTGAGGCCCTTTTACAGGACAAGATCTGGTATCCTCCTATGCCCGATGGCAACGAAACCACACCCAGATGAGGCGGCATTTTGGGGTGGTCGGTTTAACTATTACACCATGGGCACAGGTGGATTAGAAGACAGGCAGGAAGAAGCTAGCTATGGTATAAATTGCTGGGTTTATAAGCCAGAGCCAGGAGTGACAGAGATTAGAGGCCACCCCACTAAATACAATTGGAAGACCAAAGATGTTTCAGGCGGAAACAATATACCAGTTTTTGCCGATTCTATGTGGAGAGGAGGCATGCCACACGAAATGGGCGAGGATGGAGACCCACCTGAGTTTGAGGCTCCGTGGGTGGGCGCTGGAAGGGGGGGGATAAAGCATTTCTGCATCAACCGACACGATGGGTTTGTAAATCACGTTTTCATGGACTGGTCCGTCAGGAAAGTTGGGCTTAAGGAGTTGTGGAAACTAAAATGGCACAAACAGTTCAACACTAACGGCCCCTGGACGTCAGCGGGAGGTTGTGGACCAGCGGATTGGCCGGACTGGATGAGAAGCTTCAAAGACTACTGAAGAAAGGTTACCCTTGGATATATTAGATTGAAACATGCCGGTTTTTGAAGAAAGGAGGTAGACTCAAGTCTTAGTAAATTGTCCTGGGGAGATATAGATTAAGTGTAGCGAGTGTAAAAATTATTATCGGTTGTTTTGTTTGAAGCTTGAAAAAAACAGATAGTTTTTGCTTGAATTAGAACTGCAGTGTGTTATGATGTAGTCTGAAATCAAAGATTGGGTATTTAATGTTGGGTGTATTGCCCGATACTGTCAAAATACCCCTGAACGGTTACCATTTGCTATGCGTAAGGAGGATGAAGAATAAAAGAAATAATAGGAATAACTTCTTTGATATTGGCGGTGTTTTTCTGGATACCCACGCTTCTTGCTGCAGATCCCACATGGGAATATATCTACGAGGGAGATATACTGCCTGATGATACCTCACTGGGAGACGATGCGTGGCAGCTTATGGGGGACAACAAATTCGCCGAAATCACTGACCAGGGCGAACTTCATATTGATGATGTTGGCGAAAATCACTGCTTTTTCCTGTATAACATAGCGGATGCTGCCCTGATGCAACAGGCAACAATCGAGGCACGCGTCAAAGTGCTTTCCCAGTCCGGGTCGGCGAATTTTGAGGTGCTGGTTGGGATGCAGGATGGGAGCAATTCCAAATGGCTGGATCTTTTCCCTGACCATATTCTGCTAAATAACACCAGCAGCACTTATGATGTTGATATGACAGAGTATCATATTCTAAGAATGGTAAGAGATACAGCAGAGATCCATATCTATGTGGATGATGAGGAGGTGATAAGCGAACCGTACGTGGGTGCAGGCGAAAGCTGGATTGGTTTCATTTTCGGTGCTGGCTGCACCGCATGTACAAGCGAACAATACTGGGACTATTTAGTATTTACGACGGAAGGCGGTTTCTCACCGGAAGAGCTTCCCAGTTATATGCTGGGTAAACCAGACTCAGCCTACGGACCCGAGCCGGCAGACGGTGCCATGCTTGAGGCTACATGGGCGAACCTTAGCTGGCACGCGGGAGATTCCGCGGTCTCGCACAATGTGTACATCGGCGAGAATTTTGACGATGTGAACGATGGTGCCGAAGGCACCTTCCAGGGCAATCAGGCAGGAACGTCTCTCATTGTTGGCTTTCACGGATTTGCTTATCCGGACGGTCTTGTTCCAGGCAAAACGTATTATTGGCGAATCGATGAGGTTAATGACCTTGACCCAAATAGTCCATGGAAGGGTAAAGTCTGGAGCTTTGCGATTGCCCCCAATACCGCATACAATCCAGAACCGGCTGATGGTGCCGAGTCTGTAGACCCGGATGTGGAGCTTAGCTGGACGGGAGGTTTCGGTTCGAAATTGCACACCGTTTACTTCGGCGAGAATTTTGATGATGTGAATAATGCTACTGAAGGTCTTACCCAGGGAATCACAACCTATACTCCCAGCCCACTTGAATTGACTAAGACGTACTACTGGCGGGTCGATGAATTTGATGGCATCGACACGTATAAAGGCAACGTCTGGAGCTTTACTACTCAGGGCGCCGTCGGGAATCCGAATCCGTCTAATGGCGCTGTGGATGTAGAGCAGACACCGGTTCTTAGCTGGTCGCCGGGAGTCTATGCCGCTTCGCATCAGTTGTACTTCGGCACAGATAAAGATGCCGTGAAAAATGCCAATACAGATTCACCAGAGTATAAAGGAACCAGGAACCTTGGTTCTGAGAGCTATGACCCCGGAAAACTCCAGTGGCATACTACTTACTATTGGCGTATTGATGAGGTTAATGACGTCAATCCCGACAGTCCATGGACAGGTAGCCTCTGGAGCTTTACGACAGCCGACTTCATTGTGATAGACGATTTTGAGGACTACAACGACTATCCGCCTGACGAGATATTCAGTACATGGATAGACGGATGGGAAATCCCGACAAACGGCTCTTTGGCAGGACATGCTGATATTCCATTTGCCGAGACAGGTAATGTTCACGGCGGCGGTCAGTCGATGCCGGTTTACTATGAAAACAATTTCAAGTACTCTGAGGTAACCATGACGTTGGTCTCGGTGCGTGATTGGACTGAAGAAGGCGTTGGAGTATTGTCGCTGTGGTTCAGCGGTGATGTTTCTAATGCTGCTGAGCGGATGTATGTGGCTCTCAACGGTATCGCGACGGTCTATCACGATAATCCCAATGCAGCGCAGATAGATACCTGGACAGAATGGACTATCGACCTGTCCGCCCCAGGCGGATTTGCAGCTCAGGGTGTGAACCTTGCCAATGTCAATACGATTTCTATTGGCTTCGGCGATAAGAACAATCTTCAGGCCGGCGGTTCAGGTATGGTGTTCTTTGACGATATTCGCCTGTATTGGCCGGAACCAGAGCCAGAACCGGCACCGTAAGCCGGTATTTAGGTGGCCTCCCATTGCTTCTGCCGTAAAAGGCATCCTTCGAATTGCGAAGCAAGATATGGGGGCGCTGCTGATACGAAGCTCTCGAAGTCTGAGATTGCCACGTCTGCCTTTGGCGGACTCGCAATGACAAACGAGAGGGCAACGGATTTGCAACAATTCGGGGCTTATACCGATTTGGTATAAGCCCCTTTTGAAATTGGTAATTGGTAATTAGTGATTGAGCCATTGACTTTTCGGTTATTAAAACTATTATTTACGGCTCTTAAACCTTTTGGGTTACAGCTATCAAAAAGCAAATGCCCATGAAATCTTGTTTTGAAAATTCAAAATTTATTACTCTTTTTCATGCCTACCGGCCAAAGTTCCTCGTTGCAAGTGCAGCCCCTGTCCTGGTTGGCTCTTCTCTATCTTACGCAACCACCGGTTCTTTTAACTTCGGGTTATTTATCCTGGCGCTGCTTGCGATAATAACTCTGCATGCGGGTGCCAATATGGCAAACGATTACTTCGACCATATCTCTGGAAACGACTGGGTCAATAAAAATCCAACGCCTTTTTCAGGTGGAAGCCGTTACATTCAACAAGGCATTCTTTCGCCTAAGGAAGTTCTGCTCGCCGCCCTGACTGCTTTGGCAGCAGGTTCGGCAATCGGACTTCTCATTGTCCTGCTGACAAAGAGCGTCTTTATTTTAACTCTCGGCATTATCGGATTGCTCGGCGGCTTTTTCTATACCGCTCCGCCTATCAAGCTCGGATACCGTTATATCGGAGAGTTTATCATTGCGCTGCTGTTCGGCCTGTTTCCGGTATATGCCTCCTACTATTTACAGACGGAAACTATTGATACTGTCCCGCTCTTACCTGCCGCCATTGTCGCCATACTGATTTTTTTGGTGATTTTAATAAATGAATTTCCCGATGTTGCTGCCGACGCCGCGGTAAACAAAAAAACACTTATTGTTCATTTCGGCGTGCCGGCTTCAGTGTGGATTTACAGAGCTGCGCTGATTGGGAGTTTTGTTATTGCAGCAGCTATGTTGATTTACTCCTCAATGTTCTTTGCAGGATTGTTTTATCTGATTACACTGCCGATTGCAGCGTTCGCAATAAAATCTGCCAATAAAAAAGACCTCGTTAAGCCAGGCCAATACCGCGCCAGCCAAATCACGGTCCTCTTGCACGCAATTGGCTCCTTAGCCCTTGCCATCGGCTTTATCATTACCGGCTTGCGCAATACAACGATATACAATATGTAACCCTTGTTTTTACATCTGCTGATTTTTTATCAGTTCCGTAGGGTGGGGCTTGCCCCACCAGTTCTATCGGGTTCGTATTGAAAGAAATGTTGGTGGGGTAAACCCCACTCTACAAAGGCTATCTAATTTTTTATCAGCTTTATAATCGCATCGAGGTCGTTCGGTGCCTCTATGGGCGTATTGCTGAATTGGCCCTGTTTTTCTCTGTGGTAGTTGACCGTTACGTTGGGGTCTTTTAACGGATGGCCTGTCAGCACACACGCAATCCGTTCATCATCGCCGATTATATTCTCAGCTCTAAGGTGTTTTAAGCCGGCTATTGTCGCCGCCGAAGCCGGCTCACAGCCCAATCCATATTTGCCGATAATCGCTTTTGCATCGACGATCTCTTCATCCGGGACCGCACGTACGACGCCATCACATATATCAATCGACCGAAGGCATTTTTTCAAATTGACCGGCCGCGATATCTCTATCGCCGAAGCACAGGTATGCGGCGAAAAGTTGCGGGCAGTAAGGTCAGCGTAATAATCGTCAATGATTTTCTGGTCAACCTTACCATCATTCCAGGTCAGCTTTTTGTTATTGACTAAGTGGGTCAATGTGTCGGCGCCGGTGGCGTTGATAATCGCCATTCGCGGTATTTGCTCAATCAAGCCGAGCTGCTTCAATTCCCAAAAGGCCTTGCCAAAGGCGCTGGAATTACCTAAGTTTCCGCCGGGCACCACAATCCAGTCCGGGGTAGTCCAGCCTAAGCCTTCAATGATGCGATACATTATGGCCTTTTGCCCTTCAAGTCGGAATGGGTTTAGCGAATTGAGCAGGTACAGTCCCAGCTTTGTACAGACAACCTGAACCTGGCGCATACAGTCATCGAAGTCACCGCGTATTTGAATAGTTTGCGCACCGTAATCCATCGCCTGGCTTAGTTTGCCGAAGGCGATTCGGCCTGAGCCGATAAACACCGTGCATTTCACACCGCAACTATGTGCGTATAGGGCCACCGATGCTGAAGTATTGCCCGTCGATGCGCACGCGCTCGAGGTTGCCCCAACCATTTTGGCATGACTGAACGCCGCCGACATCCCATTATCTTTGAACGAGCCGGACGGATTCAGCCCTTCATATTGCAGAAACAGACGCCCCGGCTTTACATCGACATATTCGGCCACAGCATCATTTTGCTGCAAGATGGTCTGTCCTTCGCCGATGGTTACTTTATATTTATCTTCACAGAAGCTCAACAGCTCACGGAATCGCCATACGCCGGAAAAATCCAGCAGATTATCTCTGGCTGCCCAGCGCATGGCAAATTCGCTTAATTTACCCGGAACCTCAATCTTGTCCCAGTTATAACATATATCCAGCAACTCACCGCATTGGGGGCACTTAAACATAGCCTGGCCGCAGTCGAACTGTGCCCCGCAATCCGGATTAATACACTTCTGATAAGCTGCTTCAGTTATACTCATAAACAAAATTCCTTATTAATCTTTTAGCACCTTGCTGAGATTATAAACGATAAATAGACCTATTGGTACAAAAATTGGCTTTGTTTGGGTTTGTTTTCACTAAGTGTCCAATTGTATTTATTTTCATAATTCATTTGTGAAAAGATACTTACATTCATTTTGGCCTTTCGGAAATTGGGTTTGTTTTGCATAAAAAGTAGTCAAAACTTCATAGGTTTTTCCGCTGATTTCTGCCTGATGAGCCAATAAAGTCGTGTTTGACGGCTTTTTTTGTGAGATGATGGCAATTTGGGTAACCTCCTGATGCCTGTTATCTGAAGTCAGAAGTCAGAAGTCTGATGTCTGATGTCTGTTTTTCTCCGCCTGTTGGCGGTTTATGCTTGCCTTCTGGCTAACATAGGCGTATTATAACATATTATCAAACAAAAGTCAAAAAGAAACGGCCAAAAATGCACTTTTTTTGGTTCCCCTGAGCGCAGTCGAATGGATCGAACCACTGATTTTATGCTAACATTATACTAATCTCAACATATTCGGAAATCGGTAAACGTCCCCAATAAATCCGGTTATTGTTTTACGAGAATTACCATCCACTTCGCTCACTGCGTTCGCTCAGTGGCTGCCACCCATCGTAAGCTTTAGATTATCACATTTTAGTCTGTTTGTCATGAAGAAATAATGGTGGGGCGAGCCCCACCCTACCAAACTAAAGTGAGCTAAAGTGTATAAGTGAGCTAAAGTGTTTAAATAGAAACTGCGTGTGCAACAAGTTGCCCACCCTACCAAACTGTTTGATGCAAATCTGTCAAATGGTTGAGATTAACAGGCCGGAGGGGGGAAATCAAGTGTAAAAACCCGGCAAGGCCGGTTAGGTTAAATGGTGATTAGTTAATTGGTTGATTGGTTGATTGGTGATTGAGATTTCTTTACCCGCTCCCCGATCGGAGTCGAGGACGAGCTTCGCGAGCGACAGGTTGTTTAGGTGATAATTATTTATCGCGCCACATGTCTATGGTCATGTCTTCGGCTTTGACGTATTCGGAGTGCCAGTCGAGGAACAACGCATTGCAGCCTTCTGCGTGCCGCGCACGAGCTACTCGTCGTCCATCGTTTATATGGTGGCTGTCCGAATCCGGCAGATGCGTACGGATAAAAATATCACAGCGTATGATTTCCCGGCTGTCTTCGCTCTCAATGATGGGACGCCAATCGCCATCTTCGTTGTCGGTCATATATATTGTATAGGCCGGTCTCTTGAACACTGAAAGTTTGGTGGGCCTTCCAACACTGGTTCCGGAGTTGTCGGTTCTGCTTGAAAAAGTCCAGTCGTTGAGCACGTAACAGACAGTCTGTCTGGAATTGGGAATGTTGTATAAGCCCTCACCAGTCCTGGGAAAGCTTTTGCAGCGGTATATCTTCACGCTTTTGTAATCTCCTTTGTTGTGCTTTTGGCCCACGTAAGGCAGGTACTGCATAAACCAAATGGGATTACTACCGGTGGAGCCGCGAGGGATGAACCAATCATAATCTTGGGCGTAGAGTGAGGCCGCTACGCCGATCTGTCTGAGATTGCTAAGACAAGCTGTGGCTTGTGCCTGCTTCTTGACCCTTTGCAATGCCGGCATCAAGATGCCCATAAGCAGCGCAATAATGGCGATAACCACCAGCAGCTCGATTAACGTAAATCCTCTTCTTTGCCGATTCACAGGCACTCCTTCCTCGTGTAATAAATTGTAATACTATCATTATACGTCTGTGGGCGCACAAGTCAATAAAAATTGCTTCTGAGCCTGCTTTGGGTGAATTTCGTTCTAATGTGCGAGTTTACCTCAGATACCCTTCGGCTTTCCCTTCGGCTGCGCTCCCCCCTTCGCTATCCTTCTTCGCCAAGGCTACGAAGGAACCAGCTACGGAGGGCAGGCAGGGCTTCGGCTTATTCAGGGCTTCGGCTAAATCAGGACGGTATCCGTGGGCATCCGTGGGCTTTAGATTATCAGATTCCGGTTTATTTGTCACGTATTTTCCGGGAAAATGGGCGTTACGACTGCCAAGAGTCAAAGTGGTGCGAAATATCGCACCCTACCCTCTTTTTGATTCGCCTTCGGCGAATCTATTTCAACAGATTCCTCCGCTTCGGCACGACAAAGTCGTGCCTTCGGTCGGAATGACAGAAATAATGGTGGGGCGACCCTTCGACTGCGCTCAGGGCAGGTCCCACCCTACGATTTTGGTTGTTTGTCACGAAGTTTTCCAGGAAATTGCTCAGCGTTTTATGGATTCCTGCTTGCGCAGGAATGACAAGTCAGTTTGCCACCGTTCCTGTGTTGATTTTTTCTATCAGGCCCGGCAGTTCGGCAAGCTGGTTTATTTTCCAGGCCCCTCTCGGCGTTTTCTTTCCGGCGTTGGTATAAGCAGTTTTCAGCGCAGCCTGCATACCGCTTCTTATCGCAGGTCTGATGTCCTTATCAATCCGGTCACCTACGAACAATATGTTCTCCACCATCTCGCCAATTTTCTCGGCGGCAACTTTGAAAATTCGAGCGTCCGGTTTTCGAAAATCGAATTCGTACGAATAGACCCTGACGATAAAGAAGTCCAATATGCCCACTTGCTTCAGATGTTTCTCCAAAGAAGAGCCGTTCACAAAAGTATTGGAAACTATACCGAGCTTAAGACCGGAATTTTTCAGCGCGGTTAGAGTCTCTTTTATTTTCGGCTCGGCCGTGGCGACTTTACTCAAAGGCTCATACCAAAGCCATGCGAAATGCTGCCATTGTTGTCTATCGAGATGGATACCTTTTTTTATACCAATCCCCCTTAACAAAGCGAGGGAATTAAAATCATTTTTCGTTATATTGGAAAGCAAGTATCGGATACGCATTGCTATCAGGTTTCGCCAACAGTAATATTGGAAATTGCCGACCGGCTGGCCGCAGCTTTTGAGATAATCGTACGATAGCTTTGCCCCCTCCAGGAAGAGCCTGCCCGTATTGACTTTACCAAAGTTCACCAGGGTCTCGCCGAGGTCGAACAGTACTGCCTTGATTTTTTTATCCGGCATAATCAGCGTAAATGTGTTAATGCGCTTATGTATAAAATGAATTTACTCATCCACCCTCATCTATTTACTCAAACTGGCCAGCAAATTCATAAGTATGTGATAATTAAGTACTTAAATAGATTTCTCAACTCCGCTGCGCTTCGCTCGAAATGACAATCGGTCATTTAGAGAACTCATTTTCTTAACGGCGGCAAATCACCACCAAAAGCCTCCCGCACCCACTCAAACATCTCCTCGTCTGATATCATCGATACCCTGTCAGCAGCGTACTCAGCGTCGATTTTGTCTTTGATTTTGGTTATGCGGGGGTCATGCTTGGGAATCTGAATCTCGTACGTGGCTTCTACCCAGTGCTTGATGCCCGCCGCACCGGTCTTATCAGTAATTGCCACACCCGCAGGGCGGTTGAGTAACTTTTGGGTGTCGAAGCAGTTGTATATTTCCTCGTTTTTTAACAAGCCGTCCGCATGAATACCCGCCCGCGTAATATTGAAGTCCTTTCCAACCAACGGATAGTTCCGCGGAATCTCATGACCTAACTCTTTCCTGGCGTACTCAGCTAATTCAGTTATCGCTACATAGTTAACGCCCTGGGTCATTCCTTTCAATTGGGCATGTTCAACGACCAGTGCCTCCAGCGGCGGATTGCCTGTTCGCTCACCGCTGCCGAATATCGCAGCGTTGGCGGCACTGCAGCCGTAAAGCCACGCCGTTGCAGCGTTCACCTGAACCTTGTGTAAATCGTTATGGCCGTGCCATTCGAGACGTTCGGACGGAACGCCGATTTGCCGAAGCCCGTGGACGAGTTTTGGGATGCTCCGCGGCAGAGAAACCTCCGCCCACGGCAGACCAAAGCCAAGCGTATCACAAAGACGTATCTTGACCGGCTTGTTATATTCTTTGGAAAGCTTCATCAATGCAATGGCAAAAGGCAGAACAAAACCTTTATAATCTGCTCGCGTTACGTCCTCAAAGTGGCAACGCGGAGTAACGCCGCTGTCTAACGCCGCTTTGACAATATCAAGATAGGAGTTCATCGCCTGGGCCCGCGTCTTTCGCAGCTTCATGAATATATGATAATCGCTTGCCGAGGTCAGAATGCCCGTCTCACCAAGTCCCATTTGTGAAACTAACTTAAAATCGGCTGTAATTGCTCTTATCCAGCCTGTTATTTCGGGAAACCTGTAACCTCGCTCTTTACACAACTCTATCGCTTCCCTGTCGCGCTGTGAATACAAAAAGAACTCACACTGGCGAATCAGCCCGGCCCCGCCATCTATCTCGTGCAATAAGTCATAAATCTTAAGGATTTGCTCCGGTTTATAGGGTGGCCGAGCCTGCTGACCGTCACGGAACGTCGTGTCGGTTATCCATATCTTATCCGGTATATCATACTCAACTTTTTCGCCATCGAAGGTTACCTTCGGAAATTCAGTATATGGAAATGTCTGACGATACAGATTGGGTTTTTCTACATTTACAAGTTTACGGTTCTTATTCACCATTATTTATCTCCATAGCAAGGTGATAAGCAATCTGATATACTTTCAAATCTTTTACACTCTTAATCACTGTTTTCTCTCTGTCTTCTGTTCTCTGTCCTCTGTTTTCTGTCTTCTGTAATAGCCGAGGTGGGATTCGAACCCACACGCCCATTACGGGCAGGGGATTTTAAGTCCCCAGCGTCTGCCATTCCGCCACTCGGCCGAACGCAATAAGCTAACTTATCCGACAAAATTTTGCAAATTGTTTCCCGAAAAACTCCCACCCCAAAGATATCCGACAAAACCATAAGCCTCGTTTTAACTTCTTGTCTCTGTTTGATTTGACGAAACTTCGGTAAAATCAGGTCTGGCACAACTCTAAGAGGCTTTGACGAAGGATGGTTAAAAGATGAGCTTTTGAAAAAAATTAGTGAGAAAGTTTTTTAAAGATGGGTCGAACTTTGAATCGAGAAAGAAAATCGGATATTCGCTGCCATAGCTGGGCTAAAAATATTTGCCGGCCAAGTGCTTTTAGCTGTGGGTCGTCACCTGCCAATGAACGTGCCTTCTCAGCGTTCTTGGCAGCGTCGGCCAATCTGCCCATTGCCAAGTAAACAATAACCGAATCCCTTAACGCAAGAATGTGCTCACTGTTGATATCAAGCGTGTGGGCAAAAAATTCCGCAGCGTCCCCAAACGCCCCTTTTATGGCCCTGGCAGCTCCAAGATAGTAATAGGCATCCGCATTGGCACAATCGATATCAACTGCCCGCAGCAGACAGTGCGTTGCATAATCGAGCTCGCCGATTTTCAAAAACATCGACCCCATAGAAACCAGGATTTCTACATCCTCTGGACAAGTTTCCAGCTCCGAAACCAGATAAGCTCTTGCTTTTGTTTTTTGGTCTCTCATTAGCGCATACTGGGCCAGCCTGTAGCACGGCCCTGCAAGTGTATTGTCCTTTTGAAGCGCCTGACTGAATAGTTCCACCGCCCGCTCATAATCGCGGTTGCTAAAAGCAATCTCTCCAAGATAAAACAAGGCAGCTGCAAAATCCGGCTCAAGCTCAAGGATTCTGTTAAACTTTTCCTTTGCCGATTCGACATCGCCGGTCTCGAGCAGAAACAATCCGAAATCGAAAATAACATCAATATCGCCCGGGTTGATGCGAAGCTCCGCCAGGAAATACTCCCGGCAGAGCTTAGTCTGGCCGTCTGACCAATAAGCCTGAGCGATTCGGTAGTTGATTTGTGGATGACTCGGCTCAAGCTCGGCCGTTCGCAGCCAGCAGCGAATAGCTTTTTTATACTGGCCCCGGGCAAAAAGACTGTTCCCGATATTATAGTAGCACAATCCACAGTACGGTTTTATCTGCTGAGCAAGGTAAAACATCTGCTCAGCCAAATCATGCAGACCCATTTCGGTATAGGTTATTATCCGATTGCAGTAGCACGGCTCAAAACCCGCGTCAAGGTCCTGGATACGCTCAAAAGTATC
Organism: uncultured Pirellulales bacterium; assembly: GCA_964417935.1. Classification (GTDB taxonomy): domain Bacteria; phylum Planctomycetota; class Phycisphaerae; order Sedimentisphaerales; family Anaerobacaceae; genus NIOZ-UU13. The sequence continues at coordinate 54,854 of CAYQKF010000011.1, forward strand.
GATAGCCAGGTCATATTGGCACGTGCGGGTATAATCGACCGCCAGTGAATTTAATATCTCTAAATCGTTAGGGTTCAACTGCAGGGCAACTTCATATTCGCCTATCGCATCCTCAAATCGATTTATAGAATCCAGCGTCAGCGCCTTGTTGAAATGCCACGAACTATTGGAAGGGTTTATCTCAAGCGCCGTCTCCAGCTCGTCGAGGGCCTGGGGCATTTTGCCGTCTTCGTAAAGCTCAAAAGCCCTCCTCGCCTTCCGCTCGGCTTTGTCATAGGAGCCAAATTCCATACTTTCATAAAACATAATCGAACCTTACCCTGTTTATCCCCCGACAGTTAAGGGTCCATCCAGCGTGGTTATCGCCCACAAAATATACAAAGGTTAGCGGTTTTTTGCCGGCTTAAGACCTTTTTACCTGCACTAAAATTTTGCTGGTAATCCGGCGTATAAGCCCTTATAATAGCGCAGCTTAGCTCCTGATACCTAAACAGTATAAGCTGTAGTTCTTCTGGTGCCGGGCTGTTTTTCTGGAAACCAGCCACCAAGAGTCTTATAATGTATGGCTGTCAGGGCTTGTCGTTACTACATGCGAATATAGTCACGAACCACACAGGTATAATTGGAGTTTTGCAAAATTGAGGTTAGGCATACTTTGAAAAGAAAAAATTGTTTTTTGGAGAAGCAAAGCTATGATTAAAGAAATAAAAGGCCGGGTAACAGCCGGCAAGGGCAATTACGTTATTGTAGTCAGCAGGTTCAACGAATTCATAACCTCAAAACTGCTTGCCGGGGCGATAGACTGTCTCCAGCGTCATGGTGCCGCCGATGAACAGATATCCGTTGTCTGGGTGCCGGGCGCCTGTGAAATTACGCAGGCTTCCAAGAAGCTCGCCAACAGTGGCAAATACGTTGCGCTGCTCTGCCTCGGCGCGGTCATACGAGGCCAAACCGCCCATTATGATTATATCTGTCAGCAGGTATCCCGCGGTATCGGACAAATCAACTACGATTCACCCACCCCCACCGTATTTGGCGTCCTGACCTGCGATACGCTCGAACAGGCCGTTGAAAGGGCCGGAACAAAAATGGGCAACGCCGGTGCAGACGCGGCACGAACAGCTATGGAAATGGCCAACGTGATGGAACAATTAAGTTGATCTGTAGGGGCAGACCTATGTGTCTGCCCTTTTAGAGATTAGGGCAACCACGCAGGGTTGCCCCTACGATGAATATGGACAGAAGAACAAGGGCCAGAGAGTTGACAATGCAGGCGTTGTATCAGCTCGATGTGCAAGGCCCGGACCTATTCGAGCTTTTAGACCGGTTCTTCACAGAAGCAGATGAAGACGATTTTGTACGAAAACTCGCCTCGGATTGGACAAAAGGAACGTGGGAAAATTTAGAACAGTGCGACGAGCCGATAATTGCCTCGACTATAAAGTGGCAATTCACAAGACTCTCACCCGTTGACAAAAGCATCTTGAGATTGGCGGTTTATCAGTTTAAATTCTGTCCTGATATACCGCCCAAAGTTGTGATAAATGAGGCCATTGAGCTTGCCAAAAAGTTCAGTACCGATAAATCACCGGCCTTTGTTAATGGCGTGCTCGATGCCATCCTGAAAAAACTAAAGTGACTAAAATTTGGAGTGCCTAAAGTGAGCTAAAGTGACACGTAAGTGTCATCCCTTCGGCAAGCTCAGGACAAGCTCTGAGGCGAAGCCGAAGGATCTGGCCAACGAAAAAGAGATTCTTCACTTCGCTGCGCTGCGTTCAGAATGACAGCAAAGCTGTCACTTTAGGCACCTTAGTTCTTTCCTATGAGAACCATAGCAGTATTAAACCAGAAAGGGGGCGTAGGAAAAACCACAACAGTGGTCAATACCGCAGCAGCTCTTGCCGCGGCCGGCTCGAGGGTGGTCGTTATTGACTTTGACCCTCAGGCGCATCTGACAATACACCTCGGCCTTGAGCCGCAAATCGTCCAGTTCGGCTCATATAAGGTCCTCACTCAGTCTGCTGAATTTGAAAAGCAAATTCTGCTCATGAGGCCGAATCTTTGGCTGCTGCCTGCGAATATCAACCTCGTCGGCGCCGAAAGCGAGCTGGTAAGCGTAGTCGGCAGAGAAACCATCCTGAGAGAGGCCCTTCAATCAAGCCAGGATAAATTCGATTATTGTCTTATCGACTGCGCCCCTTCACTTGGACTGCTTACCCTCAACGCCCTCGCTGCCGCCGATGATGTCCTCATCCCGCTTCAACCACATTTCCTGGCACTGCGGGGATTTGGAAAGCTGCTGCAGACCGTCGAGCTTGTAAACAAAAGAATCAACCCCAATCTGAAAGTCAAATGGATTTTGCTCTGTATGTTCGACAGCAGGGCCTCGCTCCCAAGTGAAGTCAGGGCCGACATCGAGCAATTCCTCGACAACGCACATGGGACCAGCTGCCCCTGGGCGCAGGCCCAGGTCTTGCCGGTTTATATCCGAAGAAATATCAAGCTCGCCGAGGCACCCAGCTATGGCAAAACAATTTTCGAGTACGAGCAAAACTGCCACGGCTCTGAAGACTACAGAAAGGTAGCCGAGCTCATCCACGCCCAATTCCAGCCACCGATACCCCCGGATACATCACAGCCTGTTACTATCAGTGAAATTCAAGACCAGCCCTCGGCTCCCTCTACCCCATCACCACAGCCTGATTCACAGGTGCCGCCACAGCCAAGCACACAGCCTGCCGACACTGACGAGATTCAAGACCAGCCCCCGGCTCCCTTTACCCCAACACCACAACCTGATTCGCAGGTGCCGCCACTGCCGAGCATACAACCTGCCGATACTGATGAAAATCGGACCCAGCCTACAATCGAAATCAGAGAAATCCCAGACCACAATTCGAAAACCGAACATTCCGAATTTACACAAACAACAACTGACCAATCCGATTAGATGACAAAAATTTTATAAACCATTATCAGGAGGTCGCTATGTATTGCTTAACTAAATGTAAATCAAAATGCGTCAGTCTTATCACACTAATATTACTTATTTTGGTATCAGGTATTCCTGTCACCGAAGCGCAAAAATCAAACGCACCGAAACTTACAACACCGAAGGGAGTCAGGCTGCTAAAGAATAAAAGTTTCGATGACAACAAACAGGCACGAAAAGAAATTCTTGAATTGTACAAAGATTTGCGAGTTACGGATGTGCTTGATGGTATGGATCTGATTGGCCTGCAGGATATAGGTTTAATGGACAAGAATATCCGACCTCTGTGGCGGGATGTAGAAAAATTTTCTCACAGAGTAATAGGATTTGCCATTACTGTTCGCCATGTGCCTACCGACGTCAGGGTCGGACAAAACTCGTTTCCAGACCTTGAAGGATTCAAAAAATTCAAATCTCAGCAATATAAAAGAGCTCCCGATGCCTGGCTTGAGGCGGCAAAACCCGGAGACATCGTCGTTATCGATGCCGGCGGAATCCCCGAATGTGGTTTTATCGGCTCTAATAATAGTCTCGGCTGGGCGGAAAAAGGTGTCGTAGGAGTCGTAACAAATGGCGGTGCCAGGGATACTGATGAAATCGTTAAGGTAAAGAAGATTTCGGTCTATTGTAAAAACGGATATAGCTCCCGTGGCGTTCGACCCGGAAGGCTCATTGCCGAATCCTACAACTTTCCCATTAATTGTGCCGGCGTACTTATTTACCCCGGCGATTTATTAATAGCTGATGGTGATGGCGTGCTGGTCGTTCCCAGAGAACATGCGCTGCAAGTGGGAAAACTCGCTCGGGAAATTCACATTGGCGATGAAAAAAGCCGCGCTAAAAGATACGAACGACTTGGCATACAGCCCGACGAGACGGTGATAGTAGAATAGAATTTCTGTCAAATCAAGCGTTGCGGGTTTTGCAGCTCTTGCGTAATGAAGTTTAGAAACTCAGCAGCATAGGTCTCGTTGATAACTCTCTGGTCAGCCGCCAGAGACAGACCGACCATTTTTCGCACCGTTATTTTATCATTTTCGCCCCGATACATCGGGGTGTGGACGACATTACCAACAGCCAATATAGTGCTGGCCGGCGGCGGCACGATTCCCAAAAAAGAATCAATGCCATACACGCCAAGATTGCTCAACGCTACAGTTTCGCCTTCTATATCCTCAAGTGTCAGTTGATTATCACGTGCTTTATCAGTCAACGACTGTTCCTCAGAAGCAATTTGCGGCAATGTTTTTTCTCCGGCATCCTTCACCACCGGCACAACAAGGCCCTGTGGAGCATTAACCGCAAAGCCGACATTAACGCGTTCGGCAATCCTTATCTTGTCGCCGTCAAACCTGCCTACGGTGAGAGGATATTTTTGCACGGCCAGGCCCAGAGCATGAATATAGAAAGCGTTCGTGGTTATTTTGACACCCAACGACTTTCTAAGTTTGGGCCGAATGGCCATAAGCTCGGTAATATCCGCCTTCGACTCAACGTAAAAACAGGGCTTGCTCAGCTTGGACTTTAACATCCTTTCGCCGATGAGCTTCTGGATTCTGGTCAGCGGAATATGCATTTGGATTCGGCGCAAGCGGGGTCCCTTCACGAGATACGATTCTTATTGGGCGATACAGTATCAAAAATACGTTTTTGTTTTAGATTAATAGCAGTTATTAGCGCAAGTGCAACCCAAACGCCGCTAATAACAGCAAGTAAGGCCGCAATTACAACAAGAATCATAATAATTACTCCCATCTCTTACGCTCCTCATAAGCCTTTTCGATCCAATGTCCCAGGAGGTACGCCAGCAGTGCCGCCCCGAGAGCTGGAATAATAGCAGGAACCTCAGTTGCAGAAGGGAAGATGAACTGAAACATTATAGCAACAAGTGTACCGATACCCATTGATAAGATGCCGGCCAGGGGGCGCGGACGCTTTACCCATAACCCAATTATAAGAACAGGCAGAATCGCCGGGGCCCAAATCGTATAGCAGATTAGCAGCCCGTCGATGATACTTGGAACCGCAAGTGCACCAACGGCGGCAATTGCAGCAATCACAATAGTCGCGCAGCGACCAATGTTCAGAGCAGTGCTGTCCGGTACTTTTGCAAATGGCTTGACAATATCCTGAGTGAAAGCTACGGCTCCTGCGTTCAACAGCGAATCGAGGCTCGACATAATTATTGATATCAACACCACCATCAAAAGTGCGTAACCGGCCGCCGGCATAGTTGATTCGACCAGCTTCAGAAGAACCTTGTCCTCCTCAATATCCCCCTGGATAATGCTGCGAGCTGCAATCCCCAGTGCTATCATAACCATAAACCAAACGACACTGAATAGACCCGCCAATATGAATCCGTTTCGAGATACTCGTGTTGTCCTCGATGCCAAGGCCCGGTTGGCATAAGGCGGTATGAGGGTCTCGCCAAGCAGGAACGCCACGAGCAAGCCGACTATCCCGATGGTGCCGGTGTCGCAAAAGCCTTTGCTGGTTGCTGCCAGTGCGTCAGAGGCAAAAGTCGCGGCACCACCATTCAGATGGAACATCAATACTAATAAAAGCATCAAGGGTAATAAAATTGAGAACGCGGTGAATTGAAAGGCATCAGTTATTACGCTTGCGCGCAAACCCCCGAATGTTGTGTATAGCGCTGTCACGCCGACAACTATAATGACAGACGACCAATGCGGCAGACCGAATATACTCCTGAGCACATCGCCGCCTGCCTTGGCCATAACCGCAGCAAAGCCGGCACATAAGCCAACTGAGATAATGCCCGCCAGAACCTGGCACTTTGGGTCGTATTTCTGGCCTATGGCATCCCCTAATGTGTGGCATCCTTTGAGACGCCTAAGACGAGGGGCAACGAACAGGCCGACCAGGATGTTTTGGACCGCGTATGCCAATCCTACGCCAAGAAAAAGGAACCCGCTCTTGAAGCCCCTGCCGACAAAGCCAATTGAAAACACAGGTCCCACATAGGTAGCGGCAAGACTCCCGAAAACCAATGCTAACGGAAGTGCCCGTCTTGCCAATGAAAACTCTGCAAACTCACGAGCGGCGCGCGCACGAACAGCCACAAATGTAAGCACAGCCACGTAGGTTACAACAACAGCCACAGAAAAGACCGTATGCACAGTTTCGATCCTGGTTAATTGGTGAGTGGTTAATTGGTTAGTAGTCAACTCACTACTCACCACTCACCGTCAGCGCTTGTTCTGAAACTTTTCTTCTTCCAGCTCATTAATGATTTCGTTCAGCTCGGACTCCGTACGAATCCATCCAAATCGTGCATCGACAAGAAAAGTACGGTACCACTGAATCAAATTCTTCGCAAAGTCTTCATCTTTGCAATAAATCCCAAACGATATTTCTCCCGCATGTGAGCCCTTTTTTCTCGGTTTTTGCGGGAAGGCCAGAAGGACTGAGCTTCTGGTTAAAAGGAATTCCAAGTCAGAAACTTGACTGTTATAAATCCGAAGCCTGCCTGATTCTATTGACTTTGGATACTTACGAAAAAGGAACTGCGCAGCATTCGCAAAATCAGGCACGCTTAGATTCATTGCCCGGTGCACTCTTACATCGGGGTAATCTTCTATGATTTCATACAAAGCGCTAAGGTAATCCTCTATGGGCTGCCTCTCGCCCTCAAATAACATACATGTCCAAAGCTCACTGTGGCCTGTTGTATCAAGCTGGTCCTGAAGCATTTTCTTCGCAACATTATAGGTCTCTCTTCGGCTGCCTAATACCTTTAATAAACGTTCGGTCAGAATTTTCGCCCAGGCCGGCATGTCATTTGGCAGGGACTCGGGAGGACAAACACCAAGCCGAGTCAACAGTCTGAGAAACTGCTTTTGGTCGGAACCATAGAACCTTCTGCCAACAACGCTGCCCACATTGCCATCACATTCCATACCATATTGTTTATGGTAACCAAACGACAGGAGGTGCACTTCGTAGCCCTTGTCAATCAGCATCCTTTCCAGCTCGCTAATCAACCAGACAGCTTGCTTCTCAGGCGCTCTGTCAATTGACAGATGAACATTCGGACACAGCACAATCGACCTCTTACCTATCAACTCTGACAGCGAGGCAAACTCCTCTGCAGCTTCGGCCAGCTCCTGCTTACTATCGTACAGCTCGATACAAACAAATACCACTAATACGTTCTTGAAAACCTTCTTAGGCTGCTGTGCTGAGATTGTTAAAGGGTCTATCCTTGAAGAGGCCTCCTTGTCCTCAAAATAGCAGGATGAACATTGGTAGCAGTCCAAAATCATATTGGTTTCTCGGTCTTATTTTCCCTCTTGGTCACCTTCGCGTGTGTGCTGCGTTTGCCGGGATGAGATGCTTTGGCTTTCTTCAAACGAGATGCAATCTCGGCATCAACACGTGATATGAACAGGCTCACGTTCGGGGCCACAGCCTTGTCGGCAAATCCGACGCCATTAAGAATTCGCGATACCTCTGTGGCATCCCAAAATTCCCAGGAAGAAGCTATCCTCTCCGCTTCCTCACGCGTAAGTGATTTCAAAAACGCTGGGATACAGCCGTCACGCAGGGCCCCGGCATAGTCAACCAACAATTCATGAATTTCTCTGTTTGTCTCAGACATTGTTTCTTCCTCCTGCATTAAATAGATAATCAGTCTTCACGATAATAATAGCGCAGCATCTTTTTAAGTTTTAACATGGTTCGATATTCAAGCATTTTGACTGCCCCGACCGTAGTCTTGAACTCATTGGCGATTGCCCTGTTAGAGGCGCCTTCCATCCAGAGTTCGATAGCTCTTCGCTCTCGTGCCTTGAGCTTGCTTAACGCCTGACGAAGTATCTGCTGAAGCTCTGAACGTGACACTACCTCAAGGGCACCGATTTCAGGGGCAATAAGTTCTTTTAGATTTCTTTGCGATAGATACAAATCCCGGTTTATTCTCCTATATACTTCTCTCAAGCGCTTCCGCATGTAGTACAGATATACAGTCTTCAGGAGCTGTTTCTCGTTAGTGACTTTACGCAATCGCTCCGGATTTTCCCAAATATCGGCATACACATCTTCCAGCACATCCTCACATTCCACCTCATTGCCGAGGTAGCGGTACAAATACCTGCTAAAGATTCCGAACGTAGCCCGCACAAAGGGTTCCATTGCCCGGCGACGGCGTTCGACGTCCGGGGCCGTGATTCCTTTCAAAGCGTTTCGCAGCCGCTTATTCATTCCAGCTCTCTTGTTTCTGTATCCCCCGTTATACTAAAACAGCTCTGTCGTAAAATTTTATCCCTATCTTTAACAGGGACCAACTTGACGGTTAATAAAACAATTATATCTAAATCTCATAAGTTCTTCAACTGTCAAGTTATCAAAAGTATAACAGGGACAAAGCGGCCGCTTGAATCTTTTATAATTCTAAACGCACGAACCGTCACCCGTCTGCTAAAAGCCATAAACCGGTCTTAGCTGGTCTTCGGTTGGCAGGATGCTGTAATACTCGCTTCTTGTGCCAACATAACCAACGCCTTGCTTTCTCAGTGGTACCTGTATAATAGAACCGTTGCTGTTAGTAACTTTCACCATAACAGTTCTCATTTCCTGACGCATACAGGCCCTTTCGGCTTGTGCTTTTCTTCTGTCGCTTTCGTTGCCGAACATATAGCCGGCCGCACCGCCTACTGCTGCTCCAATCAAACTTGATTCGGTGTCACCGCCGGCTAACTGGCCGATGCCGGCGCCGGTCAGGGCACCAATGGCCGAGCCGACTTGTGCGTCGCTCTCGCAGCCGGCAACGAATAACGAGCCGAAGCTCACAGCCGCTACTATTAGAATTGTCATTAGATTCTTAGCCATTTTACATCTCCTATCAAATCTACAAAATCCGTTCCTGAATTCATTTCCATCTATTACCAGCAGGCTTCCGGCGGTTCGAGGTAACATTCGAGCCAGTGTGAGGCCATTATGGCAAAGTCTTCAAAGTCAATTTTACAGTCGCCATTAACATCGCCGGCTATCCTATATGTGCAGCGTGCAACTTCGGGCCCATCGAGTACGATGGCATAAATTTCTGAGTTTCCGTGGCGGTTGTCCTGCCAAACCACCACGTTCCCACTAATGGCAGGGTCGGTCTGGTCGTGAGAATCAACGGTGATTTGAAATTCCTTTTGCGTCGTAAGATTATAGCCAAATATGTCCCAGTTATTGTTTCGATAGTCCTGCCAGACGACTATATAGTTGTCTATGTCGGGATTCATCTGCGAAGATTCATTTGTGGTAATTGCAAACTCAACAGGGTCATTTGGCTCAGAGATATCAGCAGCGTAAATATCCCAATCGCCGAAAAAGTTGTCCTGCCAGACGACTATATTGCCCCAGATAGCTGGACTTTGCTGGTCGTTTTCAATGTACGAGACAGCAGCCTCTTCGGGCTTGTTCCTTCGCCAGATATCAGCCGCGTAAATATCCCAATCAATAAAGAAGTTGTCTTGCCAGACGACGGTTGTCCTGTACACAGCCGGTGCCTGCTGGTCATGCTCGAAGTCGGCTATGCGAAACTCCGCCGGTCTATTCAGGTCTGTAATGTCGGCGCCATAAACATCAAAATACCCGGAATCCCCATCTTGCCAGACAACCGTATTACCGTGGATTGCCGGCTTGCATTCATTATTATCCGCGATGTCTGAAACTGCAAAAATTTGAAGTTCAGCCAAATTGTTAATATCCGCCGCTCGAATATCCCAATCTGCGGAGAAGGGCTCCCAAACAACATAATCCTGCCATACCACGATATTTTCATAGACAGCCGGATGGGCCTGGTCATTAGCATCACCTATGACAAAAACCAATGGCTCACTCGGATTATTTATATCCGCAATATAAATATCGTAGTCCCCATATTCATAAATGAATTGCTGCCAGACTATTGTTTTGCCCCAGATATCGGGCGCTTCCTGTTCATCGGTTGTGGGCCAGACCGCAAATTCCTGCCAGTTGCCCCCACTGCCGGCTTGCGCCAGCAAGTCGTGGGGGCCTGCTGATGCCAGAAGACTCGCCAAAAGTAGAACCTCTGTAGATGTTGTCAAGTATCTGCTTTTCATCGCTTTACCTTGCATCCAAATACCTACTGTGAGTGGTTAATTGGTGAGTAGTTAATCGGTTAATTGGTTAAATAATCAATAAATTGAGCTACTCACCACTCACTACTCACTACTCACCACTTACTATTGTTCGTTTTCGGCTCTGATTTTTTCCAGGACGTTAAGCAATGTCGTTGCAGCAACCGCATTTTTCATATCCCTGCTGGCCCGCTGCAAGGGCTCAACGGCCTCGTCAAGTTTTCCAATCCCGAGCAATTGATAGCCCAAAAGAAGCTGCAGGTCAGCATCAAAGCTGTACAGCTCTGCCCTTTCGGCAAGGAGGTTAATTTGCTCAAACAGCCCATCGTCATCCGGATATAGACCGCGAGGATAGAAAACACCTTCCTTGTCTGGTGAAACGTTCGCCAGAGTCCCCCGAAGGACCTCTGCTGCCTCTGAATATTGTTCTTTAGCGAAAAGCGCCTGAGAGTAGGCAAAGGGCAGTATTATATCATCAGGTGCAAGCTCCATCGCTTCGGCGAACTTTTCGATGGCCACATCGTAATCATCAGCTTCAAAAGCCTTGACGGCATCTTCGAAGTAGGTATCAGCCAGCGTTACCTCGCCGGGTTCTTCGGTAGCTTGCTGAGCTAACTTCTCGCGAATGTCGGCAAAAGTGTTATGGTCAACGGGCTGAATACCATCTATCACCTGGCTCGATGCAGACCCCACAACATTATCATCGTTGTAGTAATTGTAGGTGTAGTAGTTATACGTGCCGCCTTGTACTTCACGGGCGATGGGGTAATAGCCATACCAGGTGTAGGGATGATAGCCATACCAGTAATAACGTCTGTATCTGTAACTTAGCGGCCAGTA
>CAYQKF010000012.1:0-64925 GCA_964417935.1 uncultured Pirellulales bacterium
ATTTCTATAATCCGGCGACTGAAAGTGGCATCATCTGGAATGACCCCGACCTTAAAATTAAGTGGCCGATGAAAGAACCCATCGTATCACCTAAAGACGCAGACTATTCCAGACTTAAAGACTTTCCAATAGACAAGCTGCCGCATTTGGGGAGACCTTGATGGTAACTAATGATACCAGGATTGCCATCTTGGGCGGCAGGGGGATGCTTGGTACTGACCTTGCAAAAATCAGCAGGCAAGAGGACTTTGATGTTACAGTCTTTGATTTACCGGAATTTGATATAAGTAATCTAAACCAGTTAAGAGAAGTTCTCGATACTGCAAAGACGATAGTCAACTGCGCAGCTTATACGAATGTCGATGGCGCCGAGAGTGAAGCCGAATTGGCATATCAGGTCAATGCAGAAGCGGTAGGGCGGCTCGGTGCTCTCGTAAAAGAAGCTAATGCCTGGTTAGTTCACGTCAGTACCGATTTTGTTTTTGACGGCCAGTCGGACAGACCCTATGTTGAGACGGACCCTCCTAATCCTATAAATGAATATGGTAAAACCAAATTGGCAGGGGAGCAGCTCCTTGGTCAGAGCGACTGCCACCATTGTATAATGCGTATCGAGTGGACGTACGGCGCAGCGGGCAATAACTTTGTAACCAAGTTAATCAAGCGTGCAAAAACTGATAAGGCGTTAAAGGTTGTTGATGACCAGATAGGTTCGCCAACGGCTACAACCGAAGTTGCCAAAGTAATCTGCAAATTGTTACGAAAAAAACCGACGGGTGTATTTCATTTCGCAAGTGCCGGCTATGTCAGCCGATACGAAATGGCCAAGTTTATGTTTGACAACCTCTCGATAGATGTTACGCTGTTGCCCTGCAAAACCAGCGATTACGTCAGTGCTGCTGCAAGGCCCTTAAACAGCCGTTTCGATTGCAGCAAGATTGAAGCTTTGCTTGATGAGCCGATTGAACCCTGGCAGGTCCCGTTGGAACGTTTTTTGAGGCAGTTATGAAAAGGATTCTGGTTACAGGCGGTGCGGGATTTATAGGAAGCAATTTTGTGCGAATGGTGCTTTCGGAGCACCCCGATTGTTTTATCGTCAATCTCGATAAGCTAACCTATGCCGGCAATCTTGAAAACCTCGCTGAATTCTTAGAGTACCAAAATCACAAGTTCGTAAAAGGCGATATAAGTGACGGCACATTAGTCGAAGGAATTATCGATGAATACCGAATCGATTCGATAATTAATTTTGCTGCCGAAAGCCATGTGGACCGTTCTATTACCGAGCCTAAAATCTTTGTAGAAACCAATATTACCGGCACATTAACTCTGCTCGAAGTTGCCCGCGACAAAAACTTAGAACGGTTCATTCAAATTTCGACCGATGAAGTCTATGGCGCACTCGGTCCGGAGGGTAAATTCACCGAACAAACACCACTGAGTCCGAATTCACCGTATTCAGCCAGTAAAGCCGCGGCTGACCATCTGGTAAAAGCTTTCGGCCATACCTGGGGCGTAAAATATAACATTACCAGATGCTCAAATAACTATGGCGAATATCAGTTTCCTGAGAAGATGATACCGCTGATGATTAACAATGCCCTCAATGATAAAGCATTACCCGTTTACGGCGACGGCTTATATGTGCGCGATTGGCTGTATGTATATGACCATTGTGCAGTTATATGGCAGGTTTTACAAAAGGCGCCGCCCGGCGAGATTTATAACATCGGGGGCTGCAACGAAAAGACAAATTTGGAAGTAATTGATGTAATACTTAACCGTTTGGGCAAGCCAAAATCACTGATTAAGCATGTTACCGACAGACCGGGACATGACAGGCGATACGCCATCGATGCGAGTAAAATAATTAGCGAGCTTAATTGGCGGCCGTCAGTAAGCTTTGAGGAGGGTATTAATAGAACCATAGACTGGTACCTTCAGAACCAGGACTGGCTCGGTAACGTCGTCTCCGGCGACTACCAGAAATATTACGAATCAATGTACGGAAACCGCTAAGTCAAGGGGGAGGTCCTCATTAATGTCAGACCTCGTTGAAGGCAAAGCAACTATATGTATAGTGAATTATAAAACTTTGGACTTTACTCGACTATGTCTGCGCAGCATACGCAAGTTTACTAAATATCCGTATCAGGTCATCGTTGTCGATAACGATTCACAAGATGAGTCTTTGGAATACCTCAAATCTCTCAATTGGATTCGGCTAATCGAGCGTCGCTCCGGGGCCGATGAGCTTGGGGGAGGTTATGCGCACGCTGCTGGTCTTGACCTCGGTTTGGAGAACTGCAATACCGAAATTTTCGTCTCGATGCACTCGGACACCTTTGTTCAAAAACACAACTGGCTCAGTGAGCTGATTTGCTACTTTGGCAACGATGAGAATGTAGTCTGCGTTGGTTCCGGCAAAATCGAATTGACGCCGAAATGGCGAATCCTGCTCAAAAAAGCAACCGATTTGAGAACCTTCAAGCGCAAAGTTCTTCGAGAACCGGACCCTGTCGGTAAGTTTCGCTATTACAATCGCACAATATGCTGCCTGTACCGGACGGATATCTTGCGACGGGAGCAACTCTCGTTCCTTATGGACAGGAACAAGGGCTTGACGGGGGGGAAAAAGCTCTATTTTGAACTCGTTGACCGCGGCTATACGACTGTTGAGCTGCCGCCCACGGTAATGGGTCAATTTGTTTACCATCTTGCTCACGCTACACAGGTGGTCAACCCGCAGGAATTTACTCTGCGAAAAAGAACCGTAAGAAAATGTCATCGACTTGTTAACAAAATAATGTCATCAGGAATTATCATGAGTATCTTGGAAGATGATTCTCTTGACGAATAAGTTGGGCCGGATATATTGTTCCGAGTAGTATTGTAAATTTGTGTAATTATTATTTGAAGGATTTATATGCCGCGATTGCCATTATTAAAACATCCCATATTGCACTACAAAAACAAATGGCTTCATCACAAGTGCAAATATGCAAAAGTGCCTGAAGGAACTCTGATAGGGGAAATTAATGGCGTCAGGTTTCCATTTGACTTTACTCTTGGAAAAATGGTCAAAAGTATGTATTTCGGCTGCTATGACTTCGAAATAAGACGCCTAATGGAGAAATACCTCAGACCGGGGGGAGTGTTTATTGATGTAGGAGCCAATGTCGGTTACCTTTCGGCGATTGCAGCTGGTCTTGTTGGAAGGGGAGGCCAGGTACACAGTTTTGAGCCTGTTCCGATATATTTTCACTACGCACTGCAGGCGGCAGAACTAAATCCGGACTATAAGATCACCGTGAATAATGTTGCTTTGGGAGAAACAAGCGGCCGCGCTTCCATTGCCAACCATCGGCGCAATATCGGTGGCAATTCGATGATACAGGGCTACGTTCCAAAAGAAGATATCAAAGAAACTTTCGATATTCAAGTCCGAAGGTTGGACGAATACCTCCAAAAACAGAAATTGTCGTATCTTTCACTAATAAAAATTGACACGGAGGGTTTTGAGCTGCCTGTCCTATTGGGTGCTTCTCGTTTCTTCGACGAATGTAAAGGCAATTTCCCTCCAGTCATCGCGGAAATTACGCCCCGCGCATTTAAGCTTATGGGCAGAGACGTTTGTGAACTTGACGAATTTATGTCAAGCTACAGATATAAATCTTATTCAATCTGTGGCCGACATCGGATTAATATAAGAAAGATTATTAATCAAACAAATGTGTTGTTTAAAACCTAAATTTTTGTTAGAGATTTTACCGTATGTGGATTAGATAAGCCTTGATATGAGCAAGCTTGTAAGTAATATTGTTTTCACAAAGAACCGGCCTTTGCAGCTTGAGGGCTACCTTGAGAGCCTTTATAAACACTTACCAACTGAGCTGTTCCAGACACATATCTTTTATAAGCCAGAGCTGTTTGAACTCGAATACAAGCAGCTTTTTAATAAATATTCGGATTGTATAGTGATAAGAGAAAACGACTTTCACAGTGATCTCCTCAACATTTTAAACCAAATCAATACAAAACTTATTTTGTTTGGCATTGATGATGTGGTCTATTTTGATTCGGTCAATTTTGATTTAATCGAAGAATGTTTCGGCAAATTTCCCGACGATATCTTCGGTTTTTCCCTCAGACATAGTGTCGAAATAATAGAAGACAGCGATATTATAAAAGAGTTGTCTGTGTTGGGGCAGCCTGTTCTCAAGTTTAGCTGGAAAGAAGGGAAAACAGACTTGACAAGCTATCCATTTGAACTTTGTGCCACGGTCTACTCGACCGCTTTAGTAAAAAGAGTAATCAACAGCGTAATGAATAATAATCCACTGATTAGAAAGTTGTTTTCACCACGTTCTGCTTTAATAAATATATTAGGAAGGGTAATGTCAACACGGTCTATTCTTAAGTCTTTCGGATATTTTTTTAGTCCTAACACATTGGAATCGTGGTCATGTCGCTGGTGCCAGAACCACAGTCAGCAGCTACCAAAATTTCTTTATTTTCAAAAGCTCTGTGCCAGTGCAATACAGGTAAATAAGGTCAATACTTCGACACAAAATACTTTTAACGGCTCTGAAGACCATACGGTTGAGGCTTTGAATGAAAAGTATAAACAGGGCTATAGATTTGACATTGATTATCTAGTTCAGCACAAGCCCCAAAGGCTTGGCTGTGGGAAAAATTATTTTAAGCTCTCTAAACAAGATTCTTAATATTAACACAAAAGGAAATATAATGTCTCATTTTTATAGCAGATGGAAAAGGCCCTTGATAAGAACAAAGGTCCTTTCCGCATTGTCCAAATACCCCGCATACTTGAGGGACTGGTTCAAGTACAGCAGAATGGATGGTGCCGAACCTATAAAACTTCGTGACACATATCCGTGTTTGTTTGATAAAAAGCCCACAACTGGCATAGACAGCCATTACTTTTACCAGGATATTTGGGCTTTTAAGAAAATACATTCCCTTAAACCCCAGCTTCATGTTGATGTTGGCTCAAATGTCAACTTTGTTGGTTTTTTAACTGCTATTACAAAAGTGCATTTTGTTGATATCAGGCCTTTGGCGGTGCCGTATCTTGCAAATATTGAAAGTATAAAGGCCAGCATTTTGGAATTACCTTATGAGGACAATTCACTCGAATCCATTAGCTGTTTGCATGTAGCGGAGCATATTGGCCTCGGCAGATACGGTGACTCTTTGGACCCACTCGGGACAAGCAAGGCAGCATCTGAACTTACAAGATGTTTGGCGAAAGGAGGTAATCTTTTCTTCTCTCTACCAGTCGGCAAACCGAAGCTTTGTTTTAACGCTCATAGAATTCATTCCCCAAGACAGATTATCGAGTATTTTGGCGAGCTTAAGCTAATTGAGCTATCTGGCTCGGATGATAAGAAACGATTTATTGAAAATATCGACATTCACATCTTAGAAGATTCAAGGTATGCTTGCGGGATGTTCTGGTTTACAAAAGAATAATTTATGAATACGTGTGATGCAGGCAAAATATCCTTGGCCTTTATAATGAAAGAACCTTTAAAATATTTTCTGGAACGCACAACTGCACTTGGTACTCTTGCGAGATTCCAAAGAGAAAGACAACTCAGAAAGAAAATGCGCCAATGGGAAAGAAGTGGCTCGCAATTACCCATGCCTAATCTTGGTAAGCAGCGAGTAGTTCAGGAATATATTAAGAAATTTTCACCCGCTGTATTTATTGAGACAGGGACGTATAAAGGGAAAATGGTGTATATGGTTATGCCCCACATGAAGGAAATTTATTCTATTGAAGTGGACGAAACCCACTTCCAAAAAGCAAAGAGGAGATTTGCTGGTTATCCCAACATCCACATTATTCAAGGCCAAAGCGGCGAAATACTACCAAAAGTCCTGAAAGAGATCGAGAAACCCTGTCTTTTTTGGCTTGATGCCCATTGGTCAGGCGGCTCGACTGGAAGAGGAGAAACCCAAACCCCCATAATGCAGGAGATGCAGTGTATATTGGATCACCCAAGAGCAACCGAGCACGTTGTACTTGTTGATGATGCGCGATGTTTTAGCGGTGAGAATGATTACCCTACAATAGAAGCACTGAAAAGCCTTGTCCTAAGCATTCATCCCAACTGGACCTTCCAAGTAAAAGATGATATTATCAGAACCCACTCAAACAGGAGTAATCTTGATGAGTGAAACTATGCGTGCAAATGACCACATTAAAATGGCTAAAGAAAATACATGGCTTAACAAATTTACCAAAAACGTTACCTCACAGAACGGCGAAGACGGGATAATTGAAAAGATTCTTGAGGTAATAAATGACAGCGATAAATGGTGTGTTGAGTTTGGCAGTTGGGACGGCATAAAGTGCAGCAATACTTTCAATCTTATTGACAAAAAAGCTTACCATGCAGTTCTGATTGAAGGTGATCGGCGAAGGTATGAAGACCTATTAGTGACGTTTCAAGGCAGCACAAAAGTCATCGCAATAAATACCTTCGTTGGTTTCGACAAAGATGATTGCCTGGATACAATTCTTAGGGCCACGGAAATACCAGCCGATTTTGATTTACTCTCAATAGATGTTGATGGTAATGACTACCATATCTGGGATGCGGTCAAAGAATACAAACCCAAGATTGTTGTAATAGAATTTAATGGTACTATTCCTCCACAAGTGGAGTTTGTCCAGCCGCGGGATATGAGTATAACTTATGGCAGCAGTATTTTATCCATCACAAAACTGGCAAAATCGAAAGGTTATGAACTTGTAGCCGCAACATCGAATGCTATTTATGTTGATGCGAAATATTTCGACCTGTTCAGAATTGAAGACAATTCAGTGGAGGAAATCTGGACTGACCGTTCTGCACTTACTTATATATTCTGCGGCTATGATGGTACTGTTTTTCTCAGAGGCCTTTGCGAACTGCCATGGCAGAAAATTTCCTATAAAGAATCCAAGGTTCAGCAATTACCGAGGTGGGCCCGAAAACGAATTGGGGATAGGAACATATTCAGGAAAAATTTAGGCAAAGCCTATCGACGTCTTCGTAAGAAAAACATTATCTAAGAGTGTTCGTTACAAGAGGATTTTTAAGAAAATTAAAATGCTTAAGCCGAAAAAGTGTTTTTTATCGTGGGGGACACAACACACTATAATTTAGCAAAGGCATTAATAAGCCATGCACAAATTGGCTCATAGGGTAATTATAAGAAGGTAATAGATGACAAAAGCATACTGGAATGATAAAAAAGTGCTTGTTGCCGGTGGTGCTGGCTTTATCGGCTCCTATCTGGTTGAGCTGCTCCTTGCTGAGTGGGCAAAAGTAACTGTGGCAGATAACCTTTCCAGAGGACGCATGGAGAATCTATCTGGGATTATAGATCAAATCTCATTTCATAATGTAGATTTGCGAGCCTTAGATAAATGCGAGGAAGTTTGCTCTGGTCAAGACGTTGTAATGAACTTAGCTGCGCCTGCTTTCGGTATCGAATACAGTATGAACCATCATGGGGAAATGTTAACGGAAGTCACAACGATTGGTTTTAATCTTCTTGAGGGTGCAAGGAGGCAGAACGTTCGAAGCTTTCTTGTTGCCAGTAGCTCATGTGTATACTCTGATGATGCTGGTGTGCCCACCAAGGAAGACGAGGGTTATCGAGGCACACCCGAGACCGTCAACGTGGGATATGGGTGGGGGAAGCGCATGGTGGAATTGCAAGGCCAGTATTATGCGCAAGAATATAACATGGAAGTTGCAATCGCTCGGCCATTCAACGCGTATGGGCCAAGGGAACCATTTGAAATTTGCAAAGCTCATGTAATGCCTGCGTTGATCCAAAGAGTTTTGAGGGGGGACGATCCGATTACTGTGTGGGGAAGTGGAAACCAAACCCGTAGCTTTGTACATGGCAAAGACGTTGCTTTGGGTCTTAAACTTATCACGGAGCATTATGCTGTCGCTGACCCGGTCAATGTAGGACACGACCGTGAAACTACGATTCGGGAATTAGCCGAGCGTATTCTGGAGATTACTGGCAAGGATGTAAAATTGGTGTTCGATACCAGCAAGCCGGAAGGCGCGACAAGGAAATCCGCTGATGTCACGAAACTTAGAGAGGTTACCCATGGATTTACTCCGCAAATCACGTTGGATGAAGGTTTAGAGGAGATGATAGAGTATTTCCGGGACACATTTTTTAGTGAACAATTTGCGGGGAAATAGCTTAAGAAAATGTTGCTTCGAAAAGGTTATCGAATAGTTAAATCCAGATATATCAAGGCATTAGGTCTTGGCTATGTCAAACGTAGAATCACTGCCGGGCCAATTAAGGGATTGTGGTTTATTGCGGGGAAACGGGTCTTTTACTCCAAAGATTTTTGGAGTGGCGCATACGAAGAGAATTTCTGCTGTTTTCTGCAAAAGACTGTTCCGGAGGATGCGGTTTGTTATGATATCGGTGCTAACATCGGTTATCATACCCTTATTATGGCGCATAGCGCTAATAATGGTGGGCTGGTTTATGCTTTCGAGCCCATCCCGGAAGTTTGTGAAGTTCTAATCCGTAATACCCAGATCAATAATCTACACAATGTTGTCGTTGTCAATAAAGTTGTATCGCGGGAAAGTGGAACATTGTCCCTAATTCGAAATATAGATATCGACCAGGCAATTATGTCCGCCGAGACAAAGAAAAATAATCCTTTTCGGGAGACAATCACTTGTGCAGCAACAACGATAGATGAGTTTGTCGCTGCAGGTAACCGCTCACCTTCTTTCCTGAAGATCGACGTCGAGGGAGCAGAGGTGGATGTGCTCGCAGGTGCAATAGATACCCTAAGGAAATATCACCCTATAATTGCGTGTGAAACACATGGGCTGGCCCGGGCACGTGGTGTCTACGAAATACTGACAGACCTTAACTATGAGTTGTTTTGTGTGAATGCAGGCATAGTGCCGATAGACTCCGTAACACAAATGCCCAATAATATGTATGAAGGTCACGTGTTTGCCCGGCTGAAAAAGCATTAAGGCGAAAATGTCCTATGAAGCTATCTTCAAAGCCTAAGATTGTTTATATGGCCGATCCAGACTACGGTAACCGTCCTTACCCTTATGTATTTGCTGGTATTCCGAATACTTTGGAGGCAATGGGTTTGAATGTTTTTTACCTGAATACCGGAATCGCGACGCTGGATTATTTCCGACAAGAAATCGACAGATTCAAGCCGGAAATACTGTTCGGTTTCATTCAGCATCGTCGACAGGTTGTTAAAATAGCTGGATTCCTTGAAGAGTATCATCCTGTAGCAGCCATAAATTGGTATCAGGAAGAGCCCAATTCAATAGTCGAAAACGATGAACTTGATGGACCAAATGTGCTTGAAGCATTGAAATCTTTTGATATGTGGTTTGGAATTGATAATAAGATGGTTCCATTCTGGAAGACAAAGGCGATGTATATGCCGCCGGGCTTCGATGACAGCGTTTACTACGATGCGGGTCTGGAACCGTGTTTTGACGTTTCTTACATCGGCCAGTTGGGACCAAAGAAGGTTACTGAAATGTACTGGCCGTATATGAAGGAGCTTGCCCGATATGGCAAGAAAGCAATGTTGGCTATTAACAGACCGATGGGTCTGCCACTATTGCCGAGGCCTTTCGAACGCTTCATAAGGTCAGAAAAGAGACGCCACTTTTTACAAAGCCTTCCGTTTTGGCGCTGCCAATGGCAAAATCCGAAAAACGAGCAGGAAAAGGCCCTCCTCATCGGTCGCAGTAAAATCCATTTTGGGCTCAATAGAGTACGAGGTAATTGGGAGGAAGGTCTAAAAGCCCTCTTGCCTGAATACCCGCTGGATAGGCACGGCCTTTTCTACCAACTTAAATCCCGTCCCTTTCAAACTGTCGGGGCTGGCGCAATGGTACTAAATGAATATTGTCCCGAACTCGAAGACCTGTTCGAGATAGGCAAGGAAATCATAACTTTTGAGTTTGGCGATTTGCAGGATTTACGAGATAAGCTCTTCTGGTATGTCCACCATGATGAGCAGCGCGAGCGAATTGCAAGAGCTGGCTATGAGCGAGGTCGCAAACAACATACTTTTTCTGCTCGGGTTCGGCAGATATTTGATATTGTTCGAAAAAGGTTGTAGCAAGATGGAAAAATGGAAAATAATAATTTTGTATGTAAAAAAATGTTCGTTTCTGGGTGGTATTTCAAGAAATTAACATGCAAAAAGCAAAGCGTATTTTTATCGTTGCTGACATAAAACACAAGCCCATAAAAATGTTTCTGGAACCAATGCCTAAATTGGCCAAGGGTTTCATTCGTCTGGGCAATGACGTCCGCCTTTTCAGCTATTGTAGCGCTCTTTCTGAGGTTAGTCCATTGAATAGCAAAACATTTGCCAGGCTTTTTTTCAAATCCCGAGTTGATAACCTTTTGGCTGAGCAAGTCAAGAATTATGAGCCTGACATAGTGTATGTATGTTTCGCTGGGGCTCTCGACGCAAAGACAATTTTACGTCTGCGCGAGACTGCTCCAAATGCGGTTTTTATAGGAGTAGACGCAGACCCGTGGCCAAAACTGCACCATAATAAGATAGAAATCGCCAAGAAGTTAGATATCTTGACTGCTACTAACGATGGTGAATTTCTTCAGGACTATCGCGAGGCCGGTGTCAAGCTCTGTGTTTTTATGCCGAATATGTGCGATCCCGATGTTGACCACCGTTACGAAGTCGGCCCCGAATGGAAAACTGACATACTTTGGACCGGCGCGGCAAAGCATCATGCAGGCTCTGGCCAGACTCTTCGAGAAGAACTTGTGAAGAGGCTTGCCCAACGATCAAACTGCACTCTCTATGGTTGCTGCGGAAGACCGCAAATCGGCGGAATCGATTACCTATATGCGATCAGCGGCGCTCGCATAGGAGTCAATGTAAATGCCGTTAATTCAGTAAGACTCTATCATTCTGACAGGCTTACGCATTACCTCGCATGTGGTGCATTTGTGCTGGCAAAGAGAGTGCCTGATTCCGATTTGCTTTTCAGAGACGGCCAACACCTCAAGTACTTTGACAGTATTGATGAGTTTTTTGACTTGGCCGATTGGTACCTCAATCACGAAGCAGAACGGGAAAAGATAGCTGACGCTGGTATGCATCGTGTTCATAAGCTGTTTAATTGTGAAAGAATCGCAAAATGTATCCTCGACATAATTGAGGCAGGAACTTATGATCCACCATGGGTAGAAATATTATAGCTGAATTGCCGCCGAAAAAAGCCGGATAATTATTGGAAATATCGTGAGATGGGAGACATAAATCAGCTTATTTTTATCCGCAAGTATGTGGAATTATTCAAAGGTCCATTCCTCGAAGTCGGTTCAAAGGATTACGGCAGTACTCAGAACCTAAGAGTTCTATTTGCCGACGAAGACGAATACATCGGTATTGATATGGAAGATGGTCCGGGAGTTGACGTTGTTTTGGACCTTATGGAAGATTTTGAACAGATTGATTTAAGACTTTGCGGCCAACGTTTTGGAACGATTTTCTGCCTGAGTGTCTTGGAACACTGTGAACAGCCGTTTAAAATGGCAGAAAACTTGACGCTCTTGTTGGAACCAAAGGGCCAGATTTGCATATCTGCACCTTTCTCTTGGAAGATTCACGGCTATCCTAATGACTATTGGCGTTTTACTCCTGAAGGTATAAAAAAGCTCTTTCCCCGGATTAAGTTTGATATGGTGCAAAGTCTGGCTGCTACTTCCAAGCTGAATGATTTTCGTGAGCTTAATGATGAGTTGGGTAAGATATCTTTTAGCTTCATCAAACATCGTGCAAGCGGCCACATCCTGCGAGGCATTTCAGCCAAATTCCTTAAGGCATTGTCCCGCGTGGGTATCCTGAGCTGGCTCACAGGCTATAGACATGTTTTTGCCCCAACAGGCGTTCTGATGATTGGGAAGCCCGAAAAGAAATGAGGTGCTCGAGCTATGAAACTTAAAGATATTTTGTTCCGCAAATTTGTAGTTAATAGTTTTACTAAGCTTTATTATCACTCCAGGCCAAGAATATGGAACAATACGTTCTGGTTTGGCGTGCCGATAGGCAAATGTCCCCCTGATTTGTGGACCTATCAGGAGATAATGTTCGAGACGAGGCCTGATGTAATTATCGAATGTGGCACTGGCACCGGGGGCAGTGCCTTGTATTTAGCACAGCATTGCGACCTAATGGGTAACGGCAGGATCATTACCATAGACATTGCGGAACAACCGAACAGGCCGGACCACGAGAGGATAACGTACATAACAGGTTCATCCATAGCCCCGCAGACTCTACAGCGGATTAAAGAGCTAGTAAGCAGTACGGATAAGGTGCTTGTTATACTCGATTCAGACCATAACAAAAATCATGTGTTACAGGAATTGAATAGTTACAGCGAATTAGTCACTTTGGGCAGTTATATCGTTGTTGAGGACACCATCATAGGCGGCCATCCAGTAAAACCGCATCGGAAACCCGGCCCGATGGAAGCAGTAAAAGAATTTATAAAGACGAATGAAAATTTCATAATAGATAAGAGCAGGGAGAAATTTTATTTGACATTCAATCGCAACGGTTATTTAAAGAAAGTGCAATAGAAACGTTATAGGAACACAAGAAACATTGTTATATGATAATTACTAATAAGGCTAAGGGATGCGTACAGAGCCTTCTGTAAAAATTGATTTAGAGAAAATAATTAGCGATGGCAGCCTGTTAATTATTGAATTGGGATGCGGTCAGAAAAGTAAGCAAGGCAGAATTACTGTTGATAAAGTGGACTTGCCGAATGTTGACATAGTTGCCGATATGGAGAACGGCTTGCCTTTGTAGAATAATCTACTGATGAATAAAGCTGTAAGGAAAAGGTAATGAGACTTTTGGTTGTGACAAATAACCCGGAACGTGCAAGCTTCAGGCAGCGAATACAAGTTTACTTCGATACTTTGCGCGCAAACGGCGTAGATTGTGAAGTTGTGAAATTACCGGATGGCTTTTTAGCACGTCGAAAGCTCTTCAAGCGAGCAGCAGATTTTGATGGTGTTTTCCTTCATAAAAAAGGCCTGAATATCCGTGATGCTATGTGGCTGCGTCGAAACAGCAAGAAGATCATCTATGATTATGACGATGCTATAATGTATAACCCTAATCGCCCTGACCGTAACAGCTCTTCACACTCCATAGGCTTTCGCAGAAGCGCCAAGCTGGCTGATGTTGTCATCGCAGGCAATTCTTACTTGGCTGAACAAGCACAAAGATTCAATGACGATGTTAAGATTGTGCCCACAGGCTTGGATACTAAAGCGTATATGGTTGAAGCTAAAGCGAAAAGCGATGGCAGAATTCGTCTTGTTTGGATTGGCAGCAAAAGTACATTACAGTATCTTGCAGAAATCAAACCTGCCCTGGAACAAATCGGCCTGCGTTATGACAGTGTCGTTTTGAGGATAATATGCGATGACTTTTTTGACCTGCAAAATATGGAAGTGGAAAGACGCCAATGGTCTTTGGAAAAGCAGGCTGAAGATTTAGCTACGAGCCATATTGGTTTAGCTCCGCTGCCGGATAACCGATTTACCCGTGGAAAATGCGGCTTCAAAATTCTACAATACGAAGCTGCCAACTTGCCGGTTGTTACATCACCGGTGGGTGTAAACTCGGAATATGTCCGTAATGGAGTGACGGGCTATCACGCTTCGAACAATCTGCAGTGGATTGACAGAGTCAGTGAGTTAATTGATGACATCAAGTTACGAAAACAAATGGCCGATGCAGGAAGAGCTCAAGCTCAAAGATTTGATACCACTGTTATTGGCAACAAATTATGCAGCTTGATTTTGGAGTGTATACGAGGATCAACAGATGACATAAAAGAGGTCGGGTGGTCCGGCAGTCGAGCAGAAGCGCTTACCCTCTCGCAGAAAACTAAAGTCAGTATTTGTGTCCCAACGTATAATCGAAAGGATTATCTCAAAGAAACTCTTGAGAGTATCCTGGCGCAAACTTACAAGAACTATGAAATCGTTATAGTTGATGATGGCTCCACAGACGGCACGGAGGATATGATCAAACAGCTTGGTGTCCCTGTTACTTATCACTGGCAGGAAAATGGCGGTGACGCTGCCGCACGCAATAAACTTATAGAACTTGCACGCGGCCAATATATCTCGTTCATAGATTCAGATGATCTATTATTTCCTGATGCTATCGAACGATTAGTTAAGGTTATGGAAACAGAAACCGACGATGTTGTCGCTTATGGCTCATATGTTAGAATAGACCAAGATGGCAACGTCTATGGTAAATGTAAAAGAAAACTTTATAGTGGAAACATTACCAAACACTTATTTCAAACTATTATCGTTCATTCTTGTGGCTCTATGTTCCCCAAAAAGATATTGGAAGATACTGTAACCTTTGACACATCATTGAACGTCTGCTCTGATTATGACCTTTGGCTTTCTCTTTCAACAAAGTATAGATTTGTGGCTCTACCCAATCCTACTTTCAAAAGGCGTCGCCATTTGAATAATCTTTCAACCGTATCTTTTGAAAACTGCCTCACAGAGTTTAGAGTTCTTGAACGTTTTTATTACGAAAAGGGTGGCAATAAAGCGGTCCCGCCCAAAATAGCTATGAAGGTACTCAGCAGAGAAGGTTTTAAAACAGGACGTTGTGCAATCAGGGAAGGGTTATATGACCAGGCATCTCAACTGCTTGGGCAATCCTTCCGGCGACATCCGAATCTTAGGTCCCTGATCCACTGGACAAGAGCAGGAATTGCTGAGCGATTAGCGTCACCTTGATTTGCATACCTGTTGACAATATGAGGTTTGTAATTTAATATAATGCGTCCTTGAAAAAAGCCGGTGTCCGAATATTGGATTGACTCCAAAAGAAAATTAAATCGTTGGCTGTCAATAATTGCCCACACGTATCAAGCTGGGAATCAAGCGTAGTAGAGAGGTATGCATGGATGCTCTGGTCAAAATTGATTTGAAAGAAGCAATTAGTGGCGGTAGTCCCGTGATTGTCGAACTCGGATGTGGTCCCAAGAAAAAAGAAGGAAGAATTGGTGTTGATAGTATTGATTTGCCGAATGTGGATATAGTGGCTGACCTGGAAAACGGACTTCCTTTTTTGCCTGATGATTCAGTTGATGAGATTCATTGTAGGAGTGTTTTTGAACACATAGAGAACTTTGAAAATTTAATGCGAGACATTGTCAGGGTATTAAAAAGCAATGGCAGGGCACATATTTTTGTGCCACATTTTTCTAATCCCCATTACTACTCAGATTACACACACAAAAGGTTTTTTGGCTTATACACTTTTTATTACTTTGTCGATAATAAACACCAATTAAAAAGGAAGGTCCCGGATTTCTACACAGACGTGAGAATAATAATTTTGTCGCAACGTCTGATATTCCGGTCATCATTTAAGATCATCAATCCTTTCAAGAAACTCATCGGCTGGTTCATTAATCTGCACACGCTTCTCCAGCGGTACTACGAAGAGAATCTTTGCTATATGTTCCCATGTTACGGTATCGAAGTAGTGTTTAGTCCAGCCTTATAGCTGTTCAGGCAGGGGAGGGTAGTTTTTGCTTGATTTTATTTTTTTTCAAAAGAATCTTCGCCACAATGTTAAACTTCTTCTATGAGTACATTTCCCAAGGCTAAGTATCGCAGTCCCGACTTATCAAAAACCTCCAAGGCATCGGTGGGCTTATAGACGATGGGAAACCCATGCAGATTAAAAGATGTATTTAATATTGCGCCTTCCCCCGTCAAATCCTTGTAACAATTTATTAGTCGGTGATAGTCAGGGTTCCATTCCTTTTCTACGACCTGAGGTCGACATGAGTGGTCGTATGGATGGACGGAGGCGATAATTTTATCCAGCTTGTCTTTTCTTGTTTCAAACGCCAATACCATATATGGTGCTTTGATATACTTCGGATTATGTATATAATCAAGAGCACATTCCGAAAGTATAGAGGGAGCAAAAGGCATCCAAAAGTCCCTCATCTTAATCATCTCATTTATGACCTTGATGGTCTTCCAATTACCCGGATTCGCCAGGATAGACCTGTTCCCGAGCGCTCTTGCGCCGAACTCCATCCGCCCTTTACACCTGGCAACCACCTGGTTTTGGGCAAGTAGCTCGGCACACTTTTCTTCTATGTTCTCATAAAAGCTGATACGAACTTTCTTTTTAAAGTCAAAATCGGAAATGGCACGTTCAACTTCGTGCACAGATACATCAGCACCAAAACAAAACGCCCCCAGATGAGGAATTGTTATCGTCCGTTTGGATTCGTTCAGATAATCTGCATATGCCGCCCAAGCGGCTCCTATACTGTTGGTTTCATCACCGCACGAAGGAAAGACAAACAGCGACTCCACTTCATCCAGCTCCAGAATAAGCTTGTTAAGCTTCACGTTCATGAAAAGCCCGCCAGACAGAGCAAGCTTGTGCACAGCCGTTTCTCGAATAACACGGCGGATCCACTCAACGGAGAAGTCTTCGATAAAAAGCTGTAAGCCGGCAGCAACGTTATCAAAGCGCTTGTACTCGATAAGCTTTTTCAACTGCGGACCAATTCTAAAGGTATCAACTATACCGTCAGCACGCTGCCAGCCGAGTGGGTTCTCCTCAGTGAAACAAAAATGCGACAGCAAATAATTACATATATGGTGCGACTGTTCCGAGCCAAATGAATATGGAGCAAGCCCCATCAGTTTGTACTCATGTTCAAGTGGTATAAAACCTGTGAGGAAAGTCAGCAGACTGTAGAAAATCGGCACGGATTCAGTTAAAGGCACGCTTGCCAGTCTTTTCAACTCACCATTCTTGCCGATGTTGACAGTCGCGCAGACTCCGTCACCCGCTGCGTCGCATGTCAATACAAGAATTTCATCGCTCATATTTCCCTGCCCGTAGTAAGCAGTTGACGCGTGACAAAGATGATGCTCGATAAACCTCACTTTTTTCTCCTGTACGCCGTCGGCGAGCAATGGAGCCATTCTCGCCTTCTGCTTGCGTTTCAACTTTCGCTGTCTCTTTGACTTTGCAAGAAATAAATGTCGAAAAGCCCGGACAATTTTCTTCGAAAAAGCCGGTGCAGGAGGTTCGACCTTTCGTAGATAGTTGGCTAAGATATCTTGCCGATTTTTAACCTTGCTTTTGCCGTAACCTGCAAACGCAAACTGGTCGATATCTTCGATTGACAGACCGGATATGGTAAGAACTTCCTTAACAGCGTTGACCGGGAAACCACCTTGGTTCTTATGTCTGGTCAGACGTTCTTCTTGTACCGCTGCGGCAACTGCACCATCATCTACAATTGCAGCGGATGAGTTATGACCATCGTGGATTCCCAAAATCTTCAAGCGTCTTCCTTACTCAAATATAGAACTCAGAGTGATATTTCAATCATAACCACCATGAAAATTTATTGCAAGTCAGAAGGTTTCAGGTTATTCTGAGATTGCCGGTCCTTATCTTTATCGGTTATACAAGCTGTTTTCTGAATTATCACGGATGATATATGATGGCAGTCAAATTCGAAGCCAAGTCACAAAGGCGTAAAGACGATGCAATCAACTTGCTTATTCTTGTCTTTATCGCGTCTTTGCTCGGAGTTTACTTAATTGCCACAACAGTCCTCATTGCTGACGATGGTATCTATTATATTGAACGAGCCCAAAAGTTTACAAGTGATCCAAGCGGTGTTATAGTGTCACACCCACCGGGCTATCCGTTTCTTATCTTTATAGCCCATAAATTTGTTGGTTTGTTCAGTAACAGTTCATCGGCACAAACCTGGATATACTCAGCCCAAAGCATAACCTTGTTATGTAGATTGCTTGCAATCATATTTTTGTATTATATCGGAAAGCTATTGGTTGGTTCTCGCCACAGCTTTTGGGCTCTGCTGATTCTGATTTTGCTGCCCTATCCCGCAGAGTTTGGAAGCGATGCACTGAGGGATTGGCCTCATGTTTTATTTTTGGCCAGCGGCTTTCTATTCTTACTCTGGGGCGCCAAAGATGGCAAAGGGTGGATGTTTGGAATAGCTGGTCTGGCTGGAGGACTTGGACATATAATCCGACCTGAATGCGCACAATTGGTTATATATGGAGTTCTATGGCTATTGATAAGATTGTTCCTGCCAACGCATAATATGAACAGGCCCAAACTTGTTTGCGCATTTTTCATTCTTCTAATTGGTTTTGCTGTCCCCACAGTACCATATATAAAAGCAAAAAGGAAAATATTCCCGGAAAAACTGGAAGCACTTATCAGTTCTTCTTATCAGTTGCAATCGGAGAGAATTCAAGAACCAAACATTGATTGCCACAATAATATGTACACGGCAGGCAGTTTGCCCGGCAATGTAGCAAAAGCGATTGGCAGGCTTATCGCAGAAATCAGTGATAATTTAATGTACTTTTTTGTGCCGGCACTGGCAATAGGCGTTTATTCCCGTTTCCACAAACAATCTGGAGCAACAGACATAGAGAGGTTTTTTGTGCCTGCTTTTATAATACTTAATGTTATTATACTAATTTTGCTTTACTGTGACTGGGGGTACATCAGCAGAAGACACAGCTTGCCGTTGGTCGTATTCACTATTTTCTATGTATCTGTCGGTTTGCAGGTTATTGCGGACCGGCTTGTGAGGAACTCTTCAGGCGACGGTAATGGGGCAAATATAGAAAAAGCACGATTTTGGTTCTTCGTTCTGCTTATAATAGGCTTGGGTATTTGCACACCCAAATTGCTAAGACCCATACGTGTAGAAAAGCAAGCCTACAGAGATGCTGCAAAGTGGCTAAAGGAGAATACCAGCCGAGAGGATACTATCGCTGTTCCGAATAAGCGCATAAGTTTTTATGCGGAACGCAAGGGATTTGTGTATGAGATTGGGGAAGTTACTGAGCGAGTCAAATACGTTGTGAAAATTGCGGAGAGTGAAGACGAAGAGCTAAATTTACCTAAAGATATGCAGGTGCAAGAGGTACACTCTGTATGGGTGGAAAAGTGGGGGCAAAAACGTAAGCTGGTAATTCATAAGACAATGTGATCTGTAACTGGTGATGACCGAAAAAGTCCCTGGTCCTGAAAAATTTGATAGCAGCCTGTTTTTACCATCCCTTTTTTGATAATACAATAGGGATAGTCTTTATAAGGATATATAGATTCAATAATAAAGACCTTCGTTGAATATACAGATAATCATATTTTATTTTATGCCGGGGTTTCAAATCATAGAAGCTTCGAATCTGAGCAAGTCCCGTCAGCCCTGGTTTTACAGCCAATCTCAATTCATGCAAAGCTTTGTGCTGCTTGACAAAGTGTAGTCGTTCCGGCCTGGGCCCAACCAGGCTCATATCCCCCCGTAGTACATTGAGTAGTTGAGGAAGCTCATCCAATCGTGTCGTTCGTAAAATCTTTCCCACTTTCGTAACACGTGGGTCATCTCGGCTTGCCAAGACGGGACCAAGTTCCTTCTCCGCATCTTTCACCATAGTCCTGAATTTGTACAAGGTAAAGATCTTGCCATCTTTGCCTACTCTTTGCTGCTTGTAAAAAACCGGCCCGGGAGATGAAATCTTGATAAGCAGAGAGATCAAGGTAGTCACAGGTATAGAAATGAGCAAGATAAGGATGCTGCCCACTGTATCAAGACTTCTCATTAAGAACTCCTGCATATCCTGCTTTTCCCCGATGAAGGTGTTGAGAAAGTGGAACGAATTCTTACCATTAATTCTCCCGGACAAAAGCTTCACATAAATAGAAGGCTTAAAAACAACATCTATTTTTAACCTTTGTATAAGATAGATCAAAAGGTTTAGGTCCTTTTCATTTTGGATTCTCTCGCAAATAACAACTTCATCAACATCCGTGTGTTTTAGCAACTGCCCAATCTCTTCGCTTCTGATTCTTTTTACGACAGCCTTTTTCTCGACAATGTCGTCTATGTCGTCTTGGCCGATAACTAAGATCTTCTTTTTGATTTTTTTCTTGGCTTTTAAGATATACTGGTTCAGCTTATAAATCAGAAGGAGATTTATGAAAAAGGAAAGGACAAAAACACTCGTTGGGAAAGCACCCCATCTGGTTCTGAATACATAAACAAAAGCTACACTAAGAAAATTTCCAAAGAATAGCCCTAAAAAAACTCTTTTGAATAAGTCCCAAGAGGATCTGAACCTGCTCTTGTAAACCTTGAAAAAAGATAACACAAATAAATATATTAACGTCAGGAATATACAACTGCTTTTATAAGCAGAAAAGCAAGAATTTGGGATATTTTCACCGTATCTAATTAGAAAAGAAATAAGAAAACCAAGATTTATAAGAACTGCATTCGCTATAAACAAAAATATTCTTATGGCCATAGTTGACTCAAAGTGAGTAACGTTTTTTTCTCAATTATCCTTTGTTAAACACAAGACATTATTCTCTGTTCACAATTTCTTTGAGTTCATAAGTCGATTTGCCAAGAAACTCGGCTAAAACGACCATGATTTTAGAATAGATAACTCATGCGACTTCTGCTATTCGTTTTATTAAATGGAGATAGAGTCATATGCAAAAAACTATCTTTTTGATCCAACCTTAGTGAAGAATAACAAACTTTTCCATGAACAGAGTGCTTTTAGGAAAATCCCTGTGTAAATAATAGAGTTTATGATTATAGAGTGGCGTTTTGCAAAATGCTTTTTGTGAAACAAGTACATTGCACGATAAAATTCCAAAGTGGCTCTTCTACTATTAAACTTGCTACATTCACCTTTATAGTGGATTATCTCAGCATTTGGATAATACATCACTGACCACCCCGCTTTTTTAGCTCTAAAACACAAATCCAATTCTTCCCCATACATAAAGAAATCCTCATCCAAGATTCCAATTTCATTAATAACATTTTTACTAATCATTAAGAAAGCACCTGAGACGGCATCAACTTCGTTAGGTTTGTTTGGATTCAAGTATGTTAAATTATACTTTGCCATAGCCTTGCTTTTGGGGAACAATAAGCTTAATCCTGTAAGTCGCCAAAAGGCAATTTTTGGGGTTGGAATGCTTCTTCTACATGCGAGCTGTAAAGTGCCATCTTCATTCAGGACTTTACATCCGGATATGCCAATTTTAGAGTTTTCTTCCATGAATTTTACTGTCTTTCCAATAGCATTCTGTTTAGTAAGAGTATCAGGATTTAACATAAGAATGTAATCAGCGTTAGTATTTAACATTGCCATGTTATTTGCTTTTGCAAAACCAACGTTTCTTGTGTTTTCAATTATATTAACATCAGGAAAATTGTTTTTAATTGTTTTTATGCTGTTATCGAAAGAATTGTTATCAACGACCCAAATATCAAAAGATAGGCCTTTTGTTTCTTTATAAATAGATTCGATACAGTTCTTTAAGAAATCACCTGCGTTATAGTTTACAATTATTATTGATAGCATATGTTTGTTTTTTTACCGCCAGTTTAGATATCTTTTTAAGTCCCCGAATACGGTACGAGGTTGTTTGGTGTAAAGAGGAATTCTAGAAATAGCTCGTTTCAATATTTTTCTGAAGTTTTTATTGTAACTATGAAATTGTTTCTTAATTTCTTTTTCAAGAATGCTGAATTTTTCCGCTTCGATTATATCTACTTGTTGAGCAGGTTCAATTTTATAATAATTGTTCGGTAATGTTGTATAAAATTCATCTATAGTCATATCTGGTTTTACAAGTCCTTTTCCAGCCGCTTCGTTGAACATAGAAGTGCCAGGGTACGGCTCATAGACACCGATTGATGCGAAATCGGGTGCGATTTCATACATCAATTCCAGAGTTTTATTTACGTCTTCAATAGTTTCACCAGGAACTCCCATCAAAAAGTAACCTGTCCAATAGATGCCGATTTTTTTAAATAGTTCTGCAGCACTTCTGATTTGCTCAAGAGTAATGCCTTTATGCATTTGTTGCAGGATTCTGGGGCTTCCGGACTCGATTCCTACTTTTATGCTGTTACAGCCGGCTTTTTTCATTAACAACAAAAGTTCCTCGGTAATAAGGTCAACCCGTGTATTACATTCCCAATTAATATTGAGCTTTTCGATGAGCATTCTATCGCATAGTTGCTTGACTCTGTGTTTATTCACAGTAAATGAATCATCTTTAAAAGTAAATTGTCCTGTATGATACTTTTCCTTTACGAATATTATTTCGTTAATTATATGATCAATAGAGCGGTAGCTGATTTTTTTCGCATGAGTAGCACAATATGAGCAAACAAATGGACATCCCCTGCTTGTCATTATCAGTCCCATATCCTCTGGAGTGTACTTTTGTTCATTGATCAACAGACTTCTGTCTGGAAAAGGGTAATAATCAAGATTGTTGATTGCGTTTCTTTCAGGATTATGTCTGATATTTCCCTGATATCTAAATGATAGACCATGTATCGAATTCAAATTGTTATGACCAGATTCCAGTGCACGTATTAGCTCGGATATGGTTACTTCTCCTTCTCCCCGGATTATATAATCTATGCTTGGTGAGATATCAAGAATTTCATGGGCTTTAACTGTAGCGTGTGCTCCCCCAACTACAATAGGGCAAGAACTGTTGATCTGTTTACAGATTTTTGCCATATGAAAAGCGGATGCTGCATAAGGTGTCCATATCGCTATACCTACAACATCCGGGTTAAATCCTTTTATTACTTCTAATGCCTCTTGCCATATAGGATGGGAACTGTTTTTAAATGATTGAAGATAAGCTTGATAGTATTCCGGAAGTTGAGTATAGTCAATTTTTGAAGGATTGTTATTACAATCTGTATCATAGACTACTACATCGTGACCTTCTTTTTTAAGTGCTGTTGCAATAGATGTGATGCCGAACGGGAAAAAACGGTTATAAAACCCAATAATTCTGTAAAATGGCGGATCTATTAGCAGTATTTTCATGTTCGCACCAGCTCCGTTACTTTCTCTTTAATCAGAGCACATAACATCTTTGGAACGTCTTTAGTAAAGGGATGATGATAAGCATTTTTTAGATAGACCCAATATCTCAATCGCTGAAATGATCTATATATTTTAAGGAGCTCGTTGCGAGACAGTTCTTGTGACATGATTATCGCTTTTTTGTAGTGTCTTCCAAAATGAACAGCATCTAAAACATTCCAATCATTAAAGTCCTCTCGAATAATTCCTCGTTCTATCGCCTCAGACCAGATTGGAGTACCTGGCAAAGGAGTAAGAATATATACGTTAAAGTTACGCAAAGGTACACTTTTAATGAAATTATATGTTGTTTTAATCTCTTCCTTTGTTTCAAAAGGTGAGCCAATGACAAAGGCGGCATTCGGAGCAATGCCGTTCTGATGCAGAATTTTAACTGCTCTATTGTTGTCTTCAATCGAAACACTATCTCCTTTTAAATATTTCAGGATACGGGGATGGCCGGATTCCAATCCAAGAGCAACGGAGACAACATCTAAATTTTTTAATTGCTTTGCCATAGTGTCATTAATAAGGTTTGCTCTCGCGGAACAGGAAAAACGCACTTTTCCAAGGATACCATCATTAGAGAGAATTTCCCTAAGTTCTGCTAATCTTCGTTTATTTACAATAAAAAGGTCATCGTAAATACTGATCAGTTTAGCTCCGTAATTGTAGTATAGTTCTTTTATTTCATTTGCAACATACTGGGCTGAGGCCAATCTTGTGGTCACCCAAAACCTGCTTGAAGCGCAAAAAATACAACGATACGGACATCCGCGTGAAGAGAACATGGAAAGATGTGTGCCTCGCAGGTTAAGCAAATCTCTGGCGGGTATTGGGATTTCATCGAGGTTGCCAATTAAAGGGCGAGGTTCAGTTAAAATCAATTTCTTATTGTCCAGATAAATAATTCCTTTGACTGAAGAAAGGCTATCAGTATCAAATCGTCCTGAGGAATCATACAACTGAACAAGTTCAGCAAATGTTTCTTCTCCCTCAAATAACACACCAACATCCATTTCATTGGTAAAAGAATCAGGCAGTAGTGAAATATGGATACCGCCAACAATAACAGGGAGCTTTCTTTTTTTGCAAAGTGCCGCATACTTTTTTACTATGCCATAGTTCGGAGAGAAACAACTTATGCCTACGAGGTCAGGCTTGAAAGAATCAAGGATTTCATCTACATTTCTGTTTATAATTTTAAATACATGTGAATTTTTACCGAGTTTTTTTCTAATATAGCTTACCAGATATCCTAATCCCAATTGGGGGTATCTGATTTCAATTTCGATATGTGGATTAATTGCACTAATTAAAAGTATTCTCATAAATAGAAAATATTTTAAAGTTTTAATTGTGAATAGCCGGTTTTAATGGCTATGTTGCTTGATGATATTTATCATAGAGTTGTTGGTAAAGTATCTGATATTTTGAGGACATGTTCCTGGCATTTAAATGATTTATGATTATGCTCCGAGCAGCCGAAGACTGCTGTGAGTAGTCCTCATCCTGGCTTTTTGAAAGTATTTTCGACAATGATGCAGTATCTTTGGTGGCGAATACTAATCCTGCTCGTTCGTTGAAAGCGAGAATCTCACGATGGGCAGGTATGTCAGACAGGACTACTGGAAGACCACAGGCTAGCGCTTCCATTACGGCGTTTGGACACCCTTCGGTCAGCGAGGCAGAGACAAATATATCAGCTGCACCGAGGTAATCTTTTACATTTTCAACAAAACCAACCATCCGGATATTACTTTTTCCGGCCGCCAGACGTGAGCATTTTTTTCGCAAAGGACCATTGCCTAACAACACCAAAACATCCGACTGGCTCAGCGCACTATTGAGAAAAGCCTTTATAAGAGTGAGCAGACCCTTAATCTCAGACAGAAAACCTACACTCAAAATAACACGCTTGTTTGGTGGCAAGCCGAGGCGTGATCTTAGATGCCCCTTTTCTTCTTCACCAACAGGTTTGAATTTATCCTGGTCGATACCGTTATGAATAACATCTATTTGGCGGGTAATTCCGTTTTCTATTAAATTTCGGATAGAATTTGAAACTGCCACAACACATTCACATTTTCCACACGCTGTCAAAAAGGTTTTCATCATAGTATAACCGAGTATCGGACCAAAAACGTGACGATAAGACTGACGACACGTTATGACGCGAGGTATACCAATAACGTGGTTTGTGCATAGCAGGGTAGAGCGATAATCGAAAACGTGAATCAGGTCAACAGGGTTTTCATTAAGCAGTTTCCTTATTTTTTTGGGGCCGAGCATCGTACCCGCCATTCGTGACAAGCCAAGAGAGCTACACTCAACATCAATCTTCTCAAAAGCCCCCAGCAAGGATTCGGTAGCTTCCGGAGAGAGGGTGACTACACGAGGGTAAAACTTTCTACGGTCAAGATATTTAATAATGTTGTAAAGTTGAAAAATCGGTCCTTGTTGGCGTAGCCGGCTGACCAAATAAAGGACACGGATATTGTTGGTTTCGGTCGCATTCATTGAAATTTGCTGATTGCGGCTTATTTTACACTGTGTTATGTTTGACAATCCCTTACGATTCGGTCCTCGTCATGCATGGCTGGCGAAGAATACGTTCCTGATAACCTTTAAGATTTAGCACGAGTAGTGTGAAACCTAACTGATATACACTATAGCGATATCGTTCGACTGGGTCGTAGGTAATGATGGTCAAACTAACAAGGATTATAGTTAAAGCAATAAACAAATATGCCGTGCGGTAAGTCGATGCGAGATACTTTCTGTAGGGAAAGCTTACCAAGAACACGTAGACGACAAATAATGTATACGGTATGAGAAATGAATTCAGCTTAATTCCTGCACCCATACCGGGCCTTATGTAATACAAGAAGCTCCGAGAAAAATATTCCACAAATAAGGTTGGTGAACTAAAAAGTTCGCCAAATGTGATAAGCGTGGGTACACCGTAGATATCCTCCAATAAAACTTTTGTTACTCCGTAGTTGCCAAGATGTGAGGCCAAATATAATTCAAGCAGTTTGGTGGATTGTTCAGGCATCAAGTACAACAGGCCAAAGGCTGCTACAATTCCAGATAAGATAATAAGCCTTCTCGTGTATTTCGTTAGAAAAGCGAGCGGCAGAAGCCCCATCAAAGCCAGTGGCTCTCTTATCAGAGCAATGAGAGGCAATAAAAGACAGAAAAGAATTTTGTAAGCAAGTAAATTCGTAGCCAGCGCCTTGAAAAAGAAGTACATGGCAACGATGATAACCAGAATCAACATGTTTTCCTTGACGACAAAGTTGTTGTAGAAAACAAGCTCAGGGTTGAATGCAAAAATTGCAGTCACATAAAGTGAAAGTTTCCTGGTCAGACAGGTACGAGTGAGATTGAAGAATACAAACACAGTTAAGCTGCTTAGGAGTATGTTGAATAAATAGAAGGTTAGGTGATTGAAATGTAAATGTTTGAATAAAGCACCAATCACAACAGCCGCTATGTTAAACCTGTCCGGCCCCACGGCTATATAAAAGCTTTCATTTCCGAAAGAAGTTACGCTGAAATCCCAATCTCTCTTGACGATAGTCCAGGTCATAATCAACGCCACCGAGAAAGTTATGTGGAGCAAAATTATGGTTCCCAATGAAAAGACTTTTTTTGTCAAGAATTTCATCTAAAGGATTGGTAACATATCAAAATACACAATTATTCTCTTGGGAATAGCGAAGTACAAAGTGTGCAAAGCTATTAACGTTTATGAACACAAATTAATCTGCCTTTTTGTTTATTACAAGCCCTATCTGCCCAAAGTTGCGCATGCCCCAATTGAGCAGCGGCCGCAGAGGTTTGAATTTTACTAATCTATCAAGCAATGGATGTTTATCCAGCCCGAATTCGGCCAGAGGTATGAAATCGACCTTGAACTTATTACGTGTAAAAACATCGATTATAACACGAGGCGTTCTGTAATATGTCTTATATACGATATATTCATAATAAACCTGTGCCTGTTCTCGCCTGCTCTTGCCCTGCAGTTCTTTCCATTTAGGCCCTCCGCCCAACAGCAGCAAAAGCATAATGTAAATTTTCCGGATTCTGTTTTTTGGCAGCCAGTGCAGAAAAGGCATAAAGAGATGAATTTCGACAAAATGTTTGTGGGCAGGGAAGAAATGCACACCTACACCTCCGGGAGCAGTCAGCCTTTTAAGATTTGTGGCAACTTGTTCTATGTCCTTAACATGTTCAAAAACTCCTTCAGAAAAACTAAGATGGAAGGAGCCATCGGGAAATTGTTTTTCTTCGCCATTCTCCATTAAAGAAATTATAGAGTTGGCGTCAAGACCACGCGCCGATAACAAATCGCGCACTCCATTTGTGATGCGTGTTATAGAGATATTTGAGGTCACATTCCTGACGGGTCCATTGTTTGTTGCGGTTCTGCTCAACTTTTGCTTCATTATAGACTACATCATAAAGATCGTTACGAAGCCGGGGATTGACAAATACAAAGGAGCAATCTCTGCATTTCTTTATGGAAAAGCCGGTATCCAGATCTATGCCGAGAGCATCAAGGTTGTAATAGCTCTTTCTAAAATCACTGAGAAACTGCCTTGGCGTTGATTGCCAGACAGTCTTAAATCTTTCACCGCCGCATACAGGACAGTTGATATTAACAAAAGCATTTTCCACTGCAAATGGCCTCTCCGAAAGCATCTATTTGCACACTATTCATTCAACACAACCTAATCTTCGTCCAAAATACGTTCAATTCTCTTGTTCCACGTATAGTTTTCAATAAAATCTCTGTAAGCCATTTCACTTATGCTGTTGTAAAGTTGCTCATCCCGTTTTACCCTCGTGATGGCTTGAACCCATTGTTCGGCATCATCAGATTCACATAACAAACAGTTACGGTTATGTTCGAGCACTTCCTGCAAAACTTTGTGGTTAGAGCTGATGACTGGTTTTTTGCTGGACATATACTCAAACAGTTTTACAGGCGACATCCATCGGGAGGTTTCAGAAGCATTTTGTGAAACCATCACCTCTTTTTGATACGGCATCAGAAAGACATCAGCGGCATTCCTGGCTTTGTAGGTCTGGGCGGGTTTTATGTATCCATAAAAGTACACGTTTAGCGAACTTTTTTGTTTAAGCTGACAAATCTGATTATTAGTGCCTCCAAAAAGATGAAATCCTACGTCAGGCATTCTTTCAGCAATATCCAAAATCAACTCTATGCCCCTGCCTCTGTGAAAGCTACCAATGTAGCAGGCGTTAAAATCAGCTTTACCTTTGAGATTGACAGTTTCAGAAAAATTCGGCTGTTCATCAGAGGCGTCCGGCGCAATAATCATCTTCTTATTAGCCAAAAGCGTATTATACTTTTTAAGATATCCGCTTTTGAGTTCGTTGGAGATAAACACGATCTTGCAAAGATTTTGGCTTTTCATCAGTTGTTTTTCGGTCCAGCTTCTCGGCCCTTTCTTGACAATGTCATGCGTTTCGTATATAACCTGCCGGCCAGCCCGAGACAAAATATAAAGAGAGAGAACGTCCCTCCCGTAGAAAAGAATATCCTCGGCACTTTTGGCCAACCTTTTCAACGCCGGATAATGCCGCAGGGAAAGAAAAAAACTCGAACCTCGGTGGCAGCCGGTCATCTTCCTAACGATTGAAAATGTATTCTCAATACCATAATATTCAAAAACATTGACATTCTTATATCGCGGCATAGTACCGGCCAAAAGAGTTACATCAAAACCAAACCGGCACAGGGCATTGCACATTTTCATTATCTGAACGCTGTTGGCCTGCGTTGAAGGAACTATCGCAGTTGAAGGATATACAAGTTTTTTAAGCATCTGACTTGCTTGAGCAAAATGCCCGGCCGGTCAGGACATGGCTGCATCAACGATTCGTATTATTTTAGAAAGTAGCCAAGGCCCGGAGTCTTGTGAAAATTGACATTTCGGAAACTTTCCAGCATACTATCGTCAATCGTATGTGCGATTTCCGCCAGAGCCAAACAACGAAACCAGGTGTCCCATAAATTACTTTCGTTCCAGAATCTTGGTTTTTCCGTCCAGCCCGTATGGATTAACTTTTTCCGTTTCAGCACAGTAACAAGGGAAGTCTTGGCCCTGTAGTACCATAGATGGGGTGAACCATTTGAAAAATAAACAGGAATATATCTAAGAAAATCTTTCAAGCTTGTCAGCTTACATTTTGATTGGCAAAATCCGCCGTCACCGTTACGGGTACTTAGTATCGCATCGAATGCCTTGCTCAAACACGCTTCTATTTCACCTTTTCTATAGTCAGTGGTCCTATGAGCCATTGCAAGGATATGAATTGCATCATAGTCATGGCACGCTTCACCACCGGGAGTGGGGGCAAAGAATCCCTGTTTGTCCTGGGACATTAGAGCGACATCTACTATTTTATTGAATTTGGGGATTTCTTTTTGCCAATAGAAATATATGACAAATTGGTGAAAACCATTTTGCAGGCCATGAATATAATGTGCCTTCAAGTCCTCCCCCCAGAATCCGTTTCGATTTTGTGTTTCGTTGTGAAATTCAAACCAAGTTTCTATTTTATCAAGAAGATGGCTTTCTTTTGTTCTTTCATACTCGTGGGTGAGGAATACTGCCAGAAACATTGCTTTGTTACCAGAACCGGGCTTGCCTTCATGACAACCTCTCTCGTGCAAATATTCCTTTACTTCATCAGGTGTTTTCCATTGTTCGGTAAACGTCAGCGGAAATTTTGGTTCTGCGCCCAATATTCTTAACGCGCTCAAACAAAAACAACTTAATTGATAACGATTACGCTCTTTATCTTTATGATAATATCTCTCAGGTTCAAAAAGACCGTGCTCTTCGTTTTGAAAACTTTGAATATATGAAATCCAGCATTGTCTTTCCTGATGTGTAAACTTTTCGGTTTCTCCGAATAAATCTAAAATGAACAAGGCAAAACATGTGCAAAAAACTGTGTTGTCGACATTCGCACTAAACCTGTATCCGCAGCAGTTTTTTGGAACCTTTAATAGATCAAGCCAGGATAACACCCTTGGTTTTATGGCATTCTCACAATCGCTCATATCCGAGTTTTTCAAAAGCACTCTCTTTGAATCCGGTTATTATGCCCCAGACCTCTTTTCTTTGGCCCCGATTAAAACATATAAAACACACAGCAACCGCATAAACCGCCAGACACAATGCTATCGAAAAGGCCAACGGTACAAAGCCCGACGTACCAAAAACCTCCCTGACAACCCAGGACGCCGCGGTTAAAACACATGCCGCCACTATCGGCGGAAAGTATACTTTTTTCAGATAAACCCACATATTAATTCCGAAATGACGACACGCCGCCTGCGGATAGATAATAACACCAGATGCAAACTGACCTAACAGCCACCCGATAGCCATACCATACAATCCCAGTCTGGTATATGCCAGTAAAACGCACCCGACAATTAAGCCCGTAAGATTTCTTGCAATCGAAACTGTAGTTACAAACCACTGTTTGCCGCTGCCTAAAAACATTTTCGATGTTACTATCTGCGGCCCGAAAAGACAAAATCCCGCTGCCATGATTAAAAGTAACTTTGACATTGTTGTAAAATCCGGCTCCTGAAAAGATTTCGAACCAAGCCAGAACGAAAGAAACGGCTCAGCAAAGTAACCTGTTATCACAAGCAACCCCAGAAAAATAGCAAACGAAATCTTAGCACCCTGGATATTTAAACTCTGTAACTGTTTTTCATCCCCAAGTGTATGCATCTTACTTGCCAGTGGAACAAAACAAGCCGTAATATAAGCAACCGCCTTCGAACCATAAACCATTAACATCGTCGGTATCGCGTAAACAGTTACCGCTTCGACGCTGGCAATCTTCCCGACTGCGAGTATCTGAGCTTTCTTAAAAATAAGTGTTGAAACCGATATAATTAATGCGCTGAAACTTAAAGACCATATCTCTTTTAACGTGCATTTGCTAAGGTATTCTCTTTTTATAACAAGCTTCGGTATCTGCCTTCGTGCCAGCAGGCACATCAGGACACCTGGGAGCAAGGCCGTACCTATACTTATTCCAGCCAAAAAAATAAAACCGCCTTTTTCCCAGAAGTAAAAAAAGCTGACTACTAATAATATTTTGAGTATTTCACTTAACGAATTAAACAAATAAGTTAAATCAAAACGATGAGTACCGCGAAATATCGCCTGACCTATTCTCAGCGGAAGGGAAACCGCTATGCCGCAGCCTGTCAGCAGAATAAGCCGAGAACCCGTTTTATAATATTCCTCGCTTAAATTAAAAAAAACTGAAAACTTCGGCCATATTAGCAAAGTAACCAGAACAACAATAACCATCGATAAAAAATTCAAAAAAAGCGAAGTATTTAATATCCGCAATAATCCTTCTTCGTCTTTCTGGGTATTGTATTTCGCGACAAATCGGCTTACGCTGTTGCTCACTCCAAGGTCAAGTACTCCCAGGTAAGCAATCACCTGACCTACAAGAATCCATACTCCATAGCCCTCCATGCCGAAATAGCCCGTTAATATAGGCGTAAGCACCAGGCCTGATATCATCAGCACCAGCATCTCAAACCAGCCTGTGAATGTATTTTTGAAGATTTGCTTCGGAATGTTCATTCGGCTACCGAATAACCGTTAGAAAAACCTGAAAATTGAATTTAACAGTGATAAAATCTTCTTGCCCGTCTTACTCACGTTCAAAATACTGTTTATCTCATTAATCGTTTCAATTCATTCTTAAAGTCTTCAAGGTTTTGACGGGCCTTTATAATTCTCTTCCTATAATCTCTGTAATCATAATTTTGCTTTGATTCAATTATTCGGCGTATCTGATTTAGGATGTCATCCTCGGTAAGGTGTAGACATGATAGATTGTACTTTTCCTCAGGATCAAACGTCTTGACAAAATCGCTGCATCTTCTGTCAGTTGTTATCTGTAAAAAAGGCGTGCCGCATGTTGTTGCCATAAGCGTTCCATGTAATCGATAAGATAAAGCAAATTTTGCATTCTTATAAAATGGAACAAGATTCTCAGGGTTATATTCTACAATATACCTTATATTTCCCTTCCATCTTTGTGCCAAACACACTTCTCTGTAATCATGAAAAACTATCAAATGTTTTGCACCAAGTAGTTGCTCAAGTTTGCTTACAAACTTTCTTGTAATCTTTATTTTCTTCAAATTTTTTGAATCTCGGAAAGAAATAATGAAGTAGTCCGAGTCTTTGTGCTTTATCTCATCCCCGATGTAATGCATAACCGGACATCCCGTCATATAAGCGGTTAAGCCGGCCTCAGCCATATCGTTGTAGGTAGGCTCATCGCGGGCGCTCGCGAGGACTATTAGATCCTTAATTTTCTGAAGATTATCTAAAAACAATCCTCTGTTGTTCGGGTCCGGATAATACTTGGACCCGGCGCCAATAAATACTACCGGAATTGCTTTCTCAAGAATTGCTTTAGGGTCCATAGATACCAGTGAACTGGTAGCCCATGTTGGAGCACCACCTATCACAATTAGATCCGGGTTCTTGGAAAAACTCAGAGAACCCTCACAAATCCCCGCCATCCGATCCCGCTCCCCAAGATTTATCTTCGAGTGATAGAATGCAGCATGAAAATGTGATCTGTAAGAATAGATCTCCGCATCAGGAAACACAGAATATAGGATCTTTTTTGTTGCCAGGTCAATGACATTGTCACCAACATTCGGCCCCTTGGGCATGTAGTGATTAATTATCATTACCTACCTCCA
This sequence comes from uncultured Pirellulales bacterium, assembly GCA_964417935.1. Taxonomy (GTDB): domain Bacteria; phylum Planctomycetota; class Phycisphaerae; order Sedimentisphaerales; family Anaerobacaceae; genus NIOZ-UU13. The sequence goes on from CAYQKF010000012.1 coordinate 32,906, forward strand.
TAGGCCAGATTGTCTGGAAAAGAATTTATTACGGTTTCCTGTTATTAACTACCAGGTACCTAATCTTACCCTAATTATGCTCTTTTTAGGGTTTGGCTGAAGAACCTTCCATAATCTGTAGAATAGATTGGCAATTCTTGCTCTACCGCGAAAGTTGGGTAATTTTCTGGCAAAGCTGGTAACGACGCTCTTAATTGTTTTTGTTATCAATTCCACTTCGTCATTATCAAACAAAGAATCTGCCGAGTTTAATATCTCTAAGGCATAGTCAAAATACCCATAGAGGACACAGATAGAGAGGGCTCTTAAGGCTTTGGATTTCTTCAAAACGTCGTCGTAGATTTGTTCCAGAGTTCTACAAAACTTTTCTGGAGTGCTTAAGTATAATGCATCTGCGGCCCGGAGATGTCCTTTTTGCTGACAACAATTCATGCCGAACTCACTTCTTGTGTAGTACGGTTGTCCTAAATCAAATAACTGAAAGCCGAATTTTCTAATGAGACTATCTACGTCCGCAAACAGAGGTACATCTTCATATACTTGAACGAACTCTACTTCAACTTCCAGACCAAATACGTTGTCCAGGGATTCCGTCGCACCTTCTAAAATGAACAACTCACTACCTTGGGTATCTATCTTGATGAAATCAACGTCTTTTATCTGGTGTGCCTGTAGCTGATTATCTAAAGTGTCAGTGTTGATTTTTATGGTTCTTAAAATATCGTAGTTTTCCCCGTTGGGAAATCTATCTAAAAAAGTGCGATTAGGCTTCAGTATCGAAGTACATCCTTCTTTTCTTGTAAGGTAAAGATCAAGCACGGTTTTTTCTTTGTATAATCCAACGTTTAGGTATTTTGTTGAGTCTGACTGCGTCAATTCGCCGAAAGAGCGCTCATCGGGCTCAAATCCGATTACCTTAAGATATTTTTCAGCGCACTTCCAGTAGCCACATAAACCACGTCTTGCCCCAACGTCGACTAATACTATTGGGTACTGTTGATAATATTTTGTAAACGCAGGATCTATAAATATATCCATAGACGACACATGCTTCTTGCTCATGATCACCAGGTTTATTGTAACTTCTTATTTCTTAAATGAATTTTCCCATACTTTCTATTATATATTGCGAGCGTGCGGCAATTGTGTGCCCTGAAAGGACATCTTTGTTCCAAGCATTTTGGATTTTATCAAGTTCGCCAGTATTATTGAGATAATATCTTATTTTTTCTGCAAGAGCATTGCTGTCTTTTAAGTGATACCTGCCATCTACAAGCTCCACATCGTATAGTATGGCGTTTTTGTCGTCTTCAAGATAAGGCCCCACTGTCTCAACATAAGGTTTGGGGGTTAAAAGAACCGCTGTTTTGGTAAGTCCAACTTCACAATGTCTGAAAGAATCCCAAACCCTCCCTGAAGGAGACAAGGCAATTTTGCACTTTGACAGATAATTACAGTATTCTCTTGTCGATTTAAAAGAGCTTCTCGAGTCATGTTCCAAGATTAACGTGTTATCGATATTCTCCCGAACAAAATCAACGACTTCACTGCGTTCAGGCTGGCATCTTTCCATCCTCTTTCTGCCGCTGTAAAAAATATCAACTTCCTGAACAACTTCTCTAAACTCGTAGCTCTCAGGCCTGACAGGAATTGGACATAGAGGAAGTATGGTTTCGGTCCAATAGCCAAGCGGCAGATCTTTTTTAAAATAAAGGTCAAATTGCTTGCCCGGTATAAAGCCCCTGCAAAGCTCCTTCTTTATATCTGAAGAACCGTAATTAGACTCATGATCCTGAAAATCGATTATCGCCACAGGTACATCACTTGCTTTCGCCTTCTCTATAGCTATAGTCCCTCTCTGACCCGCTCGTGTCGATACAAGCAAAGCATCAACTTCTTTTATAACATATTCTAATTCACCCTGCGATACGAACCTCGGCTCGGGAGTCTTGCAACACGAAGGATATGGACAATCATCAGGTACGGTTTCTGAAAAATACTGCCTTTGATATTCACCGAAAACAAAAGTATTTTCTTTGCCTAAAACAACAGGCATATCATCGTAAAATTGCATTTCACCATCATATAGAGGTCTGCTTTTGCTGAGCCTGGTCTTCAGATACTTGACTATTCTATCTAAAGCTAAATAGCTTCGTTGCCCCCTGGCTTGCTGTGCTAAAACAATCCTATCTGAAGGAACTATAAGTAAATTCTCTATTTTCATATCTCGTATCTTTTAATTACTCAAAGAATCACAACAAAACTACATAACTGACTCTATGTCTTTCAAATAGGCCAAAATAAATTCCCTATGATGAACTATGGTTTTATTTTCAGACACAACAAGCTTCTTTATAAATTCCAGAGCATCTGTTTCTCTAACAGTTCTTATGGCTCTCCAGACATTCACAACATTGTTATAGCCTTCGATTTCGTTATTAAAGTCTTTAAGAACATCTCTTTCCCCTCTATCTTGCGTATTTATCGCCTCCCCAATATACACATACATGTCATTATTAAACAGAAATTGTTGCCAGACAAAGGACGAATAAATATCATCATATCTTCCACAGTGCGGCCAAACAAATGCCAGAGGAAATAGTATCTTTGAAAACATTGTGTTTTGGGTATTGTAAGGAGACCATATATCTTTACAGCAATAACCTTTTTCCTTTATTTCACCTATAGGTTTTGGATAAACAATCCTTGTGATAGCATCTATATCCGGATCTCCTAATGAAATACCTTGGTATAGTCCGATTTTTTCGTTCGGTATACTTCCCTGTGCTGAAATAATCTCCGTTGAATCCTTTCCTCTAAATTCAATTGGAAATCCCCTGGGATAAATCTCGATATCTGCGTTGCTTGTTTTGAGGTAATTATGCCAGCGAGGACTATTCCCGTTGTTTTTGCTTATAACTATTTTATCAACAGGATTAGTCACGGTTTTGTACCAAAGATCGAAGTAATCTTCTTGCGGAATATTATCATCATCAATAATAAGAATAAAGTCGGGGTTCAATTCGATGGCTTTGAGCAAAGCAATATTTCGGCGCATAATCTTGTTCCACCCCATCGGTTCGCTGCAACGATACTCTTCCTGTGCTTTGGCATCAATGTATTCAATTTCACATTGGAAAGAACTGGTGCTGAATGGCAAAGATTTTTTGTCGCCCGAAATAACAAATATTACATCAGAAAATTTGCTCTTTTTTGCAAGCTGATCAAAAAATAGGTATCCTTTTTCGCCGTGTATTGTTGTGGATACTATCGCTAATCTCACCTGTTGTCTCCTAATATGTGCATTGTCCGGTTTTTATTTGCTGCTCGATCCAGGAATATGTTTTTTCCAGACCTTCTCTTAAACTTACCTTAGGCTCCCATTTCAGCACTTTTCTTAACAGAGTGTTGTCTGAATTTCTCCCTCTGACACCTTGAGATCCTTCTATGTGCTCGATTTTTAGCTTCTTTCCGGCAATTTCCATTATTATTTCGGCAAGTTCGTCAATTGTAACCATTACATCTGTGCCCAGATTAATGGGACCGTGAAATTCCGAAGCCATCAGCTTTTGCAAACCCCTAATACAATCACTTATGTAGCAAAAACTTCTGGTTTGTTGACCGTCTCCCCAAATTTGTATTTTACCATTTGCACTCTCTGCAACCTTCCGGCACAAAGCAGCCGGTGCTTTTTCTTTACCTCCTTGGTAGGTCCCATAGGGACCGTATATGTTGTGAAAGCGAACTATATGCGTCTTCAGGTTAACATCTTCGTAATAGTATTTATTAGCAAGCTCTGAAAACAATTTTTCCCAGCCGTATCCAGGTTCAGCATCGGCTGGATAGGCGTCCGATTCTTTTAGTGGAGCTATGTCAGCAGATCTTTGTAAGTATTGTGGGTAAATGCAGGCGCTACTGGAAAACAAATAGTTTTTCACTTTTTGCTGGTGGGCTGCTTCTAACATATTTAGGTTAATTAGAGCGTTGTTGCGAAATATCGTTGCATGACTGCTTGTAATATAACCAATACCGCCCATATCAGCTGCTAACTGGTAGACTTCATTTATACCATCACAAGCCTCTAAACAATTATTAAATTCCCTTAAATCAAGGAGTTTAAACTCATCCCCAATTTTATCAAAAAATTCATGATGTTTGATATCTATGCCTCGAACACGGAAGCCTTTTGCTTGCAAATCTCTACATAAATGTCCTCCGATAAATCCACCTGCACCAGTGACTAATACTTTCTTACTTCCCATTTTGTCTCTTTCTTTCTCTTTTAATATTTGCATTTAATATCAAAATCTATTTTTTATTACGGCGCATTAAAAACTCCGCAAACGTCCAATCAAACATATCATCTATCGCAATAGAGCGGAATCTTGGCATTTCATAAAAAAGAGGATTCTCGTTAATGATTTTACTCTCTTCCAGCAATAAATCGCGGCGGGTAATATAAATGGAACCATTGCGCCAATACAAACTTCTTAAGGCCTGTCTCCTCACTAAAGGGTCTATTTCTTTCAGTAGCTGTTCCAGATACCTTCCTTTTTCATGATAAAGAGTTGAAAGCCTTACATGTTGGGCGTCACAGACGGATATCAGGCAATTAGCTTTGGGCTGATTATCGAGATAATATTTTACTGAACTTTCTATATCTTTTAGACTAGTCAGGGGGTTTGTTGGTTGGAGAAGTAAAACACTATGAATTATGTCCTTGTGCTCTTCTTCCCACCATTTTACAGCATGTATTACAGTGCCAATAACAGGAGAATTGTCAGTAGATAGCTCCGAGGGTCTCAAAAGAGGGACATTTCCTCCCATCCTCTTTGCTATCGATGCTATTTCTTCATCATCTGTAGAAACTATGTGACCAGCAATAACGTTTTTTCTTTCTGCTTCATTAGCTAGGTTAATAGCATAATAAATCAATGGTTTACCATTGAAGGGTTTTATATTTTTATTAGGAATACCTCTGGAACCGCCTCTTGCGGGAATAACAGCGATTATCTTTTCATTACTAACAGTTGTTTGCTTAGGCATTCGTTATTCGTCTCGCCAGAAAATCTACAAAATCCTTCATTTGCTCTTCAGATGTTTTATTTCCAAAGGTAATTCGCTCCTTCTTCTTTAAAACCTGTGAATATAGGTTCAACGGAGTGGAGTTTTTTATGATTGCCGCGATAAGACAAACAATTTCGTTTTCACAGTATCGGTAATTTTCTAAAAGTTGTTTCACCACAAGCGGCAGGACCTGTAAGGATTGTACATTTTGTATCATACAATCGGGAAGAATGTCATAGAAAGTTTTTCCGAATGTGACAACAGGTCTTCTTTTGAGAATCGCCTCAAACCCGGAGAAGCCGGATACAGTGAAAATTATCTTTGCTTTTTCGATGATATGTTTTGACTCTATGTAATGATTTGCCAAAACGACATTGGGGATTTCCAGAAGTTTTGTGTAATATCCGATATTTCTCCTACCAACGCCGGCAGGATGGTCCTTAACAACCAATTTCCAGGTTACGGGAATGGACAGGGAAATATTTCTGACCAGCTCTATTTGATTGAGATATTCTCTCCCGAAGAGGGAGAGAGCTATTTCCGGTTCTACATGCAGCGGATAATATGCAAATTCGACCTGACCTAATTCCTCCAATCGGAAGTAAGGGAAAAATCTTTGTACAGCCCTATCTTTAAGGGGATTAAATATATTGTTAAAAAAGTATCCCCAGTGATATCCTCTAACTTGATTATCTAAATAAGCTCTCTTAAAATAATACCGAGTTGCCACGAAGGGCCACTTCAATATGCTGGCACCCAATCTTTTGTAAGGAAATCCGGGAGAAGAGATTACTGCACCTTCATATTTTTCATCTCTTGTCTGCAAATAACGTTTCCCTTCTTCAAGGAAGACATCTTCTTCATCCTTATTTAAATACTCTTTGTAGGCTTTTCCAATATGAGGAAACTCCCTGTATATTTCCTCTGAAAAAGTAACATTATTGAGAATCTTGGTGGGATTGAGGTTTATATATTTTATGCCCCTGGTCTTTGCACAGAGATAGAAAATATATTCACCGAAGGTAACAGGCGTAAAGCCTCCAATAATAATATCCGGTTTAATGTCCTCAATAAATTCTAAAACAGACTTGAAACCTTTCTTAAGGATATAAAGCATCTTCTCGTGAGTAAACCTTGGCTTATAATCCTGCTTATATTTTGTTAGAATTCCGTTATATACTCTTCTATCCATTACTAAAGTATTCCACAAGAACGGCTCTCCAAATTCAGCCTCAATTTTTGTCATAAACTCACGATCTACTTCATTATCAGCGCCAGAAGTTATTTCCCATTCGGTCAAGAATTTTACTTCTAAGTCCAGGTTTTTTACCGTATTTAAACATCGAGGGTAAACAGACCTGTCGGTAACATAGAATCCAATCCTGTCTAAAGTTACTTTTTGACTGAGTAATGGAAGCAATTCCAGATAAAAACAGGCACATGCACCGTGTGTGGTAAAAATCACATTCACTTGTTCTCTCCCCATCTGCCTACAAATCGTTTGGCTGCACATGCCTCTTCTTCATATAAGAAATTTTCATCGTTCAAATTATTCTTGTTTCCCAACATGGTCCTGAGAATATTCCTGTATTTGACTATGTCTTCCACCTGCTCGACCGCAAGGTCCCAGTCCATGGCTCGCCCCGGTCCATATTTACCCAGTTTCATATGGACTTCTACTATCAGTGCACCATGAGCCATTGAAAACCTAACCGGCTCTGTATCTGGTACATGATTACTGTAACCGACTTTGGGAAAGTTGTCTTTAAGCCACAGGAACTTGTGCATAAATGCCTTGTTTAAAGGCGTCGGATACATCGATACCGAATGCAGTAGAGTGGCGTTTATCTTGTTATTCAACAAAAAGTCGATTGCCTTTTTGATCTCCCTGACGGTGTGCATCCCTGTTGAAATAATAAGGTGGCTAAACTCCCCTGCCAATCTTTCTATTATATTGAAGCTCAAAAGATCAGGGCTTGCTATCTTAATCTCCTTCAGCCCCAAAGAAGAAAGGAAATCTACTCTGCTTAGGCTAAAACATGTAGTCAAAAATTCTATCTTATGTCTCTTACATTCTGCAATTAATTCAAAATGGTCTTTATCCGATAAAGAAGTTCTTTTAATCCATTCAGCTTGAGGGTCTGATTTATTAACCAAATCTTTATATCTTGACGATTGAAACTTGACACAGTCAACGTCGATTCTTGAGGCTATTCTTATGAATTCCTTGGCAAGAAAGATATCCCCCTGGTGATTTGAGGACACTTCAGCTATTATTTTGATACCCATTTAGTATTCTCTCATCTAAAATCTTCTCGAAAACCAATGTAAAAACTTTCTTCCATGCATCAACTGTTGCCCCTCCGACATGAGGAGTAATAATTATGTTCGCGCGAGGATTCTTTCGAGCAAACTTATAAAGAGGTGACTTTGTATAATCCTCTAACTCCAACTCCAGAACATCAGTTCCTACTCCAGAGAAAATGCCTTTTTGTAAAGCAAAGCAGAGCGCCTTTTCTTCAACAACTTCACCTCGCGAGATGTTCACTAAAGCGGCACCTCTTTTGACAAAGCCAATATTGTCCATATTGATAAGATGCCGGGTCTTATTATTTAGAGTTATGGATATGACGATAAAATCCGGAAGTGAAAGCAATTTGTTCAACCGTGGTATTCTCTCCCATTTTTTGCGTTTAGATTTATCCCAATAAATCACTTTCATCCCAAATGCTTCTCCATAGCCTGCTATTTTCTGGCCGATCCTCCCCATACCTATTATACCCATCACCTTGTTATTCAATTCTCTTCCTAAGAACTCATTCCTCTCCCACCTGCCGAATTTGACAACGTCACTACAAGCGGACAGTACTTTTCGTGATAGAGATAGTACGAAGGAAAATCCCAGCTCCGCGGTTGAATTTATGGAGCGGATTTCTTCTCCGTAATCATTTAAGGTTAATACTTTGATGTTTTTCTTGTTTTTTCCGATCCTTATATGATCTCGGCCGGTAGTAGGGGTAAAGAGTAATCGAAGATTTTCAGCATTATCGATGATTGCATCATCGATAATTACATTTAAGCTGGGAACGACTATATCAAATTTATGAATGTGATCTCTTAACCATTTATAGTCATAATCTTTAATTACTAAAGAGTATTTAGCTGACAAGGAACGCAAAACTTCCTCAAACGCCTTGTATTTGTTTAGGGGATAGCCTATTAAAATCTTCTTCATACCACGAATCTCTTCTCGATATTTGGCGTTATTTCTTCCAGGAGCTCTGCGATCTTTTCACCAGCTGTTCCATCGCCGTATAAAGTTGTTGAAGGATACCTATTACCATTTTGGGAATGTTTTTCAAAAGCCTTTATTATCTCCTCATTTGAGTAAGAAACATTCATTACATTCTCGCCCTGTTCCCTACCATTTTGACGTGTCCCAATGTTTATTGCTGGAACACCCAAAAAAGAACATTCTCTTATGCCCACGGACGAATTCCCTGCTATGCACTTAGATTTCAAAAGAAGCGCCAAGAAATCTTTTGGGGCAAAATTTCTAAAAAAGTGCATATTTTTAGGGTTGTGTTTTTCTCTAAATTCGCGAATTGCTTTGGATGTCAAATCAGAGCCAGCATCAACATTGGGCCAAAAGACAATTGTTGGAATTTGTGACTCATAAACTGCCATCAAGGTTTCCTTCATTTGATGATATGCGTTTCTAAATTCTGTCGTTACAGGATGTTGTAAAACAACAATAAAATCCTTATCAATATTAACAATGTCTCCGACACCGCCATATTTTGAATACAGGTAATTCGTATTCATAAACTGGTGGTTATCTTTTACTTCCTTAGCTAAGTCTATAGAAGGACATCCTGTAACGAAAATACTTTCTTTAGCTTCCCCCATAGCCCTTACTCTTTTGGCGGCAAATTCATTCGCAACAAAATGGAGAGAAGAAAACTTTGTAACGGCGTGCCTGACCTTTTCGTCAATAGAGCCGGTGATTTCACCCCCTTGAATATGAGCTACAGGAATGTTCAAATATGAAGCGGAAATAGCTGTGCAAATCGTCTCAAATCTATCGGCGATGCTAACGACTATATCGGGCTTGCAATTATCGAAAACAGTTGCAAATTCCATTATCCCTATTCCTACAGTCTTCGCCATTGTAGTAGGGTTCTCACCCTCCACAACCATATAGACTTTTTCATTTATTTGAAAACCATCATTCTCCAGAACTTCTACAGCGTTCCCATACTTATAAAGAAGCAAAGAAGCTGCACCGACCAGAAAGAGTTCTAAATCTTTGTTTCTTTCAATCGCTCGCAGCATGCTTTTTGCCCGAGCATAACTTGCACGTGAAGTTATGACAACGCATATTCTTTTCATACTTTTCTTTTCCTTCCTTTGTTAATCATCTTTTCAATTCCGTCTGAAGCATTACACGACTACTTTAGGCCCGCCCCGAGGTGTTTTAGCTGGCTCAACTTGAGATTGTTTCTTTGGTTGGCTTTAATCTGTTTGTAATAGAAACGACAGTTTGAAGATTGACGACATTACAGACTCCGTCCCTGTGGATTGCAGCCGAGCATTTTTAAAGGGAGTATGCTAAGCAAAAATGGCTGCAATCCTCAAGCGTCCCGTCCTCGTTAACAGGCTAACAGGAACAATAAGTCAGTTTGTTTATCAATAAAAAGCTCTCACGAAGCTGAAACTCGGCTTTTTTGGATGCCCTCTAATAAGAAAGCTCCGAATGTAGTAATCATTAACAATAGCGCAAAAACAATCCCGATTTTCCTAACATTATCTTTGGGAATCAGAAATATCCTTGGCTTTTCCATTACAGGCGGATAGGCAGATATTTCGTTTTCTATTTTCTTAATATATGCATTTAAATAGTCTGTTAATTTTTTGTCTTTGTAATCGGCTATCGTATTAGTCAGGAATGAGTGGAATTCCTGGATGGTATAATACAAAGATGCCTTGCTTTTTATCTCGTCAAATAGGCTTTCATTCAGACTCAGCAAGTCCTTATAATAATCGTACTTTTCCTGATTTGCTTTAATGGTCTCTTCGATGTTAATTATGTTCGCATCAGCGGCTTGTACCTGGTAAGCCAAAGGCAAATATTCACTGTTTTCACTTACGTTATCGAAATGTAAGATGATACTGCCTGGGATTTTGTATGAGTCTGCGGGTTCCAAATTCTTCAATTTTGTTAAAATCGCCTTTTTTCTTTCCAACTCAAGTTCCAGACTAAATCTGTTTTCTTCGATATCGGCCATTTTGGCCTTATATCCGATAATGGTCTCATTTAATTTCTGCTTTACAGAGTATATTGGGATAACCTTTTCAAAATCGTCTCTGATAATTAAAGATATCTTCTGTATATCTCTTTGGAGTTTGGCTTTTATAGTCATGGCTAATAATGTTCCACTCAATTGTTGAATTCTTTCCAGGTTCCTTACAGTTGCTGTTTGAGAAGTATTTAGAGCTTCAAAGGACAAAGGTAAGACTTCCAACTGCAACACACTTGCGTTTGAGTTGGATATTATCCGTGCGTATTCATTAAAGCCATTTTCCTTCAATTTGGAGATGATCTTATCTAAATTTTCTGCGCTGTAGAAATATTCAAGCATCACTTTGAAGCTTTTTTCATCCAGTCCAATATCATAGATGTAAGTCATCTTGTAATCTTTCGGTGAGAAGAAAAGGATTAGGCAAACAAGCAGTGCCGGCAAAGCTGAGCCAAGCACAATGAAGTATTTCCATTTCCAAACAACTCTGAAATAACCAATCAGATTTATTTCGTCCTCGTAAGTATTGGCTTTATCCTTAATATTCTTTGGAATTGGTTGGCTATTTGGATTGTCGTTTTGCGAATCCGGCATATTATTATTTTCCCGATATAGCTGTAAAGAAAAGCATGAATGTTTTGAATGCTAAACAGTGTACATTATAACACCGTTGTCAATTTAGACTTCGTCCCCGTGGGTTGTAATACAACCTTTTGAATAAAAACAGTTTTATTATCAGACAGCTAAGAACTGCCCAATAAGATACGCTGAACAGCCCCCAAACTACCTGTTTTTCTGCTTAAATCTTTCTGTACGCCCAACCTCTCTCAAAGCTTGTCAATTAGGGCTTATTACACCCGGCAGATTTAGTTCTTTTGTAATTTCATAGTCATATCAAATAGGTCCAATTCTTCATGTGTGGGATACTCTGGTTTGAGAATCCTCACAAGAACCGGCAGCTTATCATCTTCCCTTGCTCCTCGGTGTATTTATGATTATATTTTCATACACTTTCTCGGGTAAATGGTAGTCTCGCAGCACGGACATTCTTGCTGACTGATGGTACTTGGTCGACGATTGTCCTAATTCTTCCACTTATGTGTTTTCTATTCGTCAGCTTATCCTCCCTGAAAAAACAAGCACCCGAAGCATCTTTAGAATGTAAAAAAGTGTCTGGGCACAATCTGGACGAATTCCCCGCGTTTATTACTTGACTTGCTTATGACGAGAGTCATCCCTTGGAAAGCGACTCCACTCGGCACAGGCTGCATTATTAGTCTAATAATCCACATCATTTTTTATTCCTGTTTCCAAATAATTCTTACGTGTGAGGAAAAAAAGTCAAGTGAAATTTACCTTAAACCTCTGGATTTTCTGAGAACTCTTTTCAGAGTGATTCAATTCAAGACGCACCTCCTATTAATGACAATGTGAGAGATAGTTAATAAATTTTTTATAAATCCTTATGTTACAAGGAGGTGTGTTATGTTGAAACGTAAAGCCCTAATAGAATCCTTATCGTCCAACCTACATAGTTACCTCAAGCAAACCAGCAAACATTTGTCATTGCCGGACAACAAATTCCTGCGAGACGGCTTTGTTGGGCTGCTGGCTCGATAGCCTGTCGTCTCCAAGATGGCGCGGCAGGTCTATTCGTATTTTGTGAATCGCTGAAAGTCCTTCGCTCGACTAATTTTATATGTCCAATTCCATTTATGCACCTTCATCCCATCAAGGTCTGTTATCGTAGGACCATTGTCTGTAATCAAAATATTTGTGTGTTTCAAATCACCGTGAGTAATACGGTATTTTCCTATCTTGTCGAGCAGATTTGTTACTTGTAGTATTGCTATTGAGCGCTGTTCTTCGGTAATATTACTGTTCCGCAGAAAATCATAAAGTTTTTGTCCCTCAACATATTCAGTTACCAGATAAGATCTCCATACAAATCTTTTCTTAAGCTGCTCGATATAGGCCAATGGTTTTGGCGTAGCTATGTCCAGCATCGCGAGCCGATGTCCGTGCAGCCAGCCTCGTCGGGCACGGGACCTTTTAATTGTATGACGGAGCGAGTGAATAAACCCCTTATGATTGTATCGTTTGACCACCACGTCCTTGCCGTTCCACATCAGGTGGGATACATAGCAGGTATTGCCGTTTTTAAGAATCTGCCCCTCATCCATCAGCTCATCTATTTGTTCGATGAAGTCAGGTGGCTTGGCTTCCTGACAAAAGTCTCTGTCGAATACGGCAATATATCTGCCGGTCTTAACTCGTAAATGTCTTTTACTTGTTCGCAGGCACTTTTTCAGTCCTTTACTGAGCGTTATTCTTTTATGCACAGCTAATTGTTTTTGGAATAATATCTGGTCTGACTTTCCCAAACGCCAGCCGCGGGCTTTAAAATACTCTCCACAAATCTTTGCGATGGACTCCGTGTTATTATCCGGTAAACAGGACGCCAACATCGCTAACTGAGAAATACTGTTTTTTCTATCAAGTTCTCGGTGGAAGAATTTTATCTGCCCGGCATCAAGCGCAAAAACCTTATCGCCTCCTAATAAAAAATTGCCTAAATGCAAATCTTTTTGCAAAACTCCCTTGCTGTGTTGCTTGGCCAACTCCTTACAGACTAAGACCAACAGGTCAAGCTTCTTAGCTGGTTCGTGTGTTTCTTGAAATACATCAAAAATCGTTGATGAGTCGGCTATCTTTTCTACTACCACAAACCATCGACCTTTTTCCGTTTTTCCATAAAACAAAGGGGCGGGCGAACTTAATTCCCGTTTTTGTAGCAGGCTTAATCCTTGCCATTCTCTTTTAAGGTGGCGTTTTGCGCTAATCTTGTGTGAGAATATCTTGGCAATCACACTTTTGTCGTTCCACATGGCGTCATAAACCTTTCGTCTGCCGGGAATAACTCGTAAAAGGGCGGTACATAATAAACGTTCCGTACGTTTCTCCGGATAAGTGTGTTTGATTGAAAGTTGGAACGGAACTTCAGCCATATAGTTTCACTTTAGCGTACGTATTCCAGCGAGATTATGGTACCTCAACCCCGTTAGAGACTTTTTCCGTCGGTTCTCTAACGGGGTCAACACCCAAAAATTGTTATGCCTAATTGATTGGCAAGTTTTATTGTTTCAGGTTTGTCGATAATTATCGTCTTGCCTGCTTCCACTACCAGACATTTGCCTCCGTTCTTAGCCAAACTCCTAATAGTATCGGGTCCCACACATGGCACATCAAATCGCATATCCTGCTGGGGCTTGGAAACCTTGATTAATGTCCAGCCTCCCGATTTACAGAATCGGCCCGCTCGCTCGATCATCTCCGCCGTCCCTTCTATTGCCTCGACAGCGATTACTTCTTTGTCCTTTACCACAATCGCCTGACCTATATCCAGCTCACCGAGTTTTTTCACTATTTCCCAGCCGAATTCAATATCATCTTTAGCCGACGGTCGCAATGATGTTGTTGTCATCACACCCGTCGTTGCCAGGTGTTCCTTGCAATACATAATTGAATTCTCCAGTACTATCCCGCCGCTTGCCAGTTCGTCGGCTATGGCACATAAAATCGAATCTGTCAGTTTATTTTTATTGCGTAGCCGCCAGTAGTATATCCTGAATGCTCGCCAGTCGGGCAGATACCGCAGGATTCTCCAGGGCGTGAAAAGTCGTCCTTTGGAGACCCGCCCAACCATAATCGTTCTGGTTACGCTGTGCTTTCTTAACTTTCGTATCCAGGCTCCTGGCCGGGCAAGCGCAACTCTGTAAAATACATCAACTTCGTCAGACAGGCTATGCTCTGCCGTTTCTGCCAGGCCGACACAAATTACCCTTAAACCTGCCTGTTTGGCGCCGGCGGCCACGAGAAAGGGCAATCTGCCCTCTCCGGCAATTAAGCCGAGCACATCTTCTGCCTCGTTCCCGCTTTCGCGGGAATGACACCCCTGCTTGTCGCTGGCAGGGGTCGTATCTCGTATCTCGCTCAAGGGAACGTCCTGTTTAAAATTCGATACACTTGTCAGATACTACTCTGCGAAGTAGCTCGCTACGTAGCACGAGAGTGTATTTTTCAACACGCCTGTTAGTCGAAGACCCCTTCCAACAGGGGGAAGCGTGCTTTTCAGCATTTCTTATTTGATATTCGTATCTCAATTTTGCAAAACTATAGTTACGAGTTATGATTCCGCTCAGATGGCTTTTCAGAATCTGATTCGGCAAATGAGGCAATTTGTTCAATCCGGTTCTGGAGGTCACGAATACTTTGCCGCATCTCAGGCAGGTATTGTATTATGCCGTATGCTCGCCTGCCCTGGTTTGCGTCGATGGCAGGTGCACCCAAAATCACTTTGCCATCTGGAATGTTATTAATGACACCAGCCTGCGCTGCAATCGTAACATTGTTTCCGATATTGATATGACCCACAATACCGACCTGCCCACCGACTGTGCAATGATGCCCGAGGGTAGTCGAGCCGGCAATTCCCACCTGGGCCACAAGCAAACAATGTGGACCGATTCTTGTGCCGTGACCTATCGTAACAAGGTCACCCAGCTTACTGCCCTGACCTATAACAGTATCGCCAAGTGTACCGCGTTCGATCCCACAACAAGCACCGATTTCAACGTCATCTTCTATAATCACAATACCAGTCTGTGGTATTTTGTGGTGTATGCCCTTATGGGTGGCGTAGCCGAAGCCATCTTCCCCGACTGTCGAATTCGCATTTATGATTACACGATTGCCTATTTTGCACCCATCGTAGATAGTAACATTGGGATATATTATACTGTCATTACCAATTTGCACACCTTGTCCAACGTGCACACAGGGATAAATTATGCAGCCGTCGCCGATCCTTGCCCTATCGGCTATTGTTACAAAATCATGAATGTGGCAGTCAGCGCCAATTTTCGCACTGTCGGAAATTGAAGCCCGTTGGCTAATCCCGACCTTTTTATGCTTACGATGCCCGTGCAGCAGCACCATTATCTGCATAAAGGCATAGTAAGGGTCCTCGGCTATCAGAAGGGGAACCGAAGCGGTGGGTGTTTCTTTGCCCACGATTACCGCACTTGCCTTGGTCGTCCGCAGTTGCTTCTCATATTTGCGGTTGGTTAGGAAGCTAATATCACCTTCACCCGCTCTCGCAAGTGTCGAGGCAGACTTGATTCTCACATTAGGGTCGCCACAGACCCGCCCCCCTACGTATTCGGCTAATTCAACCAAAGTTCTTTCCTGCATATAAACACCTTTATGAAGTCAGAAGTCAGAAGTCGGAAGTCAGAAGTCGGTTCTGTCCTCTGTCATCTGTCCTCTGTCCTCTGTTTTCTGTTCTCTGTTACACTCAATTGCCACAACTCATAGGGCAATACCAAAACCGGAGTATTATAGCAGAGAAACTGGCCGGTGGTCAACCCCGTTAGAAATCCCTTTTTTCTAAGTATCAGTACCCATTAGAATTTCTAACGGGGTCAACTGCTCGAATCTATCTCTATTGAAAAAAGATATGTGTTTAGCCGCTGTTGATTTCTTGGTGGCACGGCCATCTTGGCCGTGTTTTCACGGGCTTCAAGCCCGTGCCACGTCAGGAAACTGCTGATTCAGTTGTCTGGCTAAACACATGCGGTATTTTAGATTATCCGGTCAGAACGGGGCTTTCGGACATTCATTACGCCATCAAAACATCCAAAAGCTCACGCTGCAGTCTCACCGAGGGCTTCTTGGCAAAAGCTGCGGTATTTTTCGCAAATATTGTTACGGCCGGCCCAGTGGGTTTGTACACGGCCGGATTCGTCGGACCAAAAACAGCTAACGTTCTGACTCCCAACGCGGCTGCCAGATGAGTAATCCCGCTGTCGTTGCCGACGAACGCATCCGCACAACTCAAAAGCCACAATACCTGCGCCAGAGACAAATCCCTCAAGTACCTTGCAACGCTGCTTATGTTCTTAATTGTTGCATCGCTGATTTTATCCAGTTCAGCAGGCCCCAATAAGAATATCACTTCAATATCTTTTAAACTAAGTTTTTCGGCAACAGCCAAAAAATTGTCCAGGTGCCAGCATTTGCTTGGTCCGCCACTGCCCGGCTGAATAATCACCATTCTCTTACCAGGCTCAATGCCTGTTTCTTTCAGCAGTTCTTTACCTTGGATTATATCCATCTCGGTTGCTTTTATTAAACAATCGCCGGGCTGAGCTTGCCGAGGCTGTAAAGATAAACCGCTCTGGCTGATAAAATGCTGTATGTAAAAGTCGGTTAAATGTCCGGAGAAACCTTTTGGCGGCTTCAGAGACAGGGTTATGACTTCCGCACTGTGGCTGCAATTGGCGGTGAAAATCAGGTTTTGTTCAAAGTTGCTGCCCGGCTCACCTAAAAATGTCGCAATCCAGGCATAGCCGGAAAATGTGTTTATCAAAGGGTCCCTGTCCTTAAGGTCAAATGCCTTCGTTTCCACAAACAATCGATGTAAATCTATTGAATCTATGGAACTAATGCCGTCAATACAGGTTCTGCCCGGTAAAATGCCGACATATTCACTATGACCAAGAATATCAACGCCGCCCAATCCGAGAACGTCTTTCATAAACGCAGCTAACGGCAGCGTCAATATACAATCGCCAATAGCGCCCGGCTGTAATATTACTCCTCGCTGCGCTTTCCACGCAGCTTCAACTCCCTTTTCCCTGAGCATGTCCAAAATGTCATCGTTTACTCGCATAGTCGAAAACCGTAGGGTTCTTATCGGTATAATACTAACTAATTTGATGCCTTGTCAATCTATCCGCCGCTCAGCGCGACAAAAACCTTTTATCGCTCAACGTCCTTTTATATATATTTCAGTTAGTTTCTTCCAGGGGATTAATTTTTTAATCTGTTCGCTTCTGATAAGGTATGTTCAACTCCTATCAGCTCGTTGATTTGGGCAATTGCCCGACGGGCATCCTCAGCCATCTCGGATTCTGGCTTGTATCGCAAGCAGGCGCGAAATTCATTGCGTGCCTCTTTCAGCTTACCCTGCTCCCCCAGCGCACCGGCAAGGCCAAAGTGTGCCCGGGCACTTTCCGGATTTAACGCCAAAGCTTTCCGAAGAAAACCAGCCGCTGCTTCCCAATTGCCGTCGTGGTGCGCGAATATCCCTTGCAATACATAAGCGTCCCAGCGGTCAGGCTCAAGCCGTAAGGCAACATCCAGTGCGATGCGAGCCTCATCCCACTTCTCTGCACCACACAGCGCACGGACCAAGGCGAGCTGACCCCACGCGAAGTCGGGATGCAGCTTCGCAGCCAGCCGACACCGAGATATGTCCTGAGACTGAAAAAAATGGTGTGCGATGGTTTGCAAGTCATCCAGAATCACAAACTTCTTGTGGGGTACACCGAACCAGGAGTAGGCGGGGTCTACCAGCAGGGCTCTGTCATCCAAAAAAACAGCAGCACAGTCATGGCTTACAATTTTCCCCCTGTAGTCCTTGTCTATATGTACGTAAAATGCCTTGAGATTTACATCTCGCGCCAACGCCATAAATAGCTTGGCATACTCCTGACAACTGAACGATTCCTGGGGATTACTCCAGGCGGCGAGCACTTCTCGTGCCGTGCGTTTTCCACGCCCACCTTCCAGCTCAATACGTCGTGTCAATCCGTCAAAGAGCGCCTTCGCCATTTCCAGGTCGCTCCTGCCACCCTGGGTCAACTGCTGGGCCCAGCGTTTTATCTGCGGACTGCTCGCCACAGGATTGATCACCATTTCCAATTCGTCTTTTGTGAGAATCTGCCTCAGAGTGGCTTGCAGCTTCTGGTTTGTGTAAGCCTTCGGCATAGAAGCTTCCATAAAGGTTGGTGTCAGTGTTGCCTTCAAGTATCTCGCCGTTTCCTCAAAAGCGCTGACCATTTCGGGATTCAGACCCATCTTCCGCGCCTGAGTTACGAATCTTTCGTAGTGCTCCACCGCCAACGCTATCTCGCCCAGAATCCTATAGGCTTGGCAAATCATTTGCTCTGCATTTATACTTTCCAAGCCTTCAGGATTGAGCCGCTCCGCTTCCTTGAGTTCCACTATTGCTTTATTTCGCTCGTGCTTGTGGGCGTACATCAATCCCAGGCTGGCATGGATGCTCGCGTCTGTTGGCTCAAGAATCTTGGCTTCGTTGAAAAAAGCGATCGCCCCATCCAACTTTCGTTGTGCTGCATAGAGTTCCCCGAGACGAGTGAGGGATTCGGAGTCGTCAGGGTCGAGACGGTGTGCTTCGCTGAGTTCCTGTTCCGCCTCCTCGTGTCTTTTCTGAAAGGCCAACGACAATCCCAAGCTCAGATGCGCATCTGCGGAATCAGGCTTTAGCTTCAAGGCCTGACGAATGGCTTGCTCTGCTTGCGCGAACTTTCCTTGACTGCCAAGCGTTGCTGCCAGAGCGAGATAAGCCCTTGCGAATTCGGGGTCCGCGGCAATTGCCTTGCGCTCATTGTCTTCTTGTTCCGGGATTGGCCTACCCTCTACATATAGCGCATAGGCTTTGCTGTACCACTCGAAGGCGGCGGGCGAGGTGGTCAACCGCCGTGCCATCTTTTGCCGCTCCTCTTCGGACGGTCTGATGCGCAGCTCCCTGAGAATCTGCTCGGCCAACTGGTCGCGCACCTCAAACCAATCCGCTGACGCCGCGCTCAGCTTAGCCGATTCCTTTCCACTCGCCACGTTCAGGACGTATGTACTCACTTGCCATTTGTCGTCCTGGCGTCGGTAGCTGCCCCACACGACCCGCTGCGCCTCAATGAGTTCGCCCATCATCCGCGCTTGGGCGCCGTCGAGCGCCGCACCCTTATTTATTCCCAGTTGTCGGAAGGTATAGTTCACTGCACCTGGTGATAACACTCTGATAGCTTTCGCATGCCAAAGTTGACGTGTGAGCATGCCTGTAACGGCATAACACCAATGAGCCGCCTGCGGGTCGTCGGTTTTATCCTCAAACCATAAGACCGTAACCGTCGGTCGTATGGGTGGTGTGCTCTGTTCGGTTGCGCCCGTCATTGCGCCGACGAGCACTATAACCACAGCCAGAACTTTTAATCGAGTTGTCTTAAAACTCACAATCATTTAGTCGCACTTCTATTCGTTAGTATTGCTTCGAAAAAACTTTTTTCGTTTGGCAAGCATTTTATGAATATATTAGTTAGTTTCTTCCAGGCGGTTAATGTTCAGCCTGTTCACTTTGGATAGATTTGAACGATTTCAATATGAATCCGCCCAGAACCAGCACCATCATCACCATAATTATCAACAGCAAAACCTTATGTTTCTCTGTCCAGGCAACAGGTTTCTCCTCAGCTTGTCCAAAGAGTGGATTGTCGGTAATACCGCTCAGCTTGGCGGCCTTTGCTTTGACCTGTAACGGATTACTCAGTCTGTGCCCAAGGTCATACCCCGGCGTTCTTGCTGATTCCGAGCCGACATAAAGTGTAGACGCCACATTGTCCATATTTTTAAACACTATCTTGTGGGCTATCATCTTCGCAGATGCCGACTTTACGACGACAGGCCTGTCATCGTAGTTACTGATTGTAATTTTTAGATACCTGTGAACACGCCTGCCTGAGGGAATACGCAAAACCAGCCTTTCACGCTTTTGCCCGTTCGCCTCGGTATATCTGTAAATCGTGCTGCTAATTATTCTTTCCCACTTTACCTCAACAGTTTTGGTACGCTGTCTGTTATCTTCGCTGTAAACTTTGACCTCGCGCGTTTGGGCATCTCTGCCTTCGACCGTAACATATCTGTAAAACGAATCATCAGCAACATCGAATTCGATTTCACTTATCGGCAGACGACGATATACGACGTCATACACGTAAATACTCGAATTGCTTTTTTCATCTTCGCTGTGCTCTATGAGTGCCATCTGCACAGGGTGACGCTCGGCGAAGCTCTTCTCAATCTTAAATGCTCTTACTTCATCGATAACAGGATTTTTTTCTTCCGTCGCCATTGGCCAAACAGTAATCCGCAGATAACGGTAATCATTCTTCTGTAAATCAACCTGCTCGAATTGTCTATTGTAAGTAACGGCAAAAACGTACGCGTGCTCAACTAATGTAAAGAATTCAATATTATCGTTGGAACCCTCAACTTTGACGGCTCGTCTGAAGTTATTCCCCCGTGTCATAACCTCAATGGAATTCTTCACTACCTTCTTCCCAAAATCCAGCGTTACCATAGCCGCCCTGTCCGCGTTTGTAGAGCGGTTTATTACCGCCAACTCATACTTTCGCTCCTCCGTAGTATCCTTTGGCTTAACCAGCACGTACGGGACCTGCTCACCGTGGGCGTCCACAAGTCGAATATCTCCCAAATCAGGTCTCACAGCATCGTAAATATCAGGTGTGAGTATCAATTTTGCAATACTCGCCGGTGCCATCTTCAATAGTTACCTCAGCTCGATATTTCCACTCAGCCAGTTCAAGCGCAAAAACGCTGCTTACTATGCCAGCCAGCAACAGGGCTATGGCTGGGACCAAAATTCTTGTTCTTATCATCTTAAACCTCGCAATCACTTATCCATACTTTCCTCACCTAACATTGCTTCGAAAAAGCCCTTCTTTCTTACATATTGATAGAGATAAGACACTCCCACTAACGTAACTCCCGTTGCTAAAAACGCGGCAATTCGGTACACGCTTTTTACAGTCTTCGTATCCCAAACAAAGACCTTCATCAACAGCACAGCAAATAATCCAAGCGCGATATATCGTAATATTTTATTCTTACGCCAGAAACCAACTGTCATTAAAGCCGCTCCGTAAATCGCCCACATCACCGATATATACGTATGCGATAAGAATTTCCAGTTGGCGATTCTTTCCGCGAACCGGTTCTTACAATACCAGTAAAGATATATTTCTTCCGTCAGCAGCACCCACAGCACGAATATCCCCGCCAGTGCAAACGCAA
Source organism: uncultured Pirellulales bacterium (assembly GCA_964417935.1). Taxonomy (GTDB): domain Bacteria; phylum Planctomycetota; class Phycisphaerae; order Sedimentisphaerales; family Anaerobacaceae; genus NIOZ-UU13. The sequence continues at coordinate 54,226 of CAYQKF010000012.1, forward strand.
TTGCGAAGATCCGATTGTACTGGTCCTCTTCACGTTCTTTACTGAGCAGCCAACCGGCTGCGAATAGTGCCGCAACGAACACAAGGACTATCCCAAAATCTATATTTGCAAAAATCACGAATCTGCTGTTGTAAAACTCACTGAACGCTATCATTGTAAAAATCGCCCCCGCCCCCGCCAAAGTCATCGCCAGGGCCTTGCACACTATCCCCCGTGGGCAGATTGGCCGGACAAGAAGAAGCAGCGGGAATACTGTTAATATTATCACCATCCCCTTAATGAAGTATCTGTTCCCGGCAGCACTTTCCGCCACGTTGTAATCGCAATGCCAATACCACTCCATTGCTACCGTCGCCATTAACAAAAGCATTGTGGCCGCATACAGGACTTGTGAAATTGAGCCTCGCTGGTCTTCCGGCAATCCTGAGGTTCTTCTGTATATAATATGACACACCAGCAGCGCGCCTGCCACAAAACACCAGGTGCCAAAGGCACGGTTGAAGACAAAGTCGAATGCTCCCGTATGCATTGGCAGCCGATACAGCAGCTCGCCGAAGCTTAACAAAAGTGCAGCAGCCCCTCCTGCCTGTGTCCAGATGCTGCGATACCGCAGCCCGATTACTACCAATATCACACCTTCTACCGCCCAGGCCATTGCTATCGCGTACATTTTCAGGTAGAGAGGTACCGCAATCGTCAGGAAAAACAACCCAATCACCAGAAGCGCCAGCCGCAAATCCAGGTCATCTTTGCACCGCTTGATTACCATCGCCATCATAACCAAATGTGCCGCGCACAACACCAGAGCACAAAAAGCGAGCGGCGTGCGGTATTTATAAAATAAAATAGTCCACAGGTAATAAAACACAACCGCCGCATTGGCCAGCACAAGCAGCACATCTTCCTCTTTAGCATTGACCTTTTTTACCAATTCGTAAAGTATCGGCAGCACAAGGTAAACTGCGAAAAATATGCCAAGCCAAACCAGCGCAACTGCCATTTGTTCTGGTGCCCCCTCAGCCGCTCGCATCGCCGGTCTGTAAAACTTCTCAAACCATCCTATGTAGAGCAGGAATGTGCCGGCGATAGCAAGAATGTTCACAGCCCGCCACTTCCGGTAGTATGCGCACAACATCGCGCCAATACCTAAAATCAAGACATAACTGAACAAAGGTATCGGCAGGTTTTCTCCCGTCGAGACTATCACCGGCGTCAAAAAACCGCCGAGCAAAGATAAAATAGCAACCACAATCTCGTTCATGCTTACCGCGTAAAGCATTGCCGCTGCTGTAACAAATATTGCAAGAACAAAGGCAGGTGTCGAATCAATCAACCCGTAAAATCGATAAGCCGAGAAAACTGCCGCATATAGTATTGCAAAGCCCAGTGCCGTTACGCCCTTGGCAACGATTCCATATCCCCGCCTCCGCGTTATCTCTCCAATTGCCAGTGCAACAAGGCCCGAGACGGCAGCTATAACCACTCTGCCCAAAGGCCCTATTAGGTTAGTGTCGTAAGCGTATTTGAGGAAAAAGCCCACCGCAAAGATTACCGCAATAATACCTGCAACAAGAATCCACTGCGTACCAATCCGCTGCTCAAGCGCAATAGTTTCTCGACCGGCAGCTTTTTTCTCTCTTTCCTTGATACGTTCGGCGGCGACCTTAAGGAACTCTTGCCCGACTTTTTTCGGTTCTTTAAGTTCTGTTGCTCCAACTGTCTCTACCGGCCGCTTCTTTTCCGTTTCCGTCACCTCAACTCGCTTTTCGCTTACCGCCGGCCTTGCAATCTCTTCTTTTCTTATTGGCTTTTCTACTTTCCCAAGTGGCTGACGATACATTTCTTTTATCTTATTCAAGGCGATAATGCTGATGATTAACGCGATTGGCCCGCATACAATACAACCGACGGCCAGCAGAATTAAAAGAATGATAAAACCTTCCATTTGCTCCACTCTTAAAATAGACGCTTTTCTGAACTTTTAATTAAAGCTATCTGCTAAAAAGCAAAACGCATAAGAGTATTCTGGCTAATCTTGAGGATAAATGATTATACGGTCGTGGATAATTGTTACTAAATCGTCTTTACCATCGCTTGTTACGTCAATGACTTTTAACTCTCGCGGTTCCACACCGGGCTTAATGCGACTTTTACTATCGCGGTAAGTTTTCTGCTCGAATATCTTAAAACGCATCGCTGGAATCAACTTCAGGCCGGCATCAAGCGCAAGTATTTCAATGTGATTGCGCCTGTATTCTACCATAATAATATCACTTCGACCATCGTGGTTTATATCTCCTGCTGTAAGGTTACCGTATATTCCGTCTTTTATTTTTGTCTCATAACTGAACTGCTGCTCCAAATGCTGCGCAATATTGCCACCGCTCGGCGAAGCTATAAGTGCAAACTTCCCGCTGTCGAACAGCAGCAGGTTTTTAGCCTCGTTACCTGTAAGCGGTGCGAACAGCATTTTGAGATGTACCGCAGTGTTCCACTTGCCGACATCCAGCTCCTTTTCGACACGATAGGTCTTGTCATCGCCGGTTTTAAGTATCTGAAGCTGACCCTTTCGACCGTCCAGCAGTAAAATAGCGGGCCTGCTTTGGGTTCCCGCCTTGCGGGGTCCCTCTAAACACTCGCCGTAAATATCAAAAGCGGCGACAGTCGATATTTGGTTCTCTGTACTCTTGGCATTGTATTGGTCGATAACAATCCACCGCCGGCCATTCGAGAAAACCAGGCTTCTTGCGAAGTTCTTTTGTGCCACCAGCAGCTCTTTACCCGCCTTGCCGTCCACGTTCGCCAGGGCAATTGAACGCAGAGACGCATCTTTAATCAAACTGGCCTGTGCTTTCGGTGAATCAACTACTTCAAATTTCCTCTTTTCTGTCTGACGAACTAATATGGGAAGCTCATAGCTGACAAATATCAAAACGTCCTGCAAGCCGTCCTGGTCAACGTCAAGCACTTTCAAACCTTCCGGATTGGAGGTGAGCTTCTTAAGCTCCAGAGCACGCCCGGTTTGGACAGAGTTTTCTGCAATTTTAAACTTGCTGCCTTTAACCTTTGCCAAATTTGTTTGTTGTTTCTCTGTTGCCCAGAGGTTATAGATTGTCCTTAGAGTTCTAATATCGCTATCGTCTATCGATATATAAAGGCAGTCCACGCTGCCGTCGTTGTCAACATCGGCAAGCTCCATTGCCACCGGCTCACCTGTTAAATCGACAGGCTGCGGGAATGATAATCTGTCATCTTCAAAATCAATTAAGCCAACTACCTTTTCCTTAATGCTTAAGACACCCAGTTCGGTTTTCCCGTCACCGTTGATGTCGGCCGCAGATAAACTCGTGATATCTGCAAAAGCGGGAAATCTAACCGGCTCGGCCAATCCAAGTCCGGGCATTTGTTTATAGAAGATAAGTTCGGCCGCACCAGGGTCGCTTATCGTGACATCAGCCAGGCCGTTACCATCGAAATCGCCGATTACTAAATCTCGCTTTGTATCTCCTTCGCCTGTAGCAAGAGGATAAAATAATATCGGCCAATCAGCATCTTTCTGGTTTTCAATGGCAAATTTGTAACAGATTAACCGTCCGCTCCTGCCATCAACAGCCAGTATTTCGTCACCGGCTGCGTCATCGATGTTATGAAGCTTAAACGTGAACGGCCTTTCAATAAAGAATCGTACTTGTGGACCTAATTGTCCCGTTGTAAGGCCGAATCGAGTGTGCAACGGCTTTTCAATATCATTTGTTACAAGTATAAGGTCGTTTATGCTATCGCCGTTCAGATCGCCGACTTCGACACTTAATGTTTGTGCAGAGGTAGGATATTTCACGGGCTCGGCCAACGAACCAGCTTCTTTTTGCACGACGATATAAACACCATCACGGCCGGCCAGAGCCAGGTCATCAGCACCATCGTTATTCAGGTCGGCGCACGCTAACATATTGGAAGTTAACAGACCGTCATCAATCTTGATCTTCTTTCTTATTCGCCAGCTCAATGGTTTTGTCGGCGTCCCTGGCTCATCCATTCCGGTTTCGTTGGCCTTTTGCAATATCACATACAGACCTTTTGGCTCGCCATAAAAAGCCAAATCCATCATTCCGTCTGAATTCAAATCCCCACAAACCAGACTATACACTTTTTCTGAAACTGCTATGCTCTGTTTCTCAAAGCGGGTAGGGGGGATGATTGTATTAACATCTATGTCGTTAGGGTCAACAGCTACTTCTGTTTCGCCCGGCCCGACAGCTTCTCTTTGAATCAGCAGCTCTATCTTTGCCTTTCCGTTATTGACGACAGCAATATCATTTCGACCGTCGCCGTTAAAATCAACTACCCTTAAGTCTTTTATCCCCCAGTCTAATTTGATTATTTCTATTTCTTCAAACCCATAATACTCCGAGAGAGCACTGACCTGGGCCTGCTCTGCATCGACAGCGCCGAAAACGACACCTATGAAAACAGCTACAATTACTACCTTAAATATCTGCATAGTAAGAACCCTCTTTAGAATTTATCTCTTCATCTATACTTAAGATAACCCTGCTATTCTGTGGGATGCCCCAAAATCTGGTTATAAACGCTCTCAATGTTGCTTACTGTTCTGTCCCAGCTAAAGTTCTGTTTTACATAAGCTGCGGCCTTGTGCTTTACTTTTTCTTTAATCCCGTCTCTGATGAATGTAGTAACTTTCTCAGCTAAGGCTTTGTAATCGTCTAATTCTACCAAACAACCCACCTGTTCGTTGATTGTCTGCCTGAAGCCTTCGGCATTGCTTGCAATAACCGGCGTGCCGCAGGCCAGGGCCTCTAATGCAACCAGCCCAAAAGGCTCAAATCTTGAGGGGGCAGCTAAAACGTCAGCGATATTATATAACTTGACCATTTGTTGGTGGTCTTGGTTACCGAGGAAGTAAATATCGTCCAATTGCAGTTGTTTTGCTAACTGCTCTGATTGCTCTCTTAAATCACCATCTCCTGCGATAAGGGTTATTGGCCTTTCGTTCTCCTGGGAATAAATCTCGGCTGCTTTTAAGAGGGTATCAAGCCCTTTTTGAGCAGTCAATCTTCCGCCGAAAAGGACCACAGGTCTGTCTGTATCTTTGACAGAATAACTTTTCAGCAGAGTCCTTTTGTCTATCTCAAAAGGCCTGAACACATTGGTGTCGGTACCACTTTTAACAATTATTATTTTTTGAGGGTCAATGCCGTAAGTGCAGATAGCTTGTTTTCTTTCCTGCTCTGTCAATGCCATAATAATCTGTGCACCACGAATTCCGCGCAGGGTAAGTTCTTGATACTCTTTATATTTTTTGAAGGCGTAATACTCGGTTCCATGAAGCGTTATGACATAAGGTATATCAAATTCCGCAAGGACCGAAGCAATGACCCAGCCGTGATGAACATGGATAATCTCTGGCTTGAAGCCGGAAATCCCTTGTCCAATTTTCGTTCGAAAAACTCGAATGTGGGCTTCTTTTTGGTCCTGGTTTAGCTCACCAAATTTCTTTCCTTTGCTCAGTGGGTGAGAGGCAAAAACCGGAAAATCAAAATCAAGGTCGTATTTCTCACTATCACCGTTGTTGAATAGAATCGCCTCAACATAATATTGTTTGTTCGGAACGTGGTGGTCGCAGCAGAGGACTCTGACCTCGTGGCCTCTTTTTATCAGGGACCTGGCCAGAGTATCCACGTAAATCCCTGTCCCCGCTCCCTTTAGGGGAAAGTGCAGCATTTGATAGATTTTCATCGTAAACTACTTCTGCAATACATTTTTTCAATTAAAAACCCTAATCAAGCAATACGTTGCTGCCGTTCCTAACCCATACTTCTTTCCAGCCATCCGTGATTTTTCTTCTTTAAATCTTGTGATCACCTGCTTCTCGGTGCTCGCCGAATCCGCAGAGCGATGTCGTCAACATACTTAGGTGAAGGCAGCGTCCGATTGCCGCTGGCGTGGCGAAACGTCTCCTTTTTGTCAACCTTTCCCGTTTTTGTGTTCACCCATTCTGCTCTGTAAGTTCCCTTTGGTAACTCCACGATTAGTTTTGCTTCACTGCCGCCATTGATGTAAATGGCATAAGTACGGCCCACCTGGACCAGGGCACGCGCAGTTGCCTTCTCGGGTGTTATGCTTTTGATGACTGAATTGTCCGGCTTCATTCTGATAAAGTCGAAGCTGTTGATGAAATCCTTGAGAATCTCCAACTGCTTGTGCAGGACCGGCCCGCCACCGCCCGGGGCATTGATTTTTGACGTTCCATCTTCGTGACCAACTGTGAACGAGTAGTCGAGGTTATCATAGACAGCGCCGCCGGCGATAATAAAATCCCAGCCTTCCAGCCGATATGGCTTCGGCTCGCTGCCTGCAAAGCCCGTCTCATCGTCGCCGATTACTTTATTCAAGCCGTAGTTCTCGGTAACAGCATTTGGAGGCTTGGCATAATGGAAATTGAAAATAGACACATTAGGATTCGGGTTGACCACTTTTTTGGATTTGTTAGCGATGTTCTGAGCGATTAGATGTTTAGCCTTGAAGTTTGCTTCGGTCTTGACGATGGTCTCAGCGATGTGGTTTTGCCATTCGAGCGTTACGCCGCCGAAGTACGGCTCGTTGCAGATTTCATAATAGACGTTGTCGAAGTCCCTTAGCTCCTGGACTATCTTGCGTACCATTGCATCCTGCATAACTAACAGCTTGGGATGATTTAGTGTATAGACCTTAGTGCGTTCCATTTTGCCGATGCCGTTCACATTATTGGCGGCATTCATTGGACTGAGTTTCCACATCTCATCTTTGTAGAATGGGCAAAATAATACCAGTTCAACCACAACACCGTATTTGCTCGCTTCGGCGACGAAGTCATGCAGGCGTTTGAAGTAAGCGCTATCCCATTTTGTTAGGTCAAACTTATTGCCGCCATTTGCGTAACCGCTTGTATTGCTCCGCGCCCAGGGACATATCAACCGACCTTTTGCCGGCGCCAAAGTATTATTCTGAATCTTAAATGCCCCGATAGGCTCACAGTATGCTCCGCTGAATGTTCGAGTCAGGTTAAAACCGTGCGATTCAAGAGTCTTGAGGTACTTTCTGTAATTAAAGGCCCGATTGAGCACTGCACCGTAATGCTCACCGGACGTTATCAAAACCGTTGGCCTGCCGCGCCACAGAAAATAATGGGGATTATCCGGATGCAATTGGATTGGCTTAATCTTCTTTGTGGGCTGTGCCGCATCTACAGGCAAAATATAGCTAACCAATCCTAACAACACAGCACATATAAAAATTCCCAGTCTAAGACAGACATAAACATCCACCGACGACCCTGTTTTTCTTTTGATTGATGGCATCTTATTTTACCTGTTCAAAACTGGTGAATGGTAAATGGTGAATAACCAATTACCAATAACCAACCAACATAACCTGATGTATCAGCAAGGCTGAGCACTATAATCCGTAAACCGGCGCCAGTTGCTCTTCAGTTGGTAACTGCTTATAGTGTTCGCCCTTTGGGCCGATGTAGATACAGCCCTTTTTCTTTAGCTCTACCGGCGTGACTGAGCCGTTGCTGTTGTGGATTTCAACAACGACTTTCTCCACATCTTCGTCTTTGTCCTTTTGTTTTTTCTCTTCCCTGGCGAGCTTGTCGGTTTGCTTAAAAAGTTCCCCTATACCACAAATGGCAGCCCCTACAAGAGCGCCTTCGCCCGGCTCGCCCGACTGATAGCCTATTATACCACCAATAAGGGCCCCGCCCAATGCCGAACTGTAAATGGGACTCATTAACAACTCGCCGCAGCCACCGCAAAGAACCGGTAGTAATGACCCAATCAGAACAATCATTACTGGTGTTTTTTTAGATGTTGTCTTCATTTGTTTCCTCTCCAATTAGAAATTGCTTTATCATTTTTTCTTCAGTTCTCGTTTTGACTTGTTTATTACTCTTGGATGTTATCAAGGTAAAAGGCACCCGCATCCAGTGACGAAAACTGATATGATTATATACTCCTGTACCACGCTATCAAGGGTCTTTATGGGAAATTCCGGATGCGAAATTTAGTGTTGTTCGAGATACGAGATGTGCACATCGTCGATCAGCACGTTCCATACACTTCTGCCGACAAGTTCATTATGGTTCAGAAACGATGTCCTTAAAAATCGCAAACTGCAAGTCGAACACTTTCCGCAGCTCGTCATCGGGAATAACATCACCTGTAACACCCATTGAGTCCAGGATGAACACTTTCCCACCCGATGCGACATAATTGACAAGTTCCTCTCGGAACTCGCTCGTAACTGTCCCGTTGGGATGTGGAAACACGATAAGGTCGCCGCTCAGGGCATCGGCGCCACGTTTTAAATTGGCTTTGTTTGGGTTTGTTTTTTTGGAGCCTTAAGGCGGTTTTATTTTCATAATCCTTTGTGGCAAAGACGCTTGCGTTCATTTTGGGCCTTTCGGACATTGGGTTTGAATTGGGTTTGTTTTGCATAATTCGCTTATAATTTCGTACGTAATCTTTCGTACCTGCCCGCTTGCCGCGATTTTCCACTAATTACGGCCTGACATGACAAAAAAGCCCTGTTTTCCGGCGTTTTGTGAAACGATGGCAATTTGGGTAACCTCCTGATGTCTGATGTCTGTTGTTTACGAACAACGAACTATGAACTATGAACTATGAACTATGAACTATGAACTATGAACTATGAACTATCCATAGTTAGATGCATTATACCAAATTTTGAGTTTGATTTCAAGTAGATTTGAAAAAAATCTCCGAGACTCGACACTGGTCGTTAGTGAGGAGTGAGCTAAAGTGAACTAAAGTGCCTAAAGTGAACTAAAGTTGGATTCTCGATGCTGGGTGAAGGGGAAGGTGAGGCTGTTCAAGGTTGTCGCATAAATGAGGTTTACCTGCCAGAGAATGCAACTTAGATGCAATTAGTTTGTCGAATTGCCCAAAATTAAGTGATAATCCAAGGATTAAAACGGTTGAGTACACCGTTATTGAAAGAGGACCGGTTTCAATTGAAGGACAAAAAGAGGTAGGCTTTTTCCTCCGACTCTGCAACCTTGCGGCCGAGGCAGAAAATGCTCCTGACCCCTTTTCCTCCCAAAGTGTACCTACGCATAAAAGCATCAGGAATGACAGCTCGCCCGCACACGGTCCAACATTTTCTCATGGTCGTCTTCGCTCATGCTTTCATCAAAGAAAACGCTCTGTCAGTACACGCGTAGAATGACTGCCTTACCGCGCTGCGTAGGCGTTCCTTCGTCAGGTCTTCAGGCACCATCCTGCTGTCTGCCAGGGAAGATCCAGACGATATCCCAGTTTGTCTTTGGTTTCTTTTGTTTTGGGCTGCCGCCGTTGTCCTTCTGATCCGTACCGACGCTATAGAGAATAAAACCCTGTCCCTCAGTCTTGTACAAAAGCAGCCCGTCGGAGAACGGGTCATTGATGTTCTGAAGCTTGAGCGCTTCCAGCGTGGCAGGAAAGGCATTTTTCGTCTGTTTGTATTGTAGCAGAGCCAGGCCCGCCCGCGCAATGCGCAACTGTGCAATCATTTCACAGTGGACTTGTTTGACCCTGAATATCGCTGGTGTAAGCATTTTTGTCAGAATGTAACGTTTTTTCTGGAGTCCCTTTTCCAGGACTTTTCCCTGCTCACGTGAATACGGGCGCTCAGCAAGCCGAACGCCTTCGTGCATGAATCGCAGGTATGCCGCGTGGTCTGGAAGGGATATAGGTTTGAAGGTCATTACGAAGAATATAAGCTTGGAGATTAGTCCGGAGTTATCTTCCTGGTTATTATGTAGGTATGGGTTTGTTTTCCACAGTTCGTCTTTGCGAAGGTTGAACACCCATTCACCAAAGAGCAGGCGTTCGGCATCAATGGAATAAATGAGTGTGCGAATATCATCAAAATCCTTGAGAAGACTTTGGATGTCGCTGGCTTGTAGTGTGTTCGGTGGTGCAATTTCGCAGAGGCTCTTGATTGTGTCGCAGGATAGCCTGATCATATATATACGTACCAGCTGGCTGATTAAGACAGGCTCGGCCCGCAGGGCGTCGGCGAATTTCAACTGAGTTGAAACCATGTCCCAGGCAGTATCCGGATTACCGGTTTTGGCTTCGAGATATGCTTTGGCGCAGAGAATGCGCGCGAGGTCTCTCAGGTCTGATATATGAGGCAGGAGCATGTTTAAGCCTTCGTCATAATCGAGATCGAATCGGCATGAATCTCGCCGGGTACCTTGCTCAACGATGGACAGTGCCTGTGTGACTACGTCTTGCCCGATCAGTTGCTTAAGCTCGGCGAGTTTGTCAGAGTCGAGCGGTTCCTTAATGAACGTTTTTGAGAGATCTCCAAGATGTTTCAGCAGATTATTGTCCGGTGCAGGCTGGGCTTTGAGCAGCAGGGCGGCGCTCTGGTAGAGCAGAGCGGCATTCTCCGTGTCTGAAACTTCGGGTGGTATAACGTCAGCGGGCTCCATAGGCCGGCCGTCTTTCTTAAGGTCGGCGTAAGCTCGGCGAAGCTTCGATGATGAGACACTTACCGCAATGGCATATATCAGGCCGAGCACAACAAGTACTATGGCAATGCCTGTCAGGATTTTCACAGTTCTCTTTTTCATTATAATTCTCCTCATATAGTTAAGTTGACGACTTTAGTTACTGATCCCGTTGGATCAC
>CAYQKF010000013.1:0-60124 GCA_964417935.1 uncultured Pirellulales bacterium
CTGTTGAGATGTCCCTAAAAGGTGCGGGTCGGAGCCATCAAGGGTATAATAGATTGTGCCAGTCGTGGCAGCCACAGAAAATCGGTCGGTTGGCGAGATCCGGCCGCCGTACTTATACGAGCCATTGATATGAAATAGGGGTGCATCTATGCTTGGGTACAGGCCGCGAGTGCGGAACTGATCGAGCACGATGTCTGTTCTGAGAGGGAAGTATTCGTTGAGTAATCGGTCTCTCTCAGGAATCCAGAACTCATCTCTCGTATATAAGTAGTAAGGACCTGAGCTCCACGAATGTACGTCTCTTCGATAGTCACCCCACCGGGCTGACTCGGCGATAATGGCCAGGTTCAGCTCTTCGGTGCGTTTGAGCCAGCGTTGGATATTTCTTTGCGGTGTTAGGGTGCCGCTGTTGAAGAGGTGTTTGTGAACGCGATCGCCAAAGCGCACCCGAAACTCCTCGATATCGTCAAGATAGCCAAACAAACCAGTAGGATCGGATGACGGTCTTGTGCCGCTCTCGCGAACATTTTCGAGCACGTGCTCGCCGTCCCAACTGTAGAAGCGCCAGGGTCTGCGTTCCGGACCGCCGCCAGCCGCCCGCCAGTTGCCGTCATTCTTGAGATCCGTGTTACCGGCTAATAAGTTCACGACTGTCCAATCAATAAAGTTGTCCACGTCAAGCACCTTATGGATTTCGTCCCAATTACGACCGGCAACGACACTTTTCACTTGGTTCCACGCGGCCGTGGTGCCATCCGTTGCCCGACCGCCATTTATGGCATCGATGTTTTCTTCATCGCCGCCGTTATAGGCGGCGTAGTGGTAGGCTACCGGCCGCTCATGCAGGTTGTACAGGCCCCAATATATGCCGTTCAAGTACAGGTGGACGAAAAAGCCCTGGCCTGCGTCTTTGTGGCCCATTTCAGTAAGGGAATCGCGCATCCACTGGTCACGGATATACTGAGCACGTGCTCGCTGATTAGACGCCCAGTGTATCCAAGTATTGTTGAAGAAGCCGCGAAACTGGATCGTGTTGAAAGAATCCACAGGCCAGGCATCAAATAGCTCAAAGTCAAGTTTGGTCGGGCCGTACTTGCCCCTGAATCGGAGGCTGAACGAGCGCTTGGGACATTTGTCAGGCCTACGATTTTCACCGCCCTGAATCCGCAGGCCGCAGTTGACTTGGAATTCTTTGACACCATCCTGAGTAAAGAACTCGGCTGAAACGGGTCGTTCCCACCCACGGCCCCCGGTAATCGAATGACCAGTGTAAATATAAATACCGCCATACTGGGGATGGTTCTGATGACTAAAAAGATTATTTTTATCTGTTACAAGAGAAACGGTGGGGATTGACAGCAGCGCATCGTCCATCAGGTCCGCATAATCAGGGTCGTTGTACACCTCCGGATCCATTCCATAATCCGCTGGGTATCCACCCCACCACTCGTTCGGGTAACCGGCGGACAATGCCTGTTGCTGGCTTTGTTTGATTACATCGTCGAGGAAGATATATGTATGGGCATCAATATTTGCGGGTTTCCAGCCCGGCTTAATTGCGATTGCTCGCAGGCACGTGGTCTCGCTGATGGGAATAGGAGTGGTATAGATCGTACCTCTGCGGGCTCGCCCAGCAAGTTCATACGGCTCAGTGCCGTCGAGCGTATAGTATATTACGGCATCTTTGGTTTCAGTGGCGACAGTAACAGAGAAAGGGATTTTGTAAAAACCACGCTTGTGGCTGAATTTCGTGTCGGCGACCTCGCCTAAATACGCACCGTTATTTTCCGCTGCCGGGCTTGGGACAGCAAGGAAACGCCAATTATCAGCAGCGTCAGGGTAGCGACCGTATGAGATATCGGTAGTCTGGTCGGGGAAGGGGACACTATCAATCAGAGTACTGCTATCAGTATCGAACAGGCCGATTTCCTCGCCAACGGCGTCGAGTTTGAAATTCGCATGCAGGCCGATGTCTGTGTCATCATTGTCGGCCCATATCAATAGATAGCCCCCTGCGGGGATGGTAGTTGCCGCCGGATTGCCACTGGGAATTCGCCACTTGCTCGGAACAGACAGATTGTCCGTCAGGTACATACCACCTACATCAATAGCATCGGTGCCGTAGTTGTAGAGCTCGACCCAGTCATCATATTGGCCCTGCGGGTCCTGGATACAACTGCTATTGGAGGCCATAAACTCATTGATTACCAGAGGTATGCCTTTCCGGTGCCATTGGTCGGCCAACAAGGGAAAATCACTCATACTGACCTCGTCGTTCCTATTGAGGTCGGCTAAGCTTTCCGGAGGAGCCAACCACTGCTCGGCAAAAACCTGCATGTCCAGGAAATTGACCTGGCAATCCCCGTTTAAGTCCCCTACCGGACAGTCGGCCTTCACAGAACCGAGCAAGGCTGCAATTAATATCAGGCCAAGCAATGAGATTTTTATAAATCGGGGCATTTTAACTAATCCCTTCCCCACTTATATTTTAACCGCTGAGTGCGGTTTAGCCTCCCGTAACTTATTGGCTTTACATATTTTAACATATTGAGAAAAGTTGAGTCAATACCTTTTAGTCAAAGGCAGCAGTCCCATAATCGTCGGGACAGTAATACCCATGCAGAAGTTGTTGCAGAGTTCACCACGAGCCGCTATTATTAAGAGCTAATTTGTCCGATAGCAATGTCGGGCGTTTGTAATATAAAGTTCAGATAGCGTTATGCAAAATTAAGGGAGTTTCGAAGTGAAAGTATTTCGGTCGCCGAATAATCCTATAATTAAACCTGAGGATATTAAGCCCTCCAGGGACGACTTTGAAGTTATCGGTGTTTTTAACGCCGGCGCTACTCGTTTTAAAGACGAGGTTGTCCTGCTTCTTCGTGTGGCCGAAAGGCCTATCGGCAAGCATCCAAATGTTACATTGACCGGCGTTTATGACGTCAGTGAAGGCGAGCTTGTCGTAAAAGAATTTTCGAAAGGTGACCCGGAAAATGATTTTTCAGACCCAAGGTTAATAATAACACCGAGGGGGACATATTTGACATCTATTTCACATCTGAGGCTGGCACGCAGCAAAGACGGTATCGGCTTTGAGATTGAAGATAGCCCTGCGATTAGGCCGGCAAACGACTATGAAACCTTCGGCCTCGAAGACCCAAGAATTAGTCTTATTGATGGCACATATTATATCAATTATGTTGGGGTTTGCCCTTTTGGAGTAACAACCTGTCTGGCATCCACGAAGGATTTTAACACTTTTGAGCGTCACGGTGTCATCTTTTGTCCCGACAACAAGGATGTAGTGCTTTTCCCTGAAAGAGTTGAGGGTAAGTATTATGCTCTGCACAGGCCTGCCTCTCCTTTATTTGGAAAACAGGAAGTCTGGATTGCAGAATCGCCGGACCTGCGCTGCTGGGGAAACCATCGCTATCTAATGGGACCTCGCCCAGACTACTGGGACGAGATTAAGATAGGCGCCAGTGCAGTACCTTTCAAGATTGAGCAGGGCTGGCTGGAGATTTATCACGGGGTGGACCAGAAGAATCGCTATTGTCTTGGGGCGGTATTGATGGATAGCCAGGAGCCGTGGAAAGTTATCGCAAGAACGGAAAGACCAATTTTTGAACCGGAAGCTGAGTACGAATGTAACGGCTTCTTTGGAAACGTGGTGTTTAGCTGCGGTCTGCTCTGCGAAGATGACAAGCTAAAGATTTATTACGGTGCCGCTGACACCGTTATTTGCTATGCGGAGCTATCATTGCAAGAGACCATCAAGGGCCTGAGCCTGTTTGGTTAACTGGTGAGTGGTTAATTGGAAAATGGTTATCAGGGTATCAGGTAACCAAGCAGTGGGTATCAGGGTGTCAGGTTATTTCATCCTTCGTAGCAGTGCTACTGCGGAGAATGGATAGGATAAATGCACAGCAAAAACTTGTCTTTTCCTGATTCCCTGATATTTTGATATCCTCCAACCTGATACCCTGATATCCTGGTAACCTAATGACCCCACTCACTACTCACCACTTTTGTCCCGATTTATCGGAATCACCATATTTGATAAGCTCAACTGGACCGATTACAGCCCGCATCCATACACCCAAATACATTTTTTTTCGAGCCTTCGATATTTCAAGCCGCTTTTCTGCCGATAAATAAAAAGACTGTCCAAAACCATAAAAGCATGAAAAAGGAGTTAAGCAGATGACAACGAACAAGAAATTATTAGCTGTTGGAGCGGTCGTTGTATGCTGCATAACGGTGGTCTGGTTTTCCACATCAATTCAGGGCGTCCCAAAAACTTACGAGCTCAGGCCCCAAATCACAGTACCAGAGTACAGAACCGATGCAGTCCGTGCTATAGATGCCTATGAGCGTTTGATGGAACGATATATGGACCTGACCGAAAGGAATTCAACGAGGATCGGTGCGGACCTCAAAGACATTATGAAAAAATTAGATTCCATCGATGAGAAATTGACAGAGCTTTCGGCCCGAATCGCAAGGATAGAAAAGACATTCGGCATCGAACAACCCAAACCACCAGCGAAGGAAAAACTTCAGCCTAAAGCTCTCGACACAAAAGCTCACAATGAGTCTTTGCCACCTCAGTGAAAAAGTTTGTTATCGTACAAAACAGGTTATCACCTGTGCCTGCGTCACCCCCGTTCTTGCTTTCGCAAGAAAGCACGGGGGTGCAGGCAAGAAAGGAGACATCAGATGCTCAAGGTTAAAGACGTTATGACAAAAGACGTAGTCAGCGTAAAAAAAGAGACACCAATATATGAGGCGATGGAGCTTATGAGAAAAAAGGATATTACCGGTATGCCGGTCATCAAAGATGATATGACTTTGGTGGGGGTAATTACTGAAAAAGATGTGCTCAGGCTGTTTTACGCTGATGGAGAGGAGAAAAATGAAACAGTCGGTTTCTTTATGACCCGGCCGGCGGTCTCCTATAGGGAGAACGAAAATTTGCGGAGTGTGTGTGATTTTATGATGATTAACTATTTCAGAAGAGTGCCGGTAGTATCGAAACAAGGAAAGCTCGTCGGGATCATCAGCAGACCAGATATAATAGACTATATTCTCGAGCAAAGACAGCAGAATGCTGAGGAGCATCCAAATACCAGTTTATTGATAAGCCCTGCTACATAACCTACTGCAAGCAAAGCCTGACCTCTGGAGATTAATGCAATTATATTTAGCCCAGCCTGCCCTGGAGTTGTTTCGAGATTGGGTTTGAATTGGCTTTGTTTTCCGGGACTGTAAAAATGTCATTTCTTTCATAATCATTTCTTAATATTGAATTTACGCTCATTTGGGCATCCGGCAAATTGGCCCATTCGACTGCGCTCAGGACAAGGTTTGATTGGGTTTGTATTGGCTTTGAATTGGGTTTGTTTTCACTAAGTGTCCAATTGTGTTTATTTTCATAAGCCGTCTGTAAATAGACACTTACATTCATTTGGTTGTCTTGGAAATTGGGTTTGTTTTGCATAAAAATGAGCTGATTTGTAGAGGGTTCTCGACAGATGTAGAGGTGTCTTATAGGCACGTAAATAACTGCTGCCTTATAGGCAGGTAAGTAATTCGATCGGAAAGCGACAATCGCAGGTTGACAGTAGTTCATAGTTATTCACCATTCAATAACGATGCTTTTTGGCGTGTCCAGCACCAAATTACGGCAACAGCCTATTTGGTGCGGGACGATTCGTGCGGTTCTCCGCTATATCTTTCGCCTACTGGCGGTTTATGTTAGCCTTTTGGCTAACATAGGCGTATTATAGCATATATTCAAACAAAAGTCAAAGAAAATGACCAAAAAAGAACTTTTTTCAAATTAACATTTTGTTAGTTTGGGTAAGATGGGAAAGTATAAATATTATCGGACGTTGCGGCGAGAGAGAATGTTTGTGTGTGAGAGTGTGGGAGTGTGAGAGTGAGTGAGGGGTGTAAGGGGTGAGGGGTGAAGCCCACGGCAGAGAAAAAGAGAAGACTGCACCGGGGGTAAACTCCAGAAGGCCCCCGGCCCCCGACAGAAAAGCAAGTTGGCTAACATCGGGGGTAAACTAAGAAAGCAAGTGAGCTAAAATCGGTGGTAAACTCGGGGGTGTTGATTTTCGTATCTTTTCGGTAAAAAATCTGCTTGATTTTCGTTGGCCGGGGTGGGAACCACGGATTTCACGGATTTCACGGATAACCACTCACCGATCAGGGCAGGCTCTACGCAGGCACAAGTTGATGATTGATTATTGATTATTTGTTTTGATGGGAGATTGCGGGATTTGTCTTTTATTTGTCCGGTTTTGTCAGTAAAATGTTTTGGTGGACTGTGCTGTTTGCTATCAGAGGGATTTTAATATTTGAGAGGTTTGCATCACGTGGAATTATTTTAGGAAATGGACCTTCGACTCATTCGACTACGCTCAGGGCAGGCTATGCTCAAGACAGGCTTGTAATGGCAGAGAAGTAGATAATACTTCGGATGTGCTCAGAATGAACTCAGAAGCATATTTTGTGAAAAGAGATACGAGATAAAAATTTTAAAAATGGGAATTGTTTTTTTGGTAGTCTATGCCATGTTAGACTGATAGGAATCTGGTGTAATTAATTCCTCTTTGTCCTCTTTAGATTTTCAATTGCAGATTTTTTTGAGTTTGTTACAATCAAATCTTGAAAGGAGCATAATAGTTAGAATGGAATCAAGAGTAATAAAACTAACCGACGGAGATATAAAAAACGACAAAATAAACATCAGAGCTTGTGGCAAGAATTTTTTCCCGCTAGACGTATTTGGTGGCTCATCCAAAAAAGCTGGCCTAGGCACGCCAATCACATTGCGCGTTGAAGGACTGGCGGAACCTATCAAAACCGACATTCCCACAGATAAAAAGACGGAGCATCCTCGATGGATGTTCAGAGAAAGAGCTTGGGCCAAAGAGTTTGTCAAAATTCATAATCTTAAAGAGGGCGACACAATTGTCGTTAGTCGCATTGCTCCACGAAAATACTTAATAACCCCTAATGGTAGAGACACTGCTCAACAAAAGTACTTAATAACACCTACTGGAAAGGACTCAGATCTAATTACGCTCCAACAAGCCGCTAATATTGTTGGTAAAACAACCCACAATATCCGTGATTACATTCAACGAGGACGAATCAATAAATATGATCCATCAGGACAACGAATTACCAGAGCCCGTAATGGCCAGCTTCGAGTTTCATTAAAAGAGTTAAAAGATTTTCTTGATATATTGGCCCTGGACCACAATAAACACCATAAGGCAGGTTTGCATGAGGATTTAGGTTTCTATGGCCTACCTGAATATGAACGTACAAAACACGTTCATCGATTACATCCTTACCTCGGAAAGTTTATTCCACAACTGGTTGAATGGTTTTGAGGAATAATATGAAAGAGCCTTCTAACTCAAAAAAAATATTACGAAACTTTTTAGAAGTCGCCAAATCTTATAATAATGACGTTGAACCCAGACAAGTTTTGCTTGCAAATGCTTTCCAAATTGGTAAAGCAAACGTATTAATTCGTGTGGCATCCGATTTGGGAAAAAGATACTTTTTTGGCTTAAATTACATTCATGCGGAAGAGATTTCTAATTTAAGTAATTCTTTTGTAGCTTTTGTTTGTGGCAACTTGCAGCAAGTAGTATTTATGCCAACCTCAATTCTTGTTAAACATTTATCAAATATAAGCCAAAAGAAAGATGGTGGTTATAGAATAAATTTTTCTCGTGATTTAAATCTTGTATTAACAGGTCGTGGTAGGCAGTTTAATTGTTCAGAGTTTATCAATAATTGGAATCTTTTACAAAATTCCTCTTTCATTAGCTCTAATGTTATTGACCCAACTGAAAGTATCCATACAGTTGTTCAAGGAAGACTTCTGGAAATTGGTAATATACGGGGATACGACACTTATTGTCCCAACAAAAGTAAAAGATTTAACAAAATAAGATTGGATGAAATTTCTTCATTACAAACTTGTCCTTCTTTGCAATATTCTGAATTTAATTCCTTAAGAAATATTGATGTAATTTGGTTTCGCAAGGCAATTGATAATTATTATCCTGAGTGTGCTTTCGAAGTGGAATTTTCAACAGGTATCTGGTCTGGATGGGGAAGGCTCGCTACATTGAGAGAATACAATACGAAACTTTATATAATCAGCCCTGATAGAAAGAAATTTAATCAAGTAAGGAAATCATTTCCAGATTTAAAAAGCCGTTATATTAATTTAATCCCAGATCAAGTCGGACTTCTATATTCAGCGGAAAAGAATTTAATAGAAATGCGTAAAAATTATAATCTTTAATCTAAGTTTGGAGACAAAATGAAGTGCCTTTTTTCCATAGGAGTTGATGATGCACAATATGTTGCACAAAAAAGAATAGGTCGAAAATTGACTCTTGAAGAATTAGAACGTATTAAAAAAGGTATAGAATTCGGATTAGAATTGTGTTGGGAGGAAGTGCTTGAAACGGCGATCGATGAAGCTACGGGAAGCTTAACTTAATATCGATGTTTTTACAAAATCTAAATCAAAATTACTCGAATGGATAGCTATCCGTGGAGCTGAAAACAATACCGCTAATGTAAGAACTTTAATTGCAATACCTTATAATCCTTATGAACCTGAACCATACCAGCGTTGGACACTACAGGGCCTTTTTGATCTTGAAAATGAAATTATGGTTGCAGAAGAATTCTGGAATTACTTAGGAGGTGAAGATACATACGAGCAACTTTTAGACGTATTTGAAACCGTAGGCATCGAACTGAGACCAGAAATCGATGATCGGTTCCAAGCGTTTAATAAGTAAATAACATATCAAAACAGCAAAGATATAATATAATGGGGGACGTTACTTTCATCGGCAGTTGGCTTATATAATATAGCAAATGACCCAAAAGACTATTTACAGGCATAAAAGGACTGGTGATTTATTTGCGATTGAGACGGACGAGGATGGTAATGTTCTATCGACCAGTGGGCCGCTGCTTGTGAAAGACCTGAATCCGGAAGAGCTTGATTATGATAATTACTGGGACGAGGATATTAAGGCACATTTAAGTGAATTTGTGCTGTTATCGAAAGCTGAATACGAAGAGCTGCTTAAAAGAACGGGCTTCTTTATTCAGGAATCACAACGTTCAATCTTTGATGAGCTGAACCGACGAAAAAAGCCTCAAAAAAAGAAAAAATAGGGGAAGGACAAAGCAAACCTTGCGTTTGCACCCCCGCCCAGAGGACGGGGCTAAATATAAAAACCTTGGTTAAAACCCAAGGCTAAATATTTTTGAGATTGCCACGCTCGTCTTCGCCTCGCTCGCAATGACAGCGGGCAGAGGCCGTAAATTCTAAGCACTAAACTCGAAATCTTAGACAAATAATCCTACACAACCACCGGCTTTAGCCGTAGGTTTTTCCGGTTTCATCCACGTAAATAGTGCCCTTTGCCTGTTTTATCACTTTAGTTGCTTTCGGTACCTCGTCTAACTTTGGGACCTTGAATATTTTGTCACACTTGCGGCAGTTTATCCTTCGGTCAGCGGCACTGCTATCAAGCAGCCAGGTACTGCCACAAGCCGGGCATTGAGCGATAATCTGCATCGGTATATTCCTTATGCCAAGAGCCGAAAACTAAAAAGGAACGCCATTCGGAAATAACTTAAAACCAAAATATTCTACCCACGGAGTCGATAGTTATCCATCAGAAATTTCCATCCTGTCCCATAATATAGCTTCTGCCCAAACGGTATCACTTTAGATACAAAAAACCAGGGTCTGTAGCTGAGGTCGGCGAGATTTTGCTTGATTTAGATGCTTGAATTTGCTAAAATGGTTAGTGTTGGGGGCGGAATGAGAAAAAGAATTTCATGCAATGTTATTAGGACTATTCCTCTTAGCAAGAGCAGTTGCGAACTGCGCCCCATAAGCAGGTCAAACGATAAGTCCCATAAAATTAGCGATGCTGCCGGAACGCCAAACACAAAAAAGTGTGTTCGGGAATCGACTGCAAACGCTCAGTTCAAACACTCCGGCAACTCAGTTACCTATACAAACCGGTTGGATATAACAAGAATGTCCATCGACAATGGTCTGACAGCACAGATGCTCGATTTCTATGTTTAACGCTCAGCTTTCTGCTTTATGAACAGCAGGCCTCGAGGCCAAGTAGCCGGTCTATATCAAATCTTTTAAGCGATGTCTTAAGTAATAACGGCATTGTGAGAGTACTACCGCACTTGCCATTATGGTGACGAAGACATCAGGTGAGACCTCATTTATCACGACGGCCAAGGCTGTACCTGCCGCGGGAGGGTGCTCGACGTCCAATGCTACCATAACAAAGATAGCGATTCCAACTGCGAGGGGATACTCGAGAAAATATGGGAGGGTGGCGAAGTAGAATATAGTTCCCGAGGCTAAGCCAACCAGATGGCCGCCAATGACGTTCCATGTTTGCGCGGAGGCAGCGGTTGGCATTGCGAATACGATAAAAGCGGTGGCGCCCATTGCACTGATTACGACCATTTTGTCCTTGCCCAGAACGAGGACAATGATAAACAGAGCAATGGCAGCCAAAAAGCTCTGGCAGAGGTAATATTTCCAAAGCTTTTTGAATTTCTCCCCAATTGGCGTTCGCAGCTTTATATGATGCAGCTCCATCACAATTTCTTACGTTTCCATTTTGAACCTGCCTAAATTAGGCACAAGCCCAAGCTGCATTGGTGCAGAACAAAATGTGGCCGCTTTAATATGTAGCAGCCCCCACTTTACAAACAAAAAACGGCGAGGGATGGGTAACCTTAGGAGCGCTAAGTGTACACACTTCCTCGCCGAGCTTATAGAATCCGTTCAGGCTTCTGATTAGACCATCCGTGGTCGGCCCTGCGATTTAATACTTTTTATTTTAAGATTTTTATATACCGTAAGTAACAATATTTTTTGCAGCTCGTTTGATATTTTTCAGACTTTCAAGCTCACCGGACAATAAAAGCCCTTTTGCCCGCTCGATGGCCTTAGAATCGGTTTGTGGGGTTTGCATCGCCCTGTCAATAAAAGAGGCATAATCGACCTGTATGGATGCATCCACATCGTTATCCGGAAGAGCTGCCGTAGAGTTTGGCTGCCTGGATGACGATTTTCCCAGGAAGCCCTGAACTTGATTAGTATCTACTTTTTCAATCATTGCACAAAGTTCTTTTCAGAATTACCTATCTACGATTTTTTTCGCACATTTTTTACAAAACTTTAACATTTTTGTCGAATTTTTCATTTTTTTCTAAAGTAAACGTCCTTTTTGGACGAAATTATAAATTTGGAAACATCCCTTAGTTTTTTTCAAACACATTTTTGCATTTTTAGTCCCAGCTATAGCGTTTCAGCCACCTCAAAACTTACATACTTGATAAATTCAAGCGAACTGACAACCGCTAACTGTTCCTTCAAAGGCGCATAACCCGAGCGCTTTTGTGAGCGAAAATAGTCTCTTATGCGATACTCTGTTGTTTTATCGGCGCTGTCCCAAATCTGCTCAAGTGCCCATAACAACTGTCCATCTCTGAGGTCAATAAGCCTCAGGCGAAGTCCAATAGTCATATGAGGATAAGGTCTGAACTCGGTAATAGTTCCGAGCAATACTGCATTGCACTTTAACGTCTCACGGGTTGCCGCTAACTGGTCAAGGGTATATTTCGAGTCCAGGTCCAACTGCAAACTTCGCCACGAAGGGTCATTTTGATGGACAACTGTTAAACCGAAAATCTGCTTCTTTTGCAATGCCTGGTAAAGTTTTTCTGTTACATCAGCGGAGATTTTGGGATAACTCGAGTCGTTATCCAACTCAACAATAGCAACCCTTCCAATCGTAGTTAAGCTCTTATTCGGATTCAGATAATAATATTCGGCTGCCGGCACAGGAGTTCTATACAAAATACCGCAGCCCGACAAAAGAAGTGCCAGCAATAATATTGCGACTCTTGACCGGTGCCCTACCAATGGCGAGATGGGAGTCAAACAGCAAGCGGCAAACAACGAGCGGCGAGCGAGAAGATATGATAATACTGTTCTTGAGTTTTTCATTCGATTCACCTAACGTCAGTGTTTTCTAATGTTTAGACTGGTCGGGTTTACTTAACGATGCGACGGTGGTCGAGCTTGAATCCCGGCCCTGGGCCGATTTTGTCTTGACCTCTCCGCCGAGAACTTTAAGTATCTTAAGAAGCGCTTCCAACTGGGCTGTTTCGGCGTCACGTATTTCATCACGGAAACCAAGGATGTCAACTTTCCAATTATTCAACTCGATACGCATTGAAATTAAAAGGTCATTTGCTTCGGTTAACTCCTTTTGTGTCTGCCGTAATTGAGCCTCAAGAGCAACAACATGGTCTTCAAGCTGCTGTTTTTGAGCAATAATGTCCTTGTTTTGCTGCCGCAGCACAGCCGCTTCTTCAGAGAGTTTGGCATGCTTTTTCGACAATTCCATCGCGGACTCCACGACAGTTGGGTTCTGTACCTGTGAAGCAGATTCCTGGAACCTTTTTGCTACGGAAGCACTCTGCTGTTTTTCAGACTTCGGCGAACTCAGTCGAACCGTAGAGTCGGATCGGACAGCAACTTCTAGCGGCTCCTGGACAGATACGCAGGATAACAAAAATATCGGCACTAATAAAATCATTAATAGGATTGTTTTTTTGTTAGTTTTCATTGTACTTTTCTCCATTTATTTCGTTTGGCCAGGTACTTCAGGCGTACCATTTTGCTTTTTGGAAACCTCCGGCGCTTTGGCACCGGCATATTCACATCTTAAATACATTCCTGTACCACAGGAACAGGTTATTTCTATAACGGCGAATTCAGGTTGGCTTTCCACGATACGCACCTGTGGCTCATCTAAGGCTGTGCCCTGCTGTTTCGGCTGGCCCGGTTCAGCCTGCACAACATCGAGAGTGAACCGGCCTTCAAGTTTAACATCACTTCCCTTTAGAATTCGACCTGCTGTTTTTCGCATATCGTCAATCGTCCATTTTTTAGTCAAGCGCAGTAATCAATCCTGGTATCGTCGGGATTCCGGTTGGTTCTGTTTTCAGTCTGCTCTTCTGGTGAACCAGCCATATCTTGTTCCTCAACCGACTCATCCAACTGTTGTTCGCCTTCTTCCTCATTTTCCTGTTGTAATTGCCGGCGGCGTTTCCTTTCTTCCCGGCGTTTTGCAGGAGTCAAACCCGTGATACTTTGCAAACCTTCGACCGGTTTTATCAGATTGGAATCATAATCTGCCATCTTTCCATTGCCTCAATTTGACAGACAAGTTAAAAATAGCACTTGCGTGCAGTTGGCTGACACGCGATTCGGTAATTTCGAAAATCTCGGCGATTTGCTTCATTGTCAGGTGCTGTTGGTAATAAAGCAGGATAAGCTGCCGCTGCCTCTGGGACAACTGTTGTATGGCCTCGGCTAAGTTATCTATAAGCTCTGCCCGCTCGATTTGCTCATCAGGAGCGCTTGTATGAGTTGCGGCTAAAAGATTACTCAGTGCAGGCGAATCCTCTCCAAAGCCATCGAGTGAGATAAAATACTGTGCACGAGCGTTTTCGAATGTTTCAAAAAGCTCATCAATAGTTATTCCAAGTTTTTCGGCTAATTCGGCATCAGTAGGGGTTGTGCCTGTCTGCTCAAGAATCTTTCGGCTGAGCTGCCGGGCGCTGCGAATCCGCTTGTTGAGATTTGCAGGCAGCATAGATGAGCCTCTTAGCTCATCAAGAACGGCTCCTTTGATCCTAATATAGGCATAGGTTTTGAACTCGGTACGGTGGGACGGGTCAAAATCGCGGGCAGCTTTAACCAATCCAACGGCTCCTGCGGAGACCATATCTTCAAATGATAACGGAGGCCTCAGGTACGTTACCACCTGCCTGACTATCCTGTGAACCATAGGCAAAAGCCCTGCTATCTGCTCATCTTCGATTCCGGTTTTGGCGGCCCTTTTTTGGTCTGAGTATGCGCGCAGGGCAACGCTATTTAGATGCTTTCGGCTATCTTCAGGTGTTCCCAAAGTCAATAAATCGACTTTGGTGTCCTTAGTGAACTGCTCTTCAGAGATGTTTTCAGTCTTTACCGCCACTATTCTTTTCCTTTTGTTGATTCATCTGGTTTGTAATCATCGCACTTATCAAAATAGCGTTTATGGCTTTTACTGCCCAAGCTACTGCTATATAGGCAAGCACCGAGCCCACCAGTGCCCTTTTGCAACAGGTAAACGGCGAAAGGCCGCTAATCCAACCGATTAGGCTCAAGCCGAAAAAACATATCACGGCAATACTTACTGCAATCGACCTAACGTGTAACGGCATAATTCGTATCCTATATTAATTAGATGTCAGAAGTCGGAAGTCAGAGGTCAGTTTTCTGTCCTCTGTCTTCTGTTCTCTGTTTTCTGACATTATCACGTTGCCGCCCCTGCTAAAGCAGGGGTAAGCTGTCCTTGTTCTTCGGGCGCTGTCATCTCATTTTGCTGGATGGATATTGTTTCTATCGGCTCTACTTCGGTTCCAAGCACAATTTCGTCATAAGCTATGACCGGCAAGAGTGAGACTGTTCTTGATAACATTGCCGCCAGTGGTGAGCGTAACCTTGAATCACATAACAAAACCACCTTGTCCCTGCCTTTGTCCATTGCTTCCTTCCAAGCTTGTGCACTTTTTCTACTTATATCCATTGCCATTTCGGTGGGTAAAGCGAGGTTTATTCCATCCGCTTCCTGGCGCAAGGTTGAGACCATTTGATGTTCGAGCGCCGGGTTCAGTGTTAAGGCTGAAATTTTACCAGCCTCGTTTTTATACAACTCGGTAATGGTCCTGTTCAGGCATTTACGAACCATCTCAGTTAAAACATTGGTATTTTTGGTTTTTGAAGCGTTCTCTCCCAAGGACTCAAGTATGACAGTCAGCTCACGAATCGGTATTCCATCTGTCAGAAGGTTCTTAAGCACTCGCTGAAGTAATCCAATAGGTACTCCTCCATCGGCACCAATAACCTCTCCGACCAAAGAGGGCTGAGTTTTGCGAAGTCGGTCAACAAGAAGCTGAACGTCTTCGCGGGTTAGCAATTCGTCTGCGTGTTTTTTCAGCGTTTCAGATAAATGAGTAATGAAAACGGATTCGGGGTCAATTACAGTATATCCGTTTATTTCGGCCTTTTCCTTGTCGTCCGGTGCAATCCACAAAGCAGGCAATCCATAAACAGGTTCAGCGGTTTCTATGCCCTCTACTTTTGTCTGAACATTACCAGCATCCATTGCGAGGAACATATTTGGCTCTAATTGCCCTTTTGCTACTATATGGTCGAGAATCCTAATCTCGTAAGTAGATGGTTCAAGGTTTATATTGTCCCGCAGTCGAACCAGAGGAATAACGATGCCAAGCTCCTGAGCAAATTTTCTCCGCAAGGCACCAATACGGTCGAAAATAGTACTGTCTTTGCGAGGGTCCACCATAGTAATCAAGCGCACACCGACCTGGACAGAAACTCTGTCAATGTCCAGCAAGTCTTCAACCGGTTGTTTCTCGGCTTTTGTCGGCTGCTCCGAGTCTTCGAGCTTTCCGGGACGGGATTTTTCAGACCTGGCCACGGTTCGTCCGGTTAAAGCAGTACCTGCCGCCAACAACAGAAACGGTATTGGAGGCAGGCCGGGCACAAGGGCCAGCGAAGCAATGATGAAGGATGCTATCGTCAGTGGCTCGCTTGTCTTAAGAAACTGTCTGCCAAGGTCCTGGCCAACACTATACTTCGAGGAAATTTTGGTTACGAGAAAACCTGAACTTATGGAGATTATCATCGATGGTAACTGGCTGACAAGTCCGTCTCCAATGGAAAGAATCGAATAGGTCCTTATGGCACCGGCAATCGTCATACCGCGTGAGTATCCCATAGCTATGCCGCCGATGATGTTAATAGCAGTGATTATAAGTCCGGCCTTGGCATCGCCGCGAATGAACTTGCTGGCGCCATCCATAGCACCGTAGAATTCACTTTCTTTGACAATTTTAGCCCTTCGTTCGTTTGCCTGCGCTTCGGTAATCATCCCTGCGTTAAGGTCTGCGTCAATCGCCATCTGCTTACCCGGCATAGCATCAAGTGTAAAACGAGCAGCCACTTCACTTATTCGCTCAGCGCCTTTTGTAATTACTATGAATTGTATAACAACAAGGATTAGGAAGATTACCACTCCGACAACGAAGCTACCGCCGGCAACAAAATCACCGAAGGTCTGGATAATTTCCCCGGCATTGCCTTGTAAGAGTATCAATCTTGTTGAGGCCACATTAAGAGAAAGGCGAAACAGTGTTACGAACAGAAGCAGCGAAGGGAAGGTCGATAATTCGAGTGCCTCTTTTGACGTGAGTGTAATTATCAAAACAGCCACAGCCAACGATATACTGCAAGCCAGA
This sequence comes from uncultured Pirellulales bacterium, assembly GCA_964417935.1. Lineage (GTDB taxonomy): Bacteria > Planctomycetota > Phycisphaerae > Sedimentisphaerales > Anaerobacaceae > NIOZ-UU13. The sequence continues at coordinate 16,477 of CAYQKF010000013.1, forward strand.
AGTACATCCAACACTGGTGTTGGAAGACGGATTAGAAGGGTGGCAAGGACCGTCACCAGACCAACAGCTAAAATAATATTGCTGTGTGATGTGAACGGCGTAATTAGTGAGTTTGGCCCCAGGGCTCTTGATTTATTTGATTGTACAGAACCTGCCATCACAATTGGTTCCCGCGAAGCGGGGTCCTTTCCTTCTCAAGCTCATCCCCCGGCAGCAACATCACCAAGGCCAAGAATCTTTTTTATCTTGACGGCGAAGCGTCCGTCCACGACTACAACACTTCCCGTGGCAAACCTGGTGTCCCTGAGATATAAATCTGCCGGTTCATCAATAGATTTATCGAGCTCTAATACTGAGCCAGGTCCAAGCTGCAAAAGCCGCCGGACGGGTACCTCTGTTTGTCCAATAGCAACCGTAACAGCTATATTCACATCCAATAAAAGGTCAATACTACCACCGGCACCTGCGTCGCCAATGGCATTAACTTCAGAATATTCGACAGATTGCGCCTCCGTTTTAGAATCTGCCTGTTCAGCTTCAGTTGTCTCTGCCATATTTTGATTTCCTTTTAATTATTTAGCTTCTATTATTGCCTTTATCCTGTATCACAAAACCGTTCTGTAATTACCACTGCGTGCTTGCCGGCTGATTTTGCAGGGCGACCGAGAAGAGCCGTTCGGCCGCTTGTTATCAATTCGATAGGTTCGTTAACTTTTTTATCAAGTAACAATATGTCGCCCACCTCAAGACTCATTATCTCTTCAAGAGTAAGCACCGTAGAAGCCAGTTGAGCGGTAATACAAACGGGCATTTGCTGCATTTTGCCAAGGACTGCTTTTGAAATATCGTCGGTAGAGAACCCACCAACAGTCTGTTCGGCTTTGCCCACAGCAGATTCCAGTTTGCTGCAGAGGACTAAAATGTAAGCTTCAGAGCTTTTTTCCTGGTCGGTTTTCTTGATGTCAAAAGTAATCTTGCAGAGTTCTTCCGTGCCTTTCAGTTCAAGAGGAAAGAGTCTTCGGACAATATTTTTAGCCGGCTGGAATTCCCAAATTCTCTGAGAAAACTCCTCAATAAGGGCAGAGAGCAGGTCCAACAAAAGCGATTCTTCCAATTGCGATAAGTCCCTGCCTGAATCCTCCTCTTCGGATTCAGGGTCACCAAGCAATTGTGTCGCCCAGATGAATGCAGTCTGAGTAGGTATGCTAATGAGTCCACAGGGATGGTCCTGGTCGGTGCCGAAAGCAAGATAATAATCATCCTGCCCGCTCTCCATTGCCTGGTCAACAAGTTCAGCAGCAAAGTGCTGCATTGTCGAAACAACCGTGACATCGAACTCGCTGTGGCAAAAGTCAACGAATTTTACAGCCATCGCTCTGGCTACCTTTTTTGTGAACTCGTCGAGTCTATTGAGCTGCCTGCGATCAAAATAGTGAGGCTGGTTCCAATTGTACTCCGTAGCCTTTATACCTGTAGTATCTTCCATTGGGCCGGACCCAACGGCAATGAGGAGCTGGTGTATTTTTTCGTTGCTTAAATTGTTAGCTGCTCTGCTCATTGGACAGCGAATTCCTTAAATAGAATGTGCTTAATTTTGGGTTTGGAATCAGGAAAAAGCTTTTCGTTAAAAGCATCGAGCACCTGCGATTGGATGCGTTTGAGGCTGCTGTCGCCTCTGATATCATCAAGACCCAAACTCGCAAGGTAAACAGTAAGCCAGTTTGTCAAGACGGGTTTTTTCTCATCAAGAAAAAGTGTTCCTTTTTTTTCATCCACCTCGGAACTTACCTCAAGTGTTAAAGATGCCCGAACATAGCGTGCTACGTCGGCCACATCGAGATTTGCCACAACGGGATCCAAATGATAATACCAGCTTTTTTGAGAATCACTTGCCGAACTCTTGGCTTCCAGCTTCTTTACCTGAGCGGACTGGTCCTGTTCGGAATCTCCTGGCGTCTGAGGTTTTCGGGAGCCGGCAAATAATCGACCGAGAGAGAAGCCGGCACCGGCGAAAATCACTACCACGACAGCTATTATTACCCCCGGCAGGAGGCGGCCTATCAAAGACTTCTTATCACCCGCTTCGGACTTTGTGGCTTCTTGCTTTTCCTTCTTTTCCTGCTGTTTTATATCATCTTCATCTGCCATTTCTTTTCCTCAATTTTGTATAATTTTGTTTCCTCAACTATTTTAAATATATTGTAATCATGCCAACTGCAGGCAACCTTGTTTGCGATACCGATGTATCCTATCGCGCAGCGTTCGGTCACTAATGCCCAAGACCTTTGCAGCCTTGGTCTGATTGCCTCCTGTCTGTTGTAAAGTATCCAAAATTGCTCGTCTTTCTACCTGTTCAAGTGGTACTCCTCCCAGGTCTGAGACCTGAGGACTTTTTGACGGAACACCAAACACATTATTTTGTCCCGCACCAAATGAACTTAGGCTCGTGCCCATCCGGTGCTGGGCTGTAAAATCGGCACTCCTCTCCTGTGGGAGTGGCTGTAATTCATCAAAGAGCCAAGAGGCATCAGCTAATGACAGTGTCTGTCCAACTCCTAAAATCAGCGATGTTCGTACAACATTTCGCAATTGACGGACATTTCCGGGCCAGTGGTATTTGGCAAAAATTTCCATCATGTCAGGGTCAAGCCTGGTGATACGACGCTGTACTTCGCGAGTGTAAAGGTTGACAAAATACCACACAAGGTCATCTAAGTCATCTTTGCGTTCTCTAAGAGGACAGACCACTAATCTTACGCCGCTTAACCGATAATAAAGGTCCTGACGGAACCGTCCCTGCTGAACTTCCTGTAATAAATCCTTATTGGTAGTACTTACTATTCGAACATCGACTCTAACACTTTCATTTCCGCCAACCCGTTCAAAATCCTGCTGCTCGAGCACCCGCAACAGCTTGGCCTGAAACCTTATGGGTGTTTCAGTAATCTCATCCAGGAGCAAAGTTCCACCGTGAGCCATTTCGAATCGGCCTTTGCGCTGAGCGTAGGCACCGGTGAAGGCACCTTTTTCATGACCGAATAGCTCGCTTTCGAGGAGCGAGTCACTTAATGCGGCACAATTGATTTTGATATACGAACCCTGTACTCTTTTACTTTTTTGATGGACGAGATAAGAGAGCAGCTCCTTGCCGGTCCCACTTTCACCACTTATTAAAACCGGCGCTGAGGTGGGAGCAATTCTTTTAGCCAAATCGACAGTTTGAATGAGTTTTGTACTTCCACCCACAATCCGATAAAGGCAGCGTGTGTCTTCGTGAGCTGAATCTATAGTTGAGACGCTATGGTTAGGCAGAAAAGTATCCAGGATGTTCTCTATTTTTTCACAGTCGAGCGGCTTGATTAGGAAATCACAACAGCCCTGTCGAACAGCTCTGACTGCCGTCTCGATAGTTCGCTGCTGGTTTTGCAGGCTTCGGCCTTGCGCTTTTGTTATCATAACCACGGGCAGTTCCGGCCAATTTGCCCTGATTTTCTCAAGCAGCTCAAAGCCATCCTGCGGTCTGCCGGATAAGTTTGCCCGCCGGTTTATTCTGTCACCGGTAAATACAAGGTCGCAACTACCTTTGTTAATAAAATCAATCGCCCTGTCTTTATCGTTGGCAAGATGCCCGCGTATTCCTTTGCGAGCCAATATCTCAAGCATAAACCGAGCCAGCTCAGAGTCGTTATCAACTATCAATACATTCGCGATATCTTCTTGTTTACCACTGTTGAGGTTGTTTATTTCGGCCTTACTCACTTGAAGCATACTCCATTTCAATTGATTATTGACTATTGATTATTGTCCCAATAATCTATAGTTTATGTTCTGCAATCAACTTATGCGGTTCGTCCTTCTGGTACCAATCGAGCAATTTTCTCCGGGCTTCGGCTAATTCCTTCCACGGCGAATTGGGGAACTCTATAATTAGTTGTCCGTACATCTTTATTGCCGTGGGCGGGTCGTCATTCCGCAGGCAGTTGCCTATTTGAAATAAGATCCAAGCTCTGTCCCGAATTGACCTGACCCCTGCTTTGGGTTCTCGCAAGGCGGGGTCCCTCGCAGGGGTAAACTTGTCCCCGCGCAGACGGGGATCCGGACTTTTACGGTTAAGAGCTTCTTGGTAAAATATCGCAGCTTCCTTTAGGTATCCGCTGAGAAACAAGGTCTCTGCCAGTTCAAAAGGATTATTCAACTTGTCAGGATGATGCGAGAGGTTCTTGAGTAATTGTAAAGTTTGGTCGGTTATCGGCTCGTAGGGCAGTTTGGGTTCGATTTCCTTTTTCTCCTGCTCTTTCGTCTCGGATACAGCTTCATTAGGCTCATCTATCGGCACCGCCTCGGGAACAATGATAGGCTCAAATATCTCCTTCTGGGGCTCAAATTTAATAGAGCGGATTTGTTCTATCATTCGCTTAAGTTCATTCTTAGTTATTTTATCCTTTTCACCTTTAGCAATACTAAGCTCTGCCCGCCACAATTGTCGTCTGAAGTTACTATTTGGGTCTGGCAGGATAGTAAGACTGCTCTGCGGCGATTTTGGGCCACGCCTGTTAGAAGCGTGCGTATCCGCAACCGCAGCAGCGGAGTAAGTCAGAGAACAGAAGACAGAAAACAGAAGACAGAAAATCTGACATCTGAATTCCAATAACCAATAACCGATAGACTTCTTATTTTTCATTATCATTACCATCGACCAAAAAGAGCTAATGCTGCATCGTCAAACTTTTTCTGTCGGTTATAAGCGGCTGCCAGCACCTTTAAGGCTTTTTGCTTTATCCGGGCTGATACTGCCGAATCCAAAAGCTGCAAACAAACAGAGACGGTTTGAGAATTTTGACCAAGTTTCAAACAAACCTCAGCTAATTCGAGGGCTATTTCTTGCGCTAAAGGTCCGGGGGCAGCGCTAATAAGAATTTCTGTTAAATTCTTGTGGACAAATTCCAAATCTCCTTTAGCGATATAGCAGTTGACTAACTCAAAAGATACTCTGGTTTTCAACTGGGAATCAGGCAAATATTCAGCAACGTCCCCAAGTGCGGCGATAGCTTCATCGGGCAAGCCCATAAAACGAAGAACTTTGCTCTTGAGCAGTAATATCTCGATAGATTCCTTCTTCGAGAACTGCCAGGTGTGTATGCTCTCCAACAATGTAAGAGCCTCGACGAAATGCTCCAGTTGTATCTGTGTTTCAACTAAAGCGGAGACAGTCTCCACATATTTTTCTCTGGTAAGACACCCTGCCGGTCCGCTTAGGGCGAATTGAAAAGCAAGGGAGGCCTGCTGCGGCTTTCCTAATGCCAGGTTGGTCTTGCCCAGGAGAAAGTAGGCAAAGTAGAAGTCCGCACCTGTGCGGTCTTTAGCAAGTTTGAGGTATTGAGTCAGCCATTTGGCGGCAGTTTCGTAGTCCTTTGCCTCGTAGGAACATCTGCCTGCCCCGAGGGCAGAGGCAATCTGCAACTCCAAAGACAAACCGAGATTGTAAACTTTGCGATAGAGCCGTTCAGCTTCGTTCAAAACCCCGGCTTTCTTTGTTGCATCAGCAAGATTCAAACAAGCCTGGCCGTAAAATTCGGTATCAGGATACTGCTCAACAAGCTGTGTCAAATCCTCTCGTGCACCGGCATAGTCACGGAGATTAGCTTTGAGTTTGCTCGAATTTAACAGTGCATACGGTGCCAAAGATGTTTGTGAAAAGTGATTGGCCACTAACTTGTACTCCGCAATAGCATTGTTGAGCTGGTCTTTCTGAGCGTGCAAGAGTCCCAGAGCAAAATGAGCGTTTGGAATACGTTGGTCGTTATGGAATGTAAGTAAAAATTTTCTCCAAAGTGAAATAGTATCCTGGATAAGCAAAGATACGTGTTCTGTTAATGAAGAATAGTCAGCCGGGTCGGAAATTTTTACGAGCCCATTTTCATCGAGACGTGCCAATAAGCCCACGTGCCCGGCTGCCATTTCGATGGCCTGATGAGCGGTTGCAGTCGGCAGATACAAACTCACGGGCCTTTTGCGTATAGCATCCCTTGCTGGTTCGTCGGCTGGTCTCTTGTGATGGACCCAGGAAATATCAAGGCCGGCATTTGAAGTAAATCTTGCCAGCAACTCTTCAATCGATGCCCCATGAGCAACGACAGACCAACGAGGTGGGACACCCTGTTGTTCGAGCTTCTTAATCTGTGGGCTAAGCAATCCTTCTTTTAACTGCTTTGAGCCGGAATTCAAAAGGGCTCGCAGCTGCGTCTCGTCCAAGCTGGTGAAAGGGTCAATCTCGACAAGGCTGCTCCACAACCGGTCAGGGATGTCCGTATCGGCATCGCAAAGCGAAAGGATATTTCTGGTCATCAACTCAGCGACCAGGAAATGGCAATCACGCTGCAACGACAAAGCCCAATCCTTGTCGAAATCCACCGCTTCGAGCATAGCAATGGTCTGATAAGCCATAGTTCGCGCTTTGAGGTACTGCTTTTTATGCACTTGGAGCAAACTAAGGTTATAATTTGCAACTACTCTTACGGCAGGTGAACGACTTTGTGAAAGTGTCCTGAATAAACGGTTGGCCTGGTCTGAATTGCCGGCCTTTCTCAAACACAAAGCCATTTTAAACTGAAGGAAATCCCTCAACAGTTCCACTTCAGCAGTTTCTGGAAGAATCTGCTGAAGCTGGTTATAAGCAGCATAAGCATTACCGTAATCCTTTTGCAGATAGAAATTGCGAGCAACTTCCAAAGACAGAGGTTGTGTTGGTGGAAACAAAGGCTCCGGCTTTTGGATTTGCTCCTGTCCGCCGTGTCTCGGCCAAGGCGCGACAGGTACTACCTGTGTGGAATATCCAACCGGCAGTTTAGAAGGACGTCCGCCTAAGGCGGATTGAGCGGCAGGTGTTGGAATCTTGTTAAGGGGCCATAGTAAAGGTTTCAACAGCACGTACAGCAACATTGCCTCAATGGCAACAATGCCGGCAACGAGCACTTTCTGAAGGGTCGAAAAACGCTTATTCCGAATCGCCCCCCGCGTGGAGCGCCGTGCATGGGTCCGTGCACCAGTTGGGCTTGTGACGGATTGAACTGCCGCAGTGGGTGTGGACTCTTCCAAAAGTCTGTAAAAATCTTCGTCTCCAACGAAGACATCACGCTCCGAGAGTTCCCTGCGAACTTCGCCTGTAAATAATTCGCTGTCCGATGGCACCTCGGAAGTATTCTCTTTGAGAACATTTTTTTGTTCTTCTTTGGCCATAGATTCCAACTTAGATCCCCACTGCCCCCCCCGCCGTTTGCCGTGACACGGCCATCTTGGCCGTGTTTTCACGGGCTGGAAGCCCGTGCCACCTCGGGGGCAAACCGGTGAGGGCGCATCTCACAACCTCATTTTTAAGAAAACAGCAATAACCGTGCCAGAGACGGCTACAGAAATAATTAAAAGTGCCTAAAGTGAGCATAAGTGAACTAAAGTGAACTAAAGTGAGTTTCAAACTTTAGGCACTTTAACCTTTAGGCACTTCGAGATGTCAGGATTTTAGACGAATCGACAGATTTTCTGACAGGCACCGGCCCTTCAGAGCCTTATCAGGGAGCTACTGCCGGCTGAGGCAAGGATGATGATGAAACTTCGTTTTGTTCTTGTTTTGCGGGGCCGTCTGCGATATGTGAATCCTTTTCGATATTGTACTGCTTGACCTTGGCATATAGAGTTGCTCTGGTTATGCCAAGAAGAGCAGCAGCCCTGGTCTTTTGCCAGCCTGTTTTCTGCAAAGCCCGAGCAATCAACTCGCACTCAGCCTTTGCCAATGAGAAATCTTTGATGAGGCCAGGTGTTGTGCTGTTCGATACCTCACTCCATTCAGTCGGCTCAATATAGATGACGTTTAACCCGATTTTGTCTGTTGTCTCCAGCAGGATGGCCCTTTCGATGACGTTACACAACTCACGAACATTGCCGGGCCAATCGTGCTTCTCCAGTGCCTCAATAGCTAATTCAGTCAGGGATGTTATCTTACCGCACTTGTCCGGACAGATAGTTGAGGTCTTGAGAAAGTACTCAGCTAATAGCCGGATGTCTTGTTTTCGCTCTTGTGAACTAAGAGGAGCAAGAGTAATAGGACAAATATTCAGACGGTAATAAAGGTCTCGTCGGAAACGATTGGCCTGAACTTCACTTTTGAGATTGCGATTGCTCGAAGCTATTATCGTGGCGTTGCAGGTGATATTTTTGACACCTCCGACCTTTCGGAAACATTTTTCCTGTAGGACACGCAGCAACTTAGCCTGCAGGTCCATCGGCATCTCACTTATTTCATCAAGCAAGAGCGTTCCGGACTCAGCCAGTTCCATAAGTCCTGTTTTCTCACGGTCAGCGCCGGTAAAAGAACCTTTCACGTGGCCGAAAAGCTCGCTTTCCAGCAGATTTGCCGTCAGAGCTGCACAATTTACAGCTACAAATTGCTCGTTCGGATGCCTTAGAATATGTATCGCCTTAGCAGCCAGCTCTTTGCCTGTGCCTGTTTTTCCAACTATCAAAATCGGATTGCATCGGCTGGCAGCCACAAGTTTAATCATTTTGAGAGTATCGAGGGTCGCTTTACTGGAGCCAACCATAGAGACAGAGCAAGCCAGGTCCTCAGCAAAAAAACGACTTGATTCAGTCGCTCGTCGCTCGTCGCTCGTTGCTTGGGTCACAAGGCACGGGTCACGGGAGCCCTCGGATTCATTCTTTATCCTGCTAATAATTTGCTCGAAGCCGGCGTAATCCTGCCTTCCCTTCAGATAGTTATAGACCCCCGCCTGCATAAACTCTGTGGACAAGTCGATGTTATCATCATCGCCCCCAACCACCACGATGGGAACATTGGTTGAATATTTATCGGCCCTATCGAGGAATTCACGGATATGACCCGTTCCAAACCGATGGTCAAAAAGAATTAAATCCGGATTGACCGCTTGAACGATATCCAGAGCATCGGCCAGGTCATCGGCCCCAAATACTTCCTGGCCATACTTCTGAGCCAGTTGTTGAACTTCGGGGTCTCTACTGAGTGCAACAATTCTACGTAAAGTCATCCTTATCCAAAGCTATAAGCGTTGTCTGTGGTTATGTTGCTTTTTTCATTATGCAGGCATTTGTGTTTCACAGATAGTGGATAATACAAAGCCATAAATCGACAGAGGAGCCAAGACAACTTTAATTTTTTTATGGGACCGGCCAATAATGTAACTGATTCTTTGGGACTCAAAGACGCTCTGAGATTGAGTGATAATTTTATAGGACGCTTTTCGGATAAGAAAGCAATACCAACAGTGAAAAGTTATTGCTTTTTATGGGACGTTTTAGTGTCACCACATAAACTAAAGCAAAGCAAAAAAAACTTTTAGCACAACCGTCAAGCCCAAAGCGGCAAAATTTTCTGGGATACAGGAAAATTTATCCTCTGAGAATCTTTTAGCAAAGGTGATTTCTACCTTTATTCAACTTTTTAGTTTCCGTAATCTCTGTTGTGACAGGAAGTTGTGTATTACAAAAGCGGCGGCGATTGTAATGTGGCACAATAATTGCTTTCTTTTGCATGTCGCTCGTACCGGTATGGTGCGGACGTCGATTGACAACACGGGAATTTAGGAAAGGATTTTTTTTGTTTTTTGAAAAAGGTTGAAAAGTTATGGATCCAATATCAGCAACAAGTTCAGCAAGTAGCATCCAAATGGATTATATGAATCTTCTAATAGTCCAACTACAAAACCAGAACCCGCTGGAACCGTTAGACAATAATGAGATGGCTTCCCAGCTGGCGCAGTTCTCACAACTACAACAACTGGAAACAATGAACGAAAGTTTTTCAGATGTATTGACCGCTACGCAGCGCAACTATGCAAATTCATTATTGGATAAAACTGTTACGTTCTACTCACAAGATGAAACTACCGGTGAACTCAACAAACAGGTAGGTAAGGTCAATTCTATTTTCCATGACCCTGAAACAAAAGAGGTTCTCCTGGGTGTAAGCACGGGCGAAGGTGAAGATATGCAGGAATATACCCTTAGTTTGGGTGCTGTTTTATTGGTAAAGAACTAAAATCGATTTTAGATTAAGAATATAAGGAGAAACAGAAATGAGTTTTGCATTGTCAGCTGGAGTTACCGGGCTGCAAGCCCACCAGAAAATGATTGATATAGCCGGCAATAACCTGGCTAATGTCAATACCACCGCCTTTAAGTCCAGCAGAATAACCTTCTCTGAACTGCTGAGTGAGACGATAAAAAAGGCATCGCAGCCAACAAGCACCGTCGGCGGTACTAACCCCCAACAGATGGGCAGCGGCGTTGGAGTAGCCGGTATAACTCCAAATATGACACAGGGCAATATCATGAACACCGGCAATCCTCTGGACCTGGCTATAGAGGGAGAAGGTTATTTTGTGTTGAGTGACGGCCAACAACCCCTCTACACTCGCGCAGGTGCGTTCGGTGTTGATGCAGACTCGAATTTGGTTGACCCTGCCACGGGCTTTCGTGTCCAGCGTTACGGCACACTGGGTGTAAATGACGGCTTCCAGGATGCCAATGTCAGCGACCTTCACGTACCTTACGATGTGCCGATAGACCCAAAGGCAACGTCACAAATAGTAGTATCCGGCAATCTAAGTGCTGATGCGACGCTGGAGACGCCGCAAATACAACTGCTGGGCTCAAATATAACTTACACCAAAAACAACACTGCGGCTGTCGGAACCACATTAATCAAAGACCTCGACCAATATACTGGAACGCTGAGTTCGGGAGTGATTACCTTCTCCGGTTATAAACCGAATGGTGATCCATTAGGCAGCAGTCCGGCCACCGACCTGACGATGGATGTTACTGCGACCACCAACATAAATGATGTGCTGGCGCACCTGAACGACAAAACTAACGAACATCAGACAATTACTATTACGGGCACTCCTACCAGCGGCTCATTCACATTGGACTTTCAGGCTACCGGAACGCCGGCCACTGTTGCCTATAATGCCACTGCTGCTCAGGTTCAAACTGCGCTGGAGAGTTTGTCCTCTATTAGCGCTGGTGATGTGAAGTGCACCGGCGGCCAGCTTCCCGGTACTCCCGTTGTTGTTGAGTTTACCGGTAACCTGGCTGCACAGGATATTGCCCCGATAGTGATTGATGACAGTGGGCTAATAGGTGGATCAAGTCCGGCGGGTACTATTGATGAGGCGATAAAGGGCAGTGCTGTGCAAGGCGTTCTTGATGGTGCCACGGCGTCTCTGGTCAACGGCCAAATACGTATAACCGATAGTGCCAGCGGCTACAGCAAATCGGATTTGGCTATGGTATGGAGCGGCGACGGCACGCTTACAATGCCGGCGTATTTCGAGACGTTGACCGTCGGTGGCAACGAGGTCAAGAGCGTTAATATTATGACTTACGATTCCCTGGGTGGTAAACACGTTCTCTCAGGTGCATTTGTCCGGACAAATGATGCTAATACCTGGGATATGGTGCTGACCTCAATCAGCGGCAATATCAATCAGATAACAATACCAAACCGGCGTATCGAAAATATAACCTTTGACGCTACGAACGGTTATTACACCGGTTTAGGTGGCAGCGACCCAGCCGAGTTTGTAATAAGCTTTGCAAATGACCCCTCGAATCCACAAACCATCGCTTTAGACTTTGGTACCGTAGGCGAATTGAACGGCCTGACACAATTTGCCGGAAACTCTACAGCGGTAGCAAAAGAGCAGGACGGCTACGAAGCGGGCAACCTTTCCACCGTATCGGTCAATAATGAAGGCATAGTCATCGGTGCTTTCTCCAATGGTATCAAGAAGGACATTGGAGCCATAAAAATATCGTTATTTCAGAATACATCAGGTCTGGAAAGTGTCGGCGGCGGTTACTTCACTTCTTCGGCCAACTCAGGATCGCCGGCAGAAACCCAGGCGATGACCGGCGGTGCCGGCTCCATTCATGGTGGCGCATTGGAAAAATCCAACTCAGACGTGGCGACCCAGTTTGTTTCTATGATTCAAGCCCAAAACGGTTTCCAGGCCAACGCAAGGACCATCAGAGTCGCCAACGACATACTGCGAGAGCTGAGCAACCTTATCAGATAGTAACGTTGTACTACTCTGCGAAGTAGCTTCGCTACGAAGCACGAGGAAGATTAAGATGCCAACAGCAGGTGTGATGACAGCAGGATTTAATATGGTTGTTTTGGCACTTACGCCGACGGAGCGGTGGAAGGCTGCGGGACAGCATAGTACCGGCTTTAATCAACATTGGTTTATTCTAATAGGAGTGGCGGTAATAATCATACTGACTGTGTTGCTCCTGATGGTCAGCTATAATCGAATTACGCGGGAACGAAAGGTTGGTGGGCAGCTATTTATTGATTATGCCGAAAAAAGGGGTCTAAGCGGACGGGAGCGACAAATTTTGCTTGAGATAGCAAATAAGGCAGGACTTAAGAGAAGCCAAGCAATTTTTAGTATGGTCGGTGCCTTTGACCACGGGGCAGGTAAAATGATAGAAGAAAGCCTTGCCCGGCAGGGAGCAGAAGAAAGCCAATGGTTAAAAACCGAACTGTCCTTCCTGCAAGAAAAGCTTGGCTTTCAGAAAAAAACCTCAGTCTCAATAGGCTTGCCAACGAAATTGAAGAGACCGAGCAGCAGACAAATTCCCGCAGGTAAACAACTTCATATAACTCGCCGTAAACCCCCCGACTTGGGCGACATTGAATCCACCGTTATAAAAAATGACAATATGGAACTTACTCTCAAATTGACAACACCGGTGGAAAGTAAGCTGGGCGAGCTCTGGCGTGCGCGTTATTATTTCGGTGTCTCGGTCTGGGAGTTTGACACTTCTGTAGTTCGCTGTAATGGTGACATTCTGGTTTTGAATCATAGTGATGATATGCGGTTCATTAGTCGCCGACGTTTCTTGCGTGTTCGAGTAAACAAGCCAGCCTTCATTGCACGCTTTCCATTCTCAAGAACGCTGCCGCCAAACAGTGTCAGCAGCAAAAAGGGTCATTGGTCGAAGCGAGGTTCGGTAAATAAGTCCGGCGACACCTGGGGGCCGCCGGAATTTATGCCTGCGACTGTTACTGAGCTGGGCGGCCCCGGCCTGCGCATAGAGGCCCCGCTGGAATTAAAAGCAGGCGACAGAGTATTGGTAATAGTTAATCTGAGCGAAACAATCGATGCTCGATACTCGATACCGGATACTCGTCGAGAATCGAGAAACGACCCGCCAACGGCGGGTTTTGAACGGAACCCAGCGTTGCTGGGTCAAGAATCGAGAATAGTAGAAGATATTGGCGAGGTCAGGCATACCAAAGCTATACAAGATGGTTTTTCAATAGCAGTCGAATTGACAGGCTTAAGCGACTCAAACGTCAGCGAGCTAATTCGCGCTACCAACGCAGCTTCTATAAGAACCAATGGCAACCGTCAAGATAGTCCGGATTCCGCAGAGACAGAAGAAAAAGTTTCGGAACCGGTGGTCGTGCAAGGAGACTGAAATGTCAGAGATTATGCCCCAGGTTAGTTCAAGCATTAATGCGCTAATGCGGGAATTTGAGATAATTGCGAACAATTTGGCCAACGTAAGCACGGTCGGGTACAAGCGCAGATGCAACGCATTTTCGAAATCCCTTGAGGCACAGAAGGCAGGGAAAGAGACATATTCACCCGGGAATATTGAACTGAAGTCAGCACTTGATTTTTCGCAGGGCAATATTGCTAAGACCAGCCGACCGTTAGATTTTGCCTTGTTCGGTAAGGGATTTTTCGTGATAGAGACACCCAAAGGGCCGCTTTACGCCCGTAACGGCGTATTCCACACAAACCAAAATGGCCAAATAATAGATTCTCAGGGACGAATTGTAGCGGGCCAGGCAGGTCCAATCACGATACCGAGCGATGTGGGAATCTTGCAAGTGAGTGTCTCAAGTGACGGAAGTATCAGTGCCGGCGGCACAACTATCGGAAAATTCCAATTGGTTGATTTCGAAGACAACGAAGCCAAACTTGTGCCAACCGGTGAGAGCTGTTACCGGATGCCGGATAAGAAAATCCAGCCGGTTGCAGCAGAAAATATAGTTGTAAGACAAGGTTGCCAGGAAGTGTCCAACGTTAAGATCATAGACGAGTTAGTGGATATGATAATGGTGTCCAGACTCTACGAAGCGAATATGAAGTTCATCGGAGCCAGAAAGGAAGTGGCCAGCAGCATTACAAGTGCAGCTATGGCTTGATACAGAAGATAGAGGACAGAAGACAGAAGACAGAAGACAGAAAACTGACATCTGACATTTGATAAGGAGAACAATATTATGTTAAGAGCATTTTCCACTTCAGCAACGGGTATGGCGGCCCAGCAGACATTGGTGGACGTGATAGCTAATAATCTTGCGAACATCAACACGACGGGCTTTAAGCGGAGCCAAGTTGCTTTCCAGGATTTGCTTTATATCAAGCTGAAAGAAGCTGGCTCAGAAGTGGCTTCAGGACTAAAATCCCCCACCGGTCTGGAAGTAGGTAGTGGAGTCCGAGTTGCAGCTACCGTAAGAGTTTTTAGCGGCGGTGAGCTTGTGAGCACCAACAATCCTCTCGATATAGCTATTGCAGGCGAAGGCTTCCTTCAGGTAAGTACGCCAAATGGTGATATAAGATACACGCGCGACGGCTCGCTGCTACTAAATGCCGATGGTGAATTAGTTACCACCAACGGATACCGCATAGAGCCGGCTATCAGCGTTTCAACGGATGCCGCCTCTGTTGATATCGGCAAGGATGGAGGTGTCAATGTTACCGATGCTGCGGGAACACAATCAGTTGTAGGAACGATAGAGTTAGCACGTTTTCCGAATCCCTCGGGTCTTTCCGCTGAAGGTGATAATCTGTTCGCAGGGACAGAAGCAAGCGGCACGGCTACGACCGGCACAGCAGGAGAAAGTGGTTTCGGTACTATCCAGTCAGGATTTCTGGAAAAATCCAATGTCCAAATGATAACCGAACTCGTCAACCTTATCACCTCCCAGCGGTCATACGAGACAAACTCCCGTGCGATTAGAGCGGGAGACGAAATGCTAAGGCAGGCAAATCAAATAGCAAGGTTCTAATCGAAAGACCATTATGAGTAGAAAAAAGAGCACAAGAGCACAAGGGCATAAGAGCATAAGAACACTCGTAAGCTGTATATTTATGATTTGTGCGATTCTTTGCCAGGCATCAGCGAACAACAAAACTAACAACTTACAGAAGGATTCTGCCCTCCAGGTTTACCTGCCGAGAGAGGTTACAATCAAAGACAGTTGCTTAAGTCTGGGCAGGATCAGCATAATCCGAGGCAAAGAATCTCTTGTAGCCCAGGCGAGTGAAATCGCATTAG
This sequence comes from uncultured Pirellulales bacterium, assembly GCA_964417935.1. Lineage (GTDB taxonomy): Bacteria > Planctomycetota > Phycisphaerae > Sedimentisphaerales > Anaerobacaceae > NIOZ-UU13. The sequence goes on from CAYQKF010000013.1 coordinate 31,870, forward strand.
GGCGGATTTCAGTGCCGGGGCAGAAGATTGTTATCGACAGGGCAATGGTTTTAAGCAGACTGGCCTGCAACGGCATCCCTGCATCGAAAGTAACATTAACCGGTGCAGAAAAAATAACGGTAAAACAGCAAGAGCAAACCATCCGTATTAGTGAATTTGTTAAGTTAGCAAGCTCCTTTCTGAAAAAAAATCCTTCTGTCGTTTCAGCTTGTGGATTCAATCCAATACGTACACCTAAAGATTTCGTCATCACCGGTAGCAGCAAAGATATAAGATTGTCTCCTCGATTAGTCCAAAACAGAACAAGAAACCAAGCGAGGGTTGAGATTGCCGTGCTTTCAGGCGGCAAAAAAATCGGGGTACGTGAGGTAATTTTCGGGTTGCAATACAATTGTCGGCAAGCAGTAACAAAGATTGATATCCCCGCAGGTGCGGTTATCAGTCCTGAGAATGTCAAGATAGAAAAGACGACATCGAACTATCCGGAGCCTGCTGATTGGAGGCTTCCTTATGGCCTCATTGCCAAACGTCGGATACCGGCAAAGACCGTGCTTCGTCCAAATATGTTGGGCCCCGTTAAGTCCCCAATCATTGCCAAGCGAAATCAAAAGGTTGTTATTCGAATTGACAGACCTGGGTTTCTGATTACAGCTTTTGGAAAAGCTATGCAGGATGGCCGAGCCGGTGAATATATAAAAGTTCGAAACGTGGACTCACAACGAATAATCTTAGTCAGAGTCAAGGAAGATGGAAGCGTGGAACCTGTTTTTTAGAAGGAGAAATAAATGAACAGAAAACAGAGGACAGAGGACAGAAGACAGAAGACAGAGGACAGAGGACAGAGGACAGAGGACAGAAGACAGACTCTGACTTCTGACTTCCGACTTCTGACTTCTGAGATAGTGCTTGTCTTGATGGTTCTTATGCTCTTGCCGGCTACCTGCCTTCAAGCAGGTTCTATCTGGGCCAAGAGGGACAAGAATATGAAGGATTTATACGCCGACGATGTGGCCCGCCAGATAGGTGATATCCTGACCATTAGTATCACTGAAAACAGCAAGGTCGATAACAAAGCAAAAAGGGACATGAAAAAAGAAACCGACCGGTCAACAACTTTTGATGGAGAATTAGGAATTGACCACATCTTGCCCAGGATACCGGGCTTCACGATGAATGCTGAATCCGGTAATGAGATGAAAAGCAAGGCAGATTACAAAGACGAACGCAAGTTTGTGGACCAGGTCAGTGTAGTAGTAATTGATATTCTGCCTAATCACAACCTTGTGGTTATGGGGACTCGCAGCCGAAATATCGCAGGTGATATACAAACCATTGAGGTAAGCGGTATAGTCAGGCCAAGCGATATTGCGTTTGATAACACGGTCAAGAGTGAACAGGTGGCGGATTTTCGTATTGTAACTAAAAATTCAGGCGTCTCGGCACCCTACACAAAGCCGGGCTGGCTCGGCAGTATATTTGACATTATTTGGCCGTTTTGATTGTGGCACGGGCTTCCAGCCCGTGAAAACACGGCCAAGATGGCCGTGCCACGGTTAAATTTGCACAGATTTATTTTTTGAGAGTAATAGCTTATGAAATCAATAATACGAGCAAAAGAGCAAAAAAGCATAATGATTCTTATGACGTGTGCACTTTTGGCATGTGTGCTTATGGCTGGTGTTGGGCAATGCGAACGAATCAAGGATATTGTTGATATTCAGGGGCTTCGCAGCAATCCACTGACAGGCGTTGGCTTAGTCATTGGCCTGGCCGGAAACGGCGACAGCGGTTTGCTATCGCGACAAATACTTACAAACATGCTAAGGGAATCGGGATTAGTTCTTACTCCTTCCGATTTGACCGGCGGTAATATTGCGGTGGTCTGGGTTACAGCGGAGCTGGGCCCCTTTGCCCGAGAAGGCTCACGAATCGATGTTGATGTCTCTGCTATAGGAGATGCCAAAAGCCTCCAGGGTGGAAAGCTGTTGCCGACGCCCCTGAAAGGTCTTGATGGTCAGGTTTACGCCATAGCAGATGGAGGAGTTTCAATCGGCGGCTGGACAGCAGCAGGCGATAAGGCTTCGATTACAAAGAACCACCAGACGGTCGGTCGAATTCCCGACGGCGCAGTAGTTGAAAAAGAAGAAATAGCTACATTTGTCGAATACATTGGGGGCCATAGACTTATCACGCTTAATCTTAGAAACAGCGATTTTTCAACCGCAGAGCAAATCAGCAAAGCCATTAACCGGGATTACGTAAATAGAGCGATAGTAGTTGATGCCGGTACAGTTACAGTTAAAGTTCCAAGCGAAATTAGACAGGAAGATATAGCCGGCTTTATCGTCGATATTACAAAGCACGAAGTGAAGGTTGATGTTCCTGCGGTGGTGGTCATCAATGAGCGCACCGGCACAATCGTTGTCGGCGAAAACGTCGGTATATCAGCAGTGGCGATTTCGCAGGGCAGCCTTGTTGTAAAAATCAAAGAAAAGCCAATCATTTCACAACCAACCGCGCCTTTCTCCGATGCAGGGGAAACTAAAGTTGTTCAAGACACATTGATAGGAATCGAAGAGAGCGGACATCTGATCCCTATGTCCCGGTCGGTTACCGTCTCAGAGTTAGCTAAAAGTCTTAACGGCATAGGGGCAACACCGACAGACCTCATAGCAATATTTAACGCTTTGAAAAAGGCCGGAGCTCTTCAAGCCAAGCTGGTGATAATGTAGGAGCAATTTAATGGACAGCGTCAAATTGATATTAACCGAACCAGTCTCGCCGCCGACTCTGTTAGAGCACCTTGACAAATCGAGACTCAACAGCATTTCGGAAGAGAAAAAGAAGCAAGTAGCCAAGGATTTTGAATCAGTTTTACTGACTAAGCTGCTGGACGAAATGAAAAATAGTATTGTGGACTGGGGTCTTGATAAAGATGCGGCTTCCAAACAGATTCATGGAATATTCTGGCTATACCTCGCCCGCGATGTTGCAAACAACGGCGGTCTTGGATTGTGGAAGGATATATATCAATTTTTATCCAATGCTGAGCAGGCCAACACAGTACAGAAAACAGAACTCAGATGACAGAAAACAGAAGACAGATAACAGATGACAGAGATGTCTTCCGTCCTCCGTTTTCTGACTTCTGACTAAAGATGGGCATGTATGAAATCGACGGCAATTAAAATAGAAGATAAAGTTGATGAGCTGTTAGCTTGTCTCGATAAAGACAGCCAACATATACAGGAGAGTTTGTCGCAACTGAATAAATTGCGCAGCTTAGTTATCAAGCGTGACGATGCCGGTTTGGGCACACTACTTAAGATTATCCAGGCCGAGTCGGACAGCTATGGAAACCATGAATCAAAACGGCAAACGATACGGAAAGAATTGGCGCATGCTCTTGGTTGTAACACAGAGCAAATGACTTTGTCGGCGCTGGAAGCAAGTCTGCCAAAAGAGAAAAAAGCTCAGGTAACCAAGAAGAAAACAAAGTTAATGTCATTGATTAAAGAACTTAAGAAAGAATATTTAAGCACGTTTTTGCTTTTGTCTGAATGCGCCAGATTCAATAACCTGCTTTTGAAGAGTATCTTCGACCTCGGCAAGACAGGGGCGGTTTACTACAACTCCAATGGCGCAGCTAAACAGCAAACTGATATGGCTTTTGTAAACCTGCAGTTGTAGTTGTAGGGTGGGCTTTAGCCCACCGAAAGGAATTAAGAGGCAAGATTTCGGTGGGGCAAGCCCCACCCTACGGGCTAATGCCCAACAGGTGCGGGATAAGAACTGAGAGAACTGTGTTCTAAATAGAGTTAAGAAATGGATAGTTTCTCCATAGGAATTAGCGGCCTTCAAGCAGCCCAGAAGGCCTTTGATACAATCGGCAATAATGTTGCCAACGCGGTTACCGACGGCTACCACCGCCAGAGAATAGAACTGCGTCCTGCTTATTCGGGGCAAGTCGGTTCGATCCTTTTAGGAGGAGGTGTCGAGGTCGCCAGTATTACCAGATTAATTGATGGTCTTCTGGAGCAGGAGATTCTCCGTCAAAAGTCGTTATTAGGACAGGTCTCACAGGAATTCGCCACGCTGCGGACGGTTGAAAACGCATTTGGAGAACTTTTGGAGGGGAGCGGTTTAAGTGCGGCTATAGACAATTTTTTCAACGCACTGCAAGACCTTTCCGCTCATCCGACAGAAATCATCTGGCAAAACCAGATTGTAACCGTCTCTAAGACTATGGCCGGTCAATTCAGAACATTAGGAGAATTCCTGACATCATTGAAAAATCAAATTGAGCTGGAAGCTGCGAACAGCATCGAACAGCTTAATATCCTGACAAACAGAATAGCCGAACTCAACGACAACATAGAAAAGCAGGAAATAGGCGGTGGCCAGGCCAACAATTTACGGGACCAAAGGGACCAGTGCATAACAGAACTGTCCTCATTGGTCGGTATAGAGACCAAGACGCGAAAGCATGGTGTGATAGATGTCTATGTAGCTGGAACCCCCGTGGTAATAGGTGCCTCTGCTATCAACCTGGAGGCGGGTTTGAAAGAAGAGGGCAAACTGGGTATTTCAGTCGCCGGCGCGAACAATTTTAACATAAACGTACAAGGCGGACGATTAGGTGGATTATTGTCGTTAAGAAATGAACTGGTCTCTGATATTCACAATGACCTGGACGATTTGGCAGCTGCAATGATACAGCAGATAAATCAATACCATGTCCAGGGAGTTGGCTCAACCGGGTCGTTTACTGACCTGACCGGCTGGCCGGTGATGAGCGAAAATTTGGCCGATTTTGGTTCAGACGTAACTGACGGCAAAATATGCATAAGAGTTACAAATACGAGCACCGGAGCGATAACCCGTACTGAAATACCTGTTGACAAATCCGCCGATTCATTAACCAGCATAGCCACGTATATTACAAGTAACGTTAACGGCGTAACCGCTTCGGTGGTTTCTTCCAAGCTCCGTATCCAGGCCGACACAAATTATAAATTTGATTTTATTCCCGCCGTGCTGCCCGAGCCTACCAACAGTGATTTCACTGGAGCAACGTCGCCCCCAACTATCTCAGTATCGGGTATTTATACAGGCACGGCGAACGACACTTTTAGGTTTACGGTCTCTGGTGCAGGTTCGGTAGGCAATGACACCTTACAGCTTGTAGTGAAAGACGGTGTTGGTACCGGCAATGTGATTGCTACTCTCAATATTGGTGATGGTTATGCTGCAGGCGACCTGCTTGATATAGGTAATGGAATCAAAGTATCTCTCGGTACCGGCGACTTTGCCTTAAACAACTACTTTGATGTTAAGGCGTTTGCTGATACCGATACTTCGGGGGTGTTGGCAACGGTTGGAATCAACACGTTTTTTTCCGGCAGCAGCGCTTCGGATATAGCGGTTTGCTCGGATATAGCTGCTATACCGGGCCGTGTAGCATCAGCCCTGGGTGCGGATATGACCGACAACGCCAACGCTTTGCGGATGGCAGGCTTGAAGGACCAAGCCGTAACCAGTTTGAACTCTATGACACCTGGCGAGTTTTATCGCCAGATGGTTACGGACATCGGTCAACAGCTTTTTGTTAAACAGGCACGCAAAGACAATATCGAATCTATGGTCCAAAACCTGGGCAATCAACAAGGCGAGATAAGCGGCGTCAACATCAACGATGAAGCTGCCCAAATGTTGGTCTTCGAACAGATGTTCAAGGCAATGAGCAAATATATGAGCACAATTCAATCGTTGTTGATATCTATTATGGAAATAGTATGAGAAGCGTGAAGCGCTAAGCAAAATACGAGATACAAGAAATGAGCGGAACACTGAACAATATTTATAATAATGTCAGCTTTGCATTGCGCCTTCATACCGATGCAATGGCTAAACTACAGGAACAGGCATCTACAGGCTCACGGATAAATCGAATCTCTGATGACCCTGCTGCCGCCTATCGGGTTTTAGGGCTCAATACCAATGAAAAGTCGCTGGAAAATTATATAAACAACCTCTCGGAAGTCGCCAGCATCCTGGAGCTTTCCTCCACCGTTCTCGATAATATAACGTCAGGTCTTGCGGAGACCCAAATACGTCTAACTCAAATTACCAGTGGCATCTATGACGAAGCAGCAAGAAAAAGGACAGCAGAAGGAATCGACGATATATTAGAGCAGATAGTCTCATTGGCTAACACTAAACATATGGACCAATACCTCTTTGGTGGAACCGATACGGGCTCTGCGCCATATACGGTAGAACGTACGAACGGAAAAATCTCCAGAGTAACTTATCAGGGTAGTCTTGAGAGTAGAGATATAGAAGTAGCTCCCGGTGTGGAATCATCGGCCTTCCACATAGGCGATAATATCTTTCGCTCCAACGACCGCCGTGACCCTATTTTTATTGGTGATACCGGTGCCAAAGCCGGCATGGGGACATCAAGTGTCCGCAGTGGAGTATGGCTGACAGTAAGGGACAATGGTGGCTATGAACTCTCTATTGACGATGGGGCCACCTGGGTAGCCGCTGGAGGTATCAACACAGCAGTGACGAATTTGCTAACCGGACAAGTTTTATACGTTGACACCACGGAAATAACCAGCGCCGGAGTTGATTTTGTAAGCGTACCCGGCACTTATGATATATTCAACACACTTATTATTGTTCGGGACGTATTGGAAAATGAACAAGGGCTTCCCGAGGGTCGAGTGCGAGAGCTGCTAACTAAGTTACCAAGTTCATTAGAAGAGACAAGCAAACTTATGGTTCAAGCCCAGGTCTCTATTGGGTCTAAAATCGGCTTTTTAGATGACCTCAAACATAGTCTAAAGGACCAACAATACGATACCGAGGATGAAGCGACCCGTCTGCAGGAAGCAGACATCGCCCAAATAGCTATAGACCTCTCTCGCCGTGAGGTTCTATATCAAATGTCGTTAGCAGTGGCTGCAAAACTTATGTCTATGTCGCTGCTGGATTTCATCTGATAGCATCGAACAATTTATAACAAGGCTGCGATTGCTGACGGTTATTTTGAAATTACAGGTGATTACAAGTGTCTTTGAAAACAAATAAGACAGTGGATATCGCTTCGCTTCTGCCCCAAAGAACTAAAATAGCGTTCTTTGCTGCCAGGAATTATGTTAAGAATCTGGACGAGATTTACGACTTCACAAAAACAAGGTTCTCTGTACAGGTTTTCGGGGGCGGCAACCTCAGAAAGGTGTTTGAGCTGATGAAGTGGAGCAACATTTGCTGGTTCGAAGGTCTCGGCGCGCTTACAGTGATGGCATCACATTTATCCAAGGCCTGTAGAAATATTGTTCGATTAAATGAAAACGAGCTTCGAAGTGAATTGGTCGGGAAGCTAAACTGGCAAAACGTTGACGTTCTTGTTGTTGATTGGCCTAAACCTCTTCGTGAAAACATTCCAGGTATTGGTCAAGAAACAGCGATTATTACAATCACGCCGAATAGTGAAAGACTTGGTAAAGATTATGGAACAGAAAACTTTCGAGACGAGGTAATTTTGAGAGTAAATGAACTTTTTCTTGAATTGGAAAAAAAGCCGTTTCACTACTGCAAAGAAGTGGACTTTTGCAGAGACAGACTCATACGGTATTGCCATGGCAGAGGCATCGACATAGGTTGCGGTGATAATAAGATACTGCCTGAAGCGGTTGGTGTTGATATAACCGATATGTCAAACGAAGTAACGGCCGATGCACGACAACTGCCTTTTGAAGATGAATTGATGGACTATGTTTTCAGTTCCCATTGTCTTGAGGACTTTGAAGATACGGGCGGCGTACTGGCTGAATGGATGAGGGTCTTGCGACCCGGGGGCAACCTTGTGCTTTATCTGCCTCATAAGAATTTTTATCCAAGAGTAGGCACGCCTGGCGCCAATCCCAATCACAAGCATGATCTGGACCCAAATTTTGTTTTGGCAGCGTTATCCGAGACGAACGACTATGAGATTCTTCATATCGACGAATCCGGCACGGGTGGTGAACGCAGTTTTTCATTAGTTGTCCGCAAGCTGCATCGAGAACACCCGGAACGAAAGGTTCTCGTTTTGTATCATGCCGCAATAGGTGATGTCATCTGTGTTGAACCTGCCATCAGAGCTCTTAAACAACAGTTGGGAGATAGTGTAGGGATAATCCTTCGGGTAACACATCCGGAACTCTTCCGTAATCATCCGGACATTAGCCGAGTTGAGCATACTATGTTCCCACCGCGCTGCAATGTTTACGAGAAAATATACGAGCTTTCCATCAAGCCTACAAAGCAAAATCGTCGTTCGCATATAGTTGATAGGACAGCCGAACAAATAGGAGTTGTGTTGGAGGACAGGATTCCTCGAATCTACCTTGACCGATGGGATGAGGTGATGCTGGAAAAATTTCATTTGCCGGATTGTGAAAAGCTCAAAATTGCAATCAGTCCATATGTTCGTTGGCCGTCGAGGCAATGGGAAAATAGCAAGTGGAATGAGCTTTGCACGATACTCCAGAGGCGTCTGAGTGCTACTATTATACAACTTGGTTCAGCGGGGTCCTATACAGGGAATTTTGGTATTGACCTCGTGGGGCAAACCTCGAGCCGGGAGGCGGCGGCGGTTTTGAGCCGGTGCGACCTTCTTGTGAGTGTCGATACCGGCCTGGCACACCTGGCTGCGGCGGTTAGCACACCTTGTGTAGGCATCTTCGGGCCTATTTACCCTGAACTGCGGATACATTCGGGTTTGGACCTGGCGGTAATAGCAGCCGATGCAGAGTGTCGGGGATGTTTCCATTGGTATGATGGAGACGTAAGAAGCTGCCCGAAAGGCCATCATGAGTGTATGAATCTTATCAGCACCGAATCAGTGGTAAGTGCGATTTACAAGGTTCTTGACAGCAATAACTTACCGCAATTTTCCGGGGAAAAGGCATTAATTTAGTTAGTCGAGTACAGCACTTGAACATCTTGTATGTTCGATATTTGTACAGATTTTGTATAGATTTTGAAGTGTAACGAGCAAAATCACCAATCACGGCAAACTGGGGCTGATGCCGGTTAACGGCACGAAATTTGCTCTAATCTTAGTTTGATTACGTCTGTGAGATAGGCGGTCCTTACGAAACGCTATTTCGCGATAAATAAGAAGATGGGAGTCCAAGAATTTAGGAGTAAATCAAATGGCACTAATGGGGACGAATTCGAATCCGCCCAGTGGGCAAAAGCAAAATAATGCGTTTGGTAAGCCCAATTATTACGAGAAAGGTTTGGAATTAGCTGAATCCGGTAAGCACCAGGAAGCTCTTGCCTGTATGCAAGAACATCTTCGCACAACCAGCGGCAACGCACAAGTACTGAATGATACAGGAGCAATCCTGCATTGCCTTGGCCGCTCGGATGAAGCCATCGAGCATTTCGTCAAAGCGCTGAGCTACCAAGAGGACTCCACTGAAATAGTGTGGAACCTCGTAGAAGCATATCTTGCTGTCGGTAAAGCAAACGAAGCTATGCAGCTTTTCGATAATATGGAGCGGCTGGGCATATTGAATGTGGACGTAGTTAACAGAGCTGCCAACATATTCCTGGAGCAGAATAATAAGGCCGACGCCATCGAAATACTGCTCCGCTCACTGCGAACCTGGCCCAACCAGGAGATTCTCAAGCCGATGATTAAAGTGATTCGCTCTAAAAGGCCGAAGATAGCTTTTTTCTGTGGATTAAGAGGTGATACAAAATTCCTAACGGATATTTACACATCTACTGAACGCCGTTTCCCTGTGAAATTCTTTGAGGGGGAGGACATTGACCAGATGTATGAATTAATGAAATGGAGCGAAATCTCCTGGTTTGAGTGGTGTACCAATATAGCAGTGGAAGCGTCAAAATTACCGAAGGTTTGCAAGAACATTGTACGGCTTCACCGTTTTGAAGCTTATGGTGACTGGCCGGGCAAGGTCCAATGGCAAAATATTGATACACTCATCACCGTTGGCAACTCATTTGTCAAAGAAGCCCTACTTAAGCAAGTTCCAGATATTAGAAATCGAACACGGCTTGTTACGATTCCAAACGGTGTTAACTTCGATAAATTCAAGTTCGTCGATAGGCAGCGCGGCAAGAATATTGCCTGCGCCGGTTATCTGAATATGAGAAAGAATCCGATGTTCCTTCTGCAATGTATGCAGAAACTGCATTACATTGATGTGGAATATAAACTGTTTTTTGCCGGAGTTTTTCAAAACCCAATGCTCGAACAGTATATCAAACACATAGTTCAAAGACTTGAACTAACGGATGTGGTGTTTTTTGACGGCTGGCAGGAAGATATAAATTCCTGGCTGAAGGACAAACATTATATTGTCTCCTGCAGTATTGGAGAAAGTCAGGGCATGGGAGCGATGGAAGGTATGGCTTGCGGGCTGAAACCGGTTATCCATAATTTCCCAGGTGCAGAGGAGATATTTCCGTCAGAGTTCTTATTCGACATCTCAGAAGAATTCTGCGAGCAGATTCTTTCCGATAGTTATGAACCCCAAAGGTATCGCAAATTTATTGAAGAAAATTATCCGCTGCAGAAACAGTTGAGTGAAATCAATAACATTTTCACCCAGCTTGAAACCGAAATAGATTCGCAACAAGCCAGGTCCACATTTTCTAATAACTTGCAAAATTTGAATCTTGAAGAGATTAGATTGCCCGCAGAATTTTCCGCTCCGAGGTTCGGGAACAACTTGACTGTATAATTTTCAGCTATTTAAGAAATGTCAGATACTCCTGGAATGTCAGAAAACTACGAGACAGCCCCAAAACGCAATGAGACGCCTTTGGGAACCCGGAAAAAGGCTGGGCCGGTTGTTACTGTGCTTGTCCCGACTTTTAATCGGCGCCGATATTTAGCTGGGGCTCTGGCCAGCGTTGTGCGCCAGAGTTATCAAAATCTCCAGATTATTATAATAAATGACGGCGGTGAAGACGTAAGCGATATAGTTAATTCATTTGGCGACCCGCGGTTAATATTTATCAACAGAAAGGAGAATCGCGGCAAGGCCCATTCGCTTAATGAAGCATTAGCTCGGGCCGAAGGCAAATACGTTGCCTACCTTGACGACGACGACCTATACTATCCTAATCACATCGAAACACTGCTCGATGCTCTTGAAAACAAAAGCGACTGCCAGGTTGCATACAGCGATTTGTATAAAGTGTATTGTAAGGTTTGTCCTGACGGCAGCCGAAAGGTTTTAAGCAAAGTCGTTGAAATCAGCAGGGACTTCGACCGCTTTCTTATGCTGTACTATAATCATGTTCTGCACGTAAGTCTTATGCATCGGAGGGATTTGCTCGAAAAAACGGGGCTATATAATGAGGACATCAACGTTTTAATAGACTGGGACATGACCCGTCGGCTGGTTTTCTTCTCAGATTTCCACCATGTCCCTGAAATTACCGGTGAATTTTATCAGCCTGCCGATGACTGTGACAGAATATCAGTGCAGTGGCGTAAGAATGAAAAGGAATATACGAGGAACATCCTAACGATACGAACCACCAGGCCCGCTAAACCCTGGACTAAGCTCGGAGATATGTCCATCATTTTTACTACAGAGAGATTGAACAAGCAGGCAGGCACAACCCTCGGTTCTATCTGGCAGCGAACCTTCTATCCATACGAGGTTTATCTGCCGCTTCCGACAGCGGATTTCGAAATAATCAACACTAATATGCCCAATATAATCCCTGTGCCCGTTAATGAGTTATCTTCCAAGAACCAGCGAATAGACGCAGCCTTAACCAGATGTGAGGGTGAATATATTGCCATAGTACCAAGCGGATTTCCTATGAGGGAATTCTGGGTAGAGGATTCACTCCATGCTTTGGTCAACAGCTCGGTCAACAACGAAGGATTTGAGTTAGAAGATTCAACAGATACACTCTGGGCGGTAGTGGTCAGAAAAAATGAGTTACAGTATGCTCGGAGAAGCTTTCCAAATTTATCGGTGCGTGAATCTCTGAATGCGGCCGGCATTGCGATAAGGCGTCTGCAACCAGAAGAAATACCGTTTCAGTTTGACCAATTGCTTGAGAAAGCCAAGTCAGCAGAAAAGAACGGTAATTGGTCAAAGGCTGCTGAAATGTTTGAATATATCACCGAGCATTATCAAAACGAACTGTGGATGAAAACGTTAGCTGCAAAGGCATCTTTCAAAGCCGGCGGCCACATCAGAGCAGCCGAACTCAGCCGTGAAGTCAACCGTCAACGGCCAACGGTGGATACACTCTTGTTGGAGGCAAGGGTCAAGCGCGAACAAAAGGATTTTAACTCGGCTATTAAATTACTCGAAAAAGCAGAACGAATACTCGAAGGAAAAGAATTGCTATGGACATAACACAAAATAATGCGGAAACGCACGCTTCTAACGGGCGTGTCGATGAACAGCACGACTCGACGCAGCACTACGAAGTTTTACAGGAACTGGGGGACTGTTACACCTCTGTCGGTAACTACACACAGGCACAACAATACTACGAAAAAGCAGCCGTCTTAGGACCTGACGAGGCGGGCCCTTACGTTGGGCTCGGAATAGTTGCTCTGCAAAAGAACCTCCTTGATGATGCTGAAATAGCCTTTAGGGTCGCCTGTCGGTTGGACGCCAATTGCGCCAAGGCCTATGCCGGCTTCGCTATGATCGCACAGCAAAAAGCCGATTACAAGCGGGCCTTTGAGATGTATCTCAAAAGCCTGGAGCTGGACACTGACAACTTGATAGCTCTTCTGGGTCTGTTTCAAGCCTCCTGCCAGATGGGTTCATTCGCAAAGGTCATTCACTATCTGGAGGTGTATTTAGATATGCACCCGGGCGATACCTCCGTTATGTTCCCTCTGGCGGCATTATATATGAAAGACGGCAGGTTCGAGGAGTCTAAAAAAATTCTCCTGGATCTCTTAACTCTGGACGAGAACCACAAAGATGCAGCTAATCTCCTGGAAGAAGTCGAGCATAGTTTGGCTCAAGCAAAACAAGGAACCCAAACAGGAACTAAAATGCGATGAGCACATATATTGATGAGAATATTCCAAATGAACAAATAAATCTGCTGGACGAGCTACAAATCCTGTTGGAAAGGCAAATAGAGCTCGCCCGGCAGGGCAATATCAACGAAACTGAGGTCTTAAGCAAGCAAGCCAGTTCTCTTGTGAGGAAAATCGCCCGGTCGGGGGTTCTTGAATCGTCTGAATTTAAAAGTCAGCGCGAGCAATTGCGAAAATTATATTATGACCTATGTCTTGTTCTTACAGCTCAGCAAGCTGAGACTACCGAAGAGCTAAGCCGGGTCCGTAAGGGTAAAAAAACCATCGCGGCTTATCGTGGCAATATTTAGTTCCAGGTGAGCGGGTTTCAACAAGGGCGAAATCTTATGAAAAATTACGGCTTAACAAAACGTATTCTTGTTACAGGCGGTTCCGGATTTATCGGCTCGCATCTCTGTGAGCGGCTCCTTGAGCAAGGTAATGAGATTATATGTCTGGACAATTTTTTATACGGGTCGGCGAGCAAATATTGCACACGTCAACATCGGAAGTCTATGGTGACCCGGCCGTTCACCCTCAGGATGAAAGTTACTGGGGCAATGTAAATCCAACAGGATTGCGGTCCTGTTTTGACGAAGGTAAGCGCTTCGCTGAAACTCTTTTTTTCGATTACCACCGTCAAAATAATGTCAAAATAAAAGTGGCAAGAATATTCAAAATCGAAGCATGACAACTTTGTAAAGAGTGCCTCGTAGGTGTAAGTGTCATCTTTGTACACTCACGGGGACGGAGTCTGCCTGTATAGTAATTTTTACAGGTATCAACAAGACCGCTGCTTTCGATTAGGCTATAAAAAAAGAGATTTTGAGAATAGTCCGCAGACAGTGAATTCGAATGGGCAAGATAATACTAATTACTGGCGCAACGGCTTTTATTGGGTTTCATTTGACTGAACTCTGCGTTGAACAAGGATATGAAGTTAAAGCTTATGACCGATACAATCCAAATAATGATTGGGATTAGTTGGAAAATAGCATATGTAAAAATGACATACAGGTTATTTTAGGAGATATTCGTGATTATGATGCAATGAAAGGCTGTGAAGCAGTTTTCCACCTGGCAGCGCTAATAAGCATTCCATATTCCTATGTTTCTCCCTTGGCCTATATTCGAACAACAATAAGATAACGCGTCAGTGATTGTATTAAATCTTACTTTGCAGCTTGTCAGGCCTCTGCAGTGAGATATTCTTATGCAACAGATTGATTATGGTTTGGTGGATAATGGATGTCTTATATTAGTAGTCGCAAAAATGTTTTCTTCACAACCTCGTGACGCTAAAAGGCCTCTTGCAAAAGCAAATCAGGGCATAAATGAATATGAACTGAGCAATAATAAAGCGACAAGTCATTAGAAAACGTATTCCGGGATAAGCTGTTGTGGGAGTTTATTAGTGCTTCGACTTCAACCAAATAGAGTAAAAGCCATTAGTGGTGTCGAGATAAGAACTGGTTCTGGAACGGACCAAGTCAAGAAGCGATGCTCTATCGTGTTTTTCACTGGCAGGGACTGTTCAGACGCATACAATTATCTTCGTTCACTATCGATAACCAGACTGTCAAGCCAGTATGAACTCATAATCATCAATAATAGCCCGGTCGCGATTGACGAATCTTACGTAAAATCCTGTATAAATGATGTTAAAATCATCAGACCTCAGACGGAACTTCAATTCGTGCAGTTATGTATCCTGGCAGCCCAACAGGCACAGGGCGAATATGTGATCTTCAGCCAGTGTCAGATAGATGAATCCTGGCTTGATAAGGTAATAGACCAGCTTGAGGCTATGAAGGCGGAAATAGCCATACCAGAGGAGAATAACTATATTCTGGTGAACAGAGTGGCTTTCTTAGACACTGGCAGTTTTGAGGGATCAGTCGAGAAACAAGAAAGCGAGCCACCGGAGAAAGAACAGCAGAGCTACCATCACTTATTGTTGGCAGAACTGAACAGGCATGCTGATGTCCGGGGCAAAAACGTCCTGGCTGTGGGGTGTAACAGGGGTTTTGAATGTGATCTGCTCGTCCTAATGGGTGCGAAAGAAGTAACAGGATTAGATGTAATTGAAGATGTTGGAAAAGATTATCCACATCCCCAGATAAGATATGTCAGAAGCTCAGCTGAGACAATGCCATTCGAGGATAATTCCTTTGATATTTGTAGTTCTATAGCAACATTAGAACATATCCCAAATCCAAGATCTGCACTTAAAGAAATGGTCAGAGTTACTGCCAGAAGGGGTATTCTGTATTGCCAGGCGGCGCCATTATGGAATTCGGCATTTGGCCACCATAAAAAGGACATCTTCCCGAATGATCCATGGATTCATCTTAGAAAGAAAACCGCTGAAGGAATGAAATCTTACTACAAAGACTGTTATAAACAGATAATTAAATCGGGTACCCTTGAGGGTCACATTGATTATGTTTACTCAAAGGCTTTCAACCGGACCAGCACCCGAGAGTATAAGTCAATAGTAGCGGACCTTTTTCGCATTACAAGTCCAATACATATAGAATTTGGCATCAACTACAAAGATTTGTAGCTTCTGACACCAAGTATATTAAGCGAACTACAAGACTATAGCGAAGACGAGCTTTTAACAGGCAGCCTTAAATTAGTTTTAAGAAAGATTTGAAGAGGACTATCGTAGTAATATTTGATTAAAGGAAAGGTCGAATTGTGCGGGCGTTGATAACAGGTATTACTGGTTTTGTGGGAAGCCATCTGGCAGAGCATATACTTAAAAATCATACCGAGGTTGAAGTTGCCGGTTTTGTTCGGTGGCGCTCACCAAAGGTCAATATTGAAGGTGTCTTAGACAAAATAACCTTGTATTATGGCAACTTGCTGGATTTTCCTTCGGTAAGAAGTACGTTAGCCGAGTATAAGCCGGATGTTATTTTCCATCTGGCTGCACAATCGTATGTTGATTTTAGTTTTTTAGCTCCTGTCGACACATTGGGAACCAATATTGTCGGCACGTGCAACTTGTTGGAAGCGGTAAAGCATTTAAAGCAATCAGACTCATACAATCCTGTAATTCATATATGCAGTTCATCCGAAGTGTACGGCCAGGTAGCCAAGGATGAAGTTCCTATTAAAGAAAGTAATCCACTGCGGCCGGCGTCTCCTTATGCGGTGAGCAAAGTGGGGGAGGATATGTTGGCACTTCAATACTGGAGTTCGTGGAAGATTAAGACTATCCGGAGCAGGATGTTTACACATACAGGTCCACGCAGAGGCGAAGTTTTCGTAGTTTCTAATTTTGCCAGGCAGATAGCAATGATAGAAGCTAAGTTGGCTGAGCCTGTAGTTAAAGTGGGGAACCTTGATAGCGTGAGGACGTTTTCCGATGTTCGTGACGCCGTAAGGGCCTACTGGCTCCTGGTTAGTAAATGTCCGCCGGGAGAGGTTTACAATATCGGTGGCGTTGAAACAATGACAGTTGGCCAAATGCTCGACAAATTATTAGCGATATCGACAGTTAAAAACATAAAGGTCGAGGTCGAGCCGACACGATTGCGGCCTTCTGATGTAACACTACAGATACCCTGCGTTGATAAGTTTTATAAAACTACGGGATGGAAACCTGAGATACCGTTTGAAAAGACTTTGGAAGATACGTTGGAATACTGGCGACAGTTACTGTGTAAATCATCTTCCAGTATGGCGAAGGTGTAGTCAATGAATCTTAATAACAAGGTTATCTTTTTGGCTGGGTCCACCGGTGTTGCCGGGTCGAGTATTATCATGCATTTGCTTGAACGATACCCGGCGGCACATATTCGAGCAGTATGTCACAAAACAAAACCATTTATTCGACATAAGCAAGTTGAGTATGTGTGGGGAGATTTACGGCTTCGTGATGAGTGTCGCCGATTGGTAACAGGCTGTGATTGTGCCATTATGGCTGCTGCAAATACTGCCGGGGCAGTAATGTTAAAATCTCAACCGTGGAGACAGATTAATGATAATGTTACTATGAATGCTCAGATGTTGGAGGCCTTTCATTCTGGAAATGTAAAGCGTGTTGTTTACATTGGTTCTGCATCGTTGTATCAGGAATGTGAAGTAAATATCAGCGAAGACAAGCTTGACTTAAACAAAGATCCTTCTATGGCCCATTTTGGGATTGGATGGGTGGTTCGCTTTATCGAAAAGCTGTGTCGCTTCTGGCATAAACAATACGGCATAGAAATCGTGATTGTTCGTGCAGCGAATATTTTTGGCCCATTTGACAAATTTGACCCGGAAACCTCTCACTTTATACCGGCGCTTATTAGGAAAGGGGTTGATAAAATGAACCCTTTTGAAGTGTGGGGAAGTCCCGATGTTACCAGAGATGTTGTCTATTCGGAGGATTTTGCAAGGGCTATTGTAATGCTATTGGATAACGACAAGATCAAGTTTGATACTTTTAACATAGGCTCTGCGGTAAGGACCACTGTGGGGGACATTGTGAACTGGGTGTTAAAGTATGCTCCACATAAACCTTCAGCAATAGAATACCGGCCGGATAAGCCTACTACCATTAAATTCAGAGCCCTGAACTGCACGAAAGCCCGGGAATTACTCGGATGGGAACCCAAATATACCATTGAAGAGGGAGTCAGGAAAACCACCAAATGGTGGATTGAAAATAAAGATTGGTGGCGGAAATGAAAACAAAACAGCACGATGCAATTATCCTTTCAAGTTTCAAGGAGAAAGATTCTTTTGCCGAATTCGTGTCGCTTTTCAAATCCTCTCCATTACCGGATGACGAAATTTTGGCAAACCTTGGGTTATTCTTAACATCAAAAAATTTGTCGAGAATTCTTTTCTTTTATGAAATTTATAGGGAGATTATCCATACCCATGGCATCATCATTGAGTTTGGGGTCAGATGGGGGCAGACATTGTCCATTATGTCAGCTCTTAGAGGCATTTTTGAACCTTTCAATCGACATAGGAAAATTGTCGGCTTCGACACATTCGAAGGTTTCAAAGGTATGAGCGAAAAAGATGGTAAACTATGTGAATGCGAGGATGGTTCTTTTTCGGTGGCACCGAATTACGAGAAATATCTGGACAAAATATTGTTCACACAGGAAGGATTAAATCCTATTTCACACTTGAAAAAGTATGAACTCGTGAAAGGTAATGCTGTTATAACCGTACCCGAGTATTTCAAAAATAATCCGGAAACAATCGTTTCTCTTGCTGTGTTTGATTTTGACATTTACTCGCCAACGAAGATTGCGTTGGAAACTGTCAAACCCCACTTGTGTAAAGGCAGTATATTGGTTTTTGACGAACTCTCCGACGATATATTTCCAGGTGAGACAATTGCTCTAAAAGAGGTTCTGGGGTTGAATAACGTAAAGATTCAGCGATTTCCGATGACCTCTCGAATTTCATATATAGAAATAGAATGATAGCCGAGTGTAAAAAGATTAGAAAATCCATACTTGCCATCTCCAGAGAAAGCGGGCATGGGCATATACCAACCTGCTTTTCCGTGGTGGAGATTCTATATGCTGTTTACAGTACTATCAGACATAATCCCAATGACCCCTCATGGAACCAAAGAGACATATTTATTCTGAGCAAAGGACATGCAGCCCTTGCTCATTATGTTGTTTTAGCTCAGTTCGGGTATTTCGATATAGGTCAGGTATATTCATTTGGTTCGTTTATGTCTGATTTCGGCTGCCACGCAGATAGACTTAAGGTGCCGGGAATTGAGGCGTCAACGGGTTCGCTGGGCCATGGAATAGGTCTTGCCGTCGGTATGACACTGGCGTTTAAAATTAAAAAGCATTCTGCAAAGGTATATGTCCTTATAGGAGATGGAGAATCAAACGAAGGCTCTGTTTGGGAGGCAATAATGGTCGCAACCAACCTGAAGCTAAATAACCTTACTGTTATTTATGATAACAACATGTCTCACTCCAGGGGGCTGCAGATAAATAATCCGGCTGAACGGTTTAAGGCCTTTGGTTGTGAAGTTTCACAGGTCAACGGCCATGATATAGGTGTTTTGAAAACCGAGATTACCAAACAGCCAGACAAGGTAAGGGTTATCGTAGCGGACACAAAGAAAGGATACGGATGCCAAACGCTCATCGATAACCAGTACCAGTGGCACAGGAAATCACCAAGCGATTCAGAGTTTAAGGCATTAATTAGGGAATTGGATGAGGCGGCAATTTAAGAATACGATAACAGATCTGGCGGCTTATGACGACAAGATTGTCATGATATTCGGCGATGTCAGTGTCTATCTATTCAAGGATTTTAAAGAAAAATACCCTGACAGGTTCTATAACATTGGCATTTGTGAGAATACACTGATAAGTGTTGGAGCCGGGCTAAGTTCACAAGGGCTCTTTCCGTTTGTACATACTATCGCTCCCTTTATTACCGAGAGGAGTTTCGAACAGATTAAACTGGATATGTGTTACAATCAGTTGGGCGGTAACATAGTATCCTGCGGCGCATCGTTCGATTATGCATGGGACGGTGCAACCCACCATGCTTATACTGACCTTGCCATATTACGCTTGCTGCCTGATATGGAAGTCATGCAGCCCGGCTCTGTTAAAGAAGTTGACGTTCTGATTCGCAGTCAATATAATAATGGGCATCCTTCTTATTTCAGGCTTTCGGACAATCCGCACAATATTGATATTCCCGTTACGTTTGGCAAGGCTGTTGTGCTGAAAAATATGGATTCCCCTGTTACGGTGATGACGGCAGGACCAATTCTTGGGAACGTTTTTGAGGCGTGCAGACAGCTCGATGTCAATCTTGTTTACTTCCACACAATAAAGCCTATCGACAAGGAAACAATAGAATCATTTAGACATACGACTATTGTAGTCGTTCACGATGCGTTCGGTTTATATGAGGCCGTATGTGAAGTTCCTGACTTGTCTGTGTCTTATCATCATCTTCCCGATGAATTTTGTATATGTTATGGAACTTTGCATAATATCAGGAAAAGAATTGGATTAGATGTAGACTCGATTAGGAAAATTGTTGAGAAAAAACTCCGTTCAATGTTGATAACTCCATGATTAAAGACGATTATCCTGTTTTTTAATACTAATAATTTAAAATGACCAAGATGAACTTTGTAGATTTTGCTGACAAGATAGAGCTATTGAGAACTTCTGTAAAAGCTATGTTAGCCGACCACGACCCGCGCCGCTGCGAACACACCTCATCTGATGTGCCTATCTGGACTGATGTTTCAAAAGTTTTTCATTATGTTATGAATCTCTCTGTAGAAGATTTTCTGTTAATAAGATTACATACGAGTTTAATAACAGGCGAATTTCTATTCCGCTATTGGCATACATATCCTCCTTTAGCACCTGATTCCTTCGCAAAGGTTACAGGATACAAAGCTTTAACCGAAGATGTCCCAAAAGAATATTGGATAGGCGAGCCTCCACTCTTAAATATAGATATTCCTGTCGGAGTCAATTACAACGGCAAAATTATTAATAAGAATATTTCTCGATATCAGTCGTGTATTTCTAATCTCTACCACATGGGCATACTGGAAAATTTGCTGAAAAGCAAAGACAAAAGAATTATTGTCGAGACAGGCGGAGGATACGGCGGGCTTGCACACCATATTGGCCAAGTCTTAGGCCAAAAAGCAACTTACATAATTATTGACCTGCCGGTTATGTTAATGTTCTCAGGTAGCTACCTGATTCTTAACAACCACAATAAAGATATCTATATATATAACAGCAACACTTTTACAAACGACTTTATTGAAAACAAAATTTTCGACTACGATTATCTCCTCTTACCTCCGGATGCACTAAGTCTTCTACAAAAACTCAAGGATGTATCTTTGGTAATCAATATGATGTCCTTTCAGGAAATGACACAATCTCAAATCGAGGAATATGCTAAGTTCGGCTGCAGTGTGCTCTCAGGATATTTATATAGCAATAACATTGACAGACATCCTCTCAATAATCACTTGGGTTCAACAAATGTTACAGAAATACTGGATAAATACTTTGACCTTTTTCCATCTCCTCAAACTTACGGGGATGCGTCTCTAAACAGTCAGCACCCATGGTATTACAAATTTTATTTTGGCATCCCAAGGGGCAAAAACAGGAATTATCCACAAAACTGTGGAATAAAAATCAGAGCATACGTTCCTGACAAACAATCCACGTCATCCGGCTTTTACCCACAAAAATGGAAAAAAATCAGATTGAAAAAACAAATATAAGAACTTAAACAATCAGAAAATAAAATGTTTTACAAAGATAAAATAGTACTTGTTACTGGTGGAACAGGTTTTGTCGGGACGCATATTGTTCAGGAACTGTTAGAACAGGAAGCCAAGGTTCGTGTCCCCATCCACAATCGATCTTTGGTTATCAAAGATGAGAATATTGAGACTATTCAGGCAGATTTAACAAACCATCAGGATTGTATGCTTGCAGTCGAGGGTGTTGACTATATTTTTCATGCCGCAGGAGCGGTTGCCGCGGCGGGTGTTACGGCGGGTAACCCAATGTCGGCCATTACAACGAATCTGGTCCTTACCGTGCGGATGTTAGAAGCAGCCTGGGCTGCCGGCGCGAAACGATTTTTGATTTTCAGCAGCAGCACGGGCTATCCGGCTAAGGAGCATCCTGTAAAGGAAGAAGAATTCTGGGCAGGCCCGACACATCAGGTTTATTTTGGTTATGGGTGGATGAGGCGGTATCTGGAACGGCTTGCGGAATTTGTTGCATCGAAATCAGATATGAAGATAGCAATCGTACGACCTACGGCGGTGTATGGACAATTTGACAATTTCGACCCGGTAACGAGTCATGTTGTGCCGGCGCTTATCCGCAAGGCTGTTGAACGGCTGAAACCGTATGAAGTATGGGGCAGCGGTGAAGAAGTGCGTGATTTTCTTCATGTGCGTGACCTTGCACGAGGATGTTTGCTTATGCTTGAGAAATATGCGGTATGCGACCCTATCAATATTGGCTACGGCAAGGTCGTTACCATTAAGGAAATTGTCCAGCTAATCCTTGAAGCTGCTAATTATAAGGATGCAAAGGTCGTGTTCAATACGTCCAAACCCACAGCAATACCAATTAGAATGGTTGATACCTCAAAAGCCAAATCAATACTTGGGTTTGAACCGGAAATTTCCCTGGAAGAGGGCTTAAGAGATACTGTCGGATGGTATATGAATTCGAATCAAGTGTCTTGTAGTCAAGCATTTTAACTGTGTGTCTTTATGAGCAGGACAATAGATATTGAGTGGTTAAAAAATCAAGCGGTGGACAGCCAAAGCCGTCAGGGGCTCTCGAAGATAGTTCAATTGCGCAACCGTATTCTCAAAAACAACGAGTTTATAAAGTCGGATCACTTGTTTGCAGTTAATCTCAGAGGATACAAAATATGGTTGAGAGAATGCAGCGCTTTTTCAACCATTGAAATTTACGAAGAAATATTCAGGAGAAAGAATCATTTCTTAGTACCTGGGTTTTCCGGTGCATCTGCTTCCATTGTTGTTGACATAGGCACTCACGAAGGATTTTACCTGTTAAAAATAAAGGAAAATAATCCAGCATGTAAGGTTATCGCAGTTGAGCCGAGTCCATATTCGTTTTCTCTCCTGGAAAAAAATGTTCACGCGAACAATATGGAAAACGTCATCTTGATAAATAAAGCGGTAGGACAAGAGGCAACAATGACTACTTTTGAATGTGTTAAAGAAATCGGAGCTATCTCAGGAAAGGGATTGCGGATGATAAAAAGACCATGGCTAAACGATGATTATATCGAACAAAAACAAATTGACATGGTGCCATTGGAACAGATTCTGCACGATCACGGTATTGAAAAAGTTGATATCCTGAAGATAGATGTGGAAGGAATGGAGTTAGACGTTTTACAGGGCGGCCAGGGGTGTCTTGACCGAATAGACAGAATTGTAGTGGAAAGGCATAGTAGAAAGCTCAGAAATGACATCGTAATGTTTTTAAGCAAGTGCGGATTCAATCTTATTTATGAAGAAGATCCCTCCTTCAAGTACTATTATGGGGATCTATACTTCATTAACCAGCATATTGATACTATATAATGGAGCAAATTGTGAAAGTCTTCATAAAAGGACTCAATAGTTGCGCGATGCGGCGAGGAAAACTCTGGCAGTATAGGGTTTTTCTTGAAACAAATGGTCATACGTTGACCAACGACCCCGCTGACAGTGACGTGATTCTCTTGTGGACGTGCGCCTATCGTAGTGACGTGCGTGATAATTCACTCGCTGAAATTTTCCGCTATCAGGAAATTTATACTGCAGAACTTATTGTGGCTGGATGTCTTCCTGATATAGACCGCAAGCGTTTGAATGAAGTATTCAAAGGCAAAGTAATAAGCTGGCGGCAGGATAACCAAAAAATGGAGACGTTTTTTGGTGCCGGTGCTTGTTCACTCGATAGTATATCGCCGTTGTATATCGAAGAGAAATTGTGCGATAACGCGGAGCAATACAGAAAAGAATACCCTGATAAGGACGCAATGTTCCATGACCAATTTATAAAGCTGGTTGTCTCTGAGGGCTGTGGGTATAATTGTACGTATTGCTCAGAAAAACTGATGTTTCCTGCGTACCGTAGTTTCTCTGAAGAAAAACTGGTTGCGGCCTGTCGTACGATGATTGAGCAGCAAGACCATTATGAGATTGTCCTATTAGCGGACAGTTTAGGAGAATACGGAAAAGACACAGCAAGCACTCTTCCGATTCTTATTAAGAAACTCGCGGATATTCACCCAGCAGTAAAAGTGGCCTTGAACAATTTAAATCCGGCAGACTTTATGAGGTATTTCAGTGAAATGAGGACATTTTTGGAAAAAGGGGTTATACGGCACTTAAATCTACCTATCCAGTCAGCTTCGAACCGAATCCTGCAATTGATGAACAGAAAGTACACAAGCGAAGATATCGATAAGATTTTTACGTTATTGAATGACAATGGTTTCAATGAATTTGACACTCATATAATCGCTGGTTTTCCGGGAGAAACAGAAGAAGATTTTGAAGCGACAATTCAGCTTATTCTTCGACATAAACCGAAATACGTGCTTGCGAGTCGATATATGAAAGCGCCGATGATGCCCTCGATTCTATTATTAGATAATGTCGACGAAGTCACTGTGTGCAGTCGTATTGAGCGTTTTCTCTCATCTATGGAGCAGCATGGTATCATTTGCAACGCAGAAGGTGGAGATGTTATGTCAACACGTTTATGCAGATTAAATATAAATGTAAATGAAAAATGGAAGGAAGAAAGAGTATGGCTGGAGTAAAAGAAAAGGATGAGCGTGTTTTTGATGGACGGGCCAACTTTCAGGCCGATGACGAGATTGAGCACCTGCTGAATGCTCACTTCGAAAGATATAACATCTCCAAACAGGAAATATGCCGGAACTTTCAGATATACACCCGGCGCATATTTTTGAAGAGGTTTCTGGCCCATTACGAGTTTTTCAGAATGACAGTTGATTTGCCCGGTGACATTGTTGAACTCGGAGTTTATCGCGGTGCCTCACTGATGTCCTGGGCTAATTTTCTTGAAATCAGAAATATGGGTGACCGTCAGAAACAGGTTTTTGGATTCGATAACTTTGCAGGTTTTACGTCATTCGACGAAAAGGATGGTAAGTCGGACACGAACGTTGAAAAAGAACTTTCAGGTTTTGATGCAAGTGTTTTTGAGGAGATTTTGAAGGATGCTATTTCTATTTATGACAAAGACAGATTCATTCCTTACAAACCGAGGGTTAGGTTGATTAAGGGTAATATTGAGAAAACTGTCCCCCGTTTTGTTAAGGAAAATCCGGGCCTGCGCATCTCCTTGCTGCATTTCGATTGTGATTTGTACCAGCCCACGAAAGTCGCCCTTGAGGCATTTTGGCCGCTCGTTGTCCCCGACGGTGCTGTCCTTTTTGATGAATACGGAATTCGTCCGTGGGAAGGAGAAAGTAATGCAGTTGACGAATACTTCAAAGATACAAAAGTTAAAATCCGCCGCTTAGATTGGGCCCCAAATCCGGGAGGATATATTATAAAACGATGATACCTGAACTTATAACAGAAAAAAAAAGAATAACAGAAGATGATTTTGGGGCATTGTTTAATGTTTCCTGCGAGGAGTTCCCAGATGCATTTCTTGAGAAGCTACACAATGTTGATACCTGCTATATGTTTGCAAATAAGTATGAGTTGGAAGAATATATATTCAATGTCTTAAAACTAATACACTCAAATAATATTCAGAGAACAGTGGAACAAAATTTGCAAACATGGGAAAAAGGCTGGGGTGAAAATCTTTCCTTCTTATCACAGAAAAGTGTTCCTGTTGTCGAAGCGTTGAAGCCAAACTATTTTCGTGACAGCCGGTTTTTACGATTTAACAAGAAATTAATCGTTTCTGATAATCTCAGTCTTGAGTACGATTTATTCGTTCTTTCAAAATATCTCATCTTCAGTAAATACCTTTCCGAACATGAAAACATCTACGAGTTTGGATGCGGCAGTTGCCAGAACCTGCTGATGCTGTCCGAGATGTTCCCCTCGAAAAAAGTTTACGGGCTGGATTGGGTGGAACCATCCGTAAAAATTGCGAAAAAATTATGCGAAACTCTGGATAAAAATATTGAGGGTTTTATTTTCGATATGCTTAATCCTTCACCGGACATTGTCTTGAAGCCCAAAAGCGCTGTGATAACCATACATTCTCTTGAACAATTAGGCCAAAGCCATGATAAGCTGCTGTCTTTTATCATAGCAGCCAAACCGGATATTGTGATTAATTATGAGCCGATTT
This sequence comes from uncultured Pirellulales bacterium, assembly GCA_964417935.1. Taxonomy (GTDB): domain Bacteria; phylum Planctomycetota; class Phycisphaerae; order Sedimentisphaerales; family Anaerobacaceae; genus NIOZ-UU13. The sequence goes on from CAYQKF010000013.1 coordinate 57,850, forward strand.
TAGAATTTTATGATGAGGATAATTTGCTGGATTATCTGGCCATACTCTATTCAAGGAAAAGAAAATATTTGTCGGGCTATCTGACAGCTTTGCGGGAACTTGAAAAGCAAAACGAAATAGAAATTCTCCAGGCATATCGACCTTATCTGGGTGGGATTATTCATGAGTCCTCGTTAATAATATGGAGACCTCTTTAACAACCATAAAACAAGGAACTAACGTATGATTCAGGAGAAAATTTTAGAAAACTTTTCCGCCAGAAATGTCTTGGTTACCGGCGGCACAGGTCTCATAGGAAGACAGGTAGTTGATATGTTATGCAGCGCCGGGGCGCACGTGAAAATAGTTTCTCTGGATAGAATCAAAGTGCACGATAATGTCGAACATGTAGTGGGAGACCTCACCAGTTTTGACTTCTGTAAAGACATAACAAAAGATATGGATTTTGTTTTTCACTTAGCCGGGATAAAGGGTTCCGTAGTAGTTGCAAAAACAAAGCTGGCCAGCCATTTTGTTCCAACATTGATGTTCAACGCCAACGTGTTGGAAGCCTGTAGAATCAATAAGGTACAAAAGATTGTTTATACCAGTTCAATCGGTGCCTATGCAAATACGGACATCTTCAGAGAATCCGATTATAAGCTGGACAGTTTGCCGATGGACTTTGCGGGTTGGGCAAAGAGAATGGCAGAGGTGCAAATCCATGCCTATAAGGTTCAGCATAACCTCGAAAATTTTTCTATTGTCCGGCCGTGTAATGTGTATGGCCCCGGTGATAATTTTGACCCGAATAACGCTATGGTCATACCGACCTTGATGTACCGGATATATCACAAGGAGGACCCTGTTGTAGTTTGGGGAGACGGCTCGACAATCCGTGATTTCGCATACAGCAGAGACGTTGCCGAGGGAGTTATCCTTGCCTTGTATCAAGGCACAAAATCAAGTTTTGTTAATCTCGGCAGCGGGCGAGGTTGCTCAATTAAAGAACTGGTGGAGATATTGCATAGTTTTTTGGATTTTAATTACGTCTTTGACACCAGCAAGCCATCCGGCTTTCCTCGTCGGATTATGGATATATCCCTTGCAAAAGAACTTATTGACTATAATCCAACGACGTCACTGACGGACGGCTTAAAGCAGACTTGGGATTGGTATATAAACAACCAGGATGAGTATTTGAATAAGAAAAACTATTTTAAGGAATAGTAGATGATAGAGATTTTAAAAACAAATCTCGAAGGTGTGTTGCTAATCCACCTGGATAGTTTTGAAGACCATCGGGGAGAATACATTGAGACTTACAACGAACAGTTATACAAAGACAATGGTATTAACGTGAAGTTTGTTCAAGATGATATTTCAGTTTCCAGCAAGAATGTATTAAGGGGCATTCACGGGGATGACCAAACCTGGAAGTTGGTATCATGTTTGTATGGCAAATTCTATTTAGTTGTGGTCAACTGTGACAAACAGTCTATAGATTTTGGCAAGTGGCAGTCATTTGTTTTATCGGATAAAAGCAGACTTCAGGTGCTGGTTCCACCAAAGTATGGCAATGCCCATTTAGTGCTTAGCGATATGACCATTTTTCATTATAAACAATCAACATACTACGAACCTTCGAAACAGTTTACATATAAATGGGACGATTCCCAGTTGAATATCTGGTGGCCAATTAAGAATCTGATATTATCACAAAGGGATGAATTGGTAGGTTCGGCTTGAGTGTGTTCAGCAGTCAGGTTCGCTTGGGCTAAATTGGGGTGTTGATGGATTAGAAGGGGGTAGAGTAGAGATCTTAAACACTTTATCTGTTTGACATTTTTACAGATTTGTAGGCGCGGGTTGTAAAACGACGAATGATCGCGTTTTTTGGGCTGCAGGAACAAATTTTTCGGTATATTGTACTGATAAAAGTAGAGAGAGAAGGTCTATCAAACGAACTCAGTGGTATGGTCAGGGATATTATTGGCAACTTCAAGCTGGCCTATGTCAAGTGCAGCCTGGAAACCTGCGAAAAAAGAGATGTCGAGGGTATGTACAAAAAGGCCCGCAAAAGCGATATACATCAATTTACCGGCATATCTGCTCCCTTCGAAGAACCCACTGCTCCTGATATCATCGTCGATACGGAAAACAACAACCCCAAAGATTGTGTCAAACAAATGCTGGAAGCGATGCGATTTTAATCAAACAGGTTTCATTTAAAGCGTTCTTTTATAATTTTACTGTCCAACATTATTAAAGAATTCTAAGTCGTTTATACGATTAA
>CAYQKF010000014.1:0-59985 GCA_964417935.1 uncultured Pirellulales bacterium
GCGGCCTTGAATCTCAGTCAGTCCCGGCCGGCTATTAAAAGTCCAGTTATTTGACCCATAGCTGCATTCCTCCTGCAAGTCGTCTGGTCCACCAATTGCCATTTGGTAGGTGTTAAACGGACCGCCCCACACGTTCGACCCCCTGGCGCTTTGGGGAGGCTTCGTGGCCATCGGGCATCTAAGGATATCTGACTTGGTCTCCCAATGAGACCTCAGCGGGTATATCCATGATCCACGTATGTTCCTGCCGAGTGTGTGAAACGGGAAATAACCATCGTTATCATCACAATAGAGCGCCCAAATGGTGCCCCACTGTTTCAATAAAGCCTGACATGTAACACTTCGTGCCTGTCTCTTCACTCGTGAGAGCGCGGGCATCAATATTGCCAGCAACAGGGCAATAATAGCTATCACGACCAGAAGTTCAATTAGAGTGAATCCCTTTCGTTTGCTCATGATGCCGCCCTTTTTCTTAAACCCTATTGCCCTTGGTTTTGTTTACATTCGCCATTTTCAACTAGCCTATATTTGGCGAGAGCAAATGCAGATAGCCAGACTCCGTTTTTCGTAAGCCTACACTCGCTCCTATTCTACTGTCAAGCCCAATGCCCGCAAGACGATTTTAGGACTGCAAGACTGGCTGTGCGCCCGTACTGCTCATAGCTGCATTTCTCAGCTAATCCGCGACAACGTTGAACTCGTACGTACTCACTGACAGCCAACTGGAGCCCATACTGGATCAATCAGTATAGACTCACTGATGCAAATCTTTGTGCCATACTCGCGACAGCAAGCATCCAATCAGCTTCGTACCGGCGCTGTTGCTGCATCGCTGATTAAGCGAAGAATCCACTGTTTTGATGTAGTCGGCATTATCTTCACATCTGTCAGAACGGCTTGTCAAACGGTTCAATCCGGCCGGCAAGCCAGGTGACATCCTCTTATGTCAACGCTCGGTTGTAAATACGGACTTCGTCGATCTGACCCAGGAAGAATCTATCGTTGCTTGCGGGCCGCCTGCCAATACTGACATCCTCCCCTGCGGTGATGTTGAACACGGGATCCGCGTCTGTGGTGGGCCTGGTGTCGTCCGCGCCATCGAGGTAGAGTATCACGTCCGGATATGAGATTGTGACATTCTCTTGTACCGTCACCGCAACGTGGTGCCAACCACCGTCGCTCACTAAGGTGTCTCCCTGGATATTGCCACCAGCGTGTTCTGCCCGCAGCCTGCCGGCGTCCACCCTGAAGCCGAATCTCTCACCTGCAACGTCAGGGCCCCAGCCTACGATTGCGTTTGTTGAGTCTAAACCGGTGTTGGTGGTCCCGGCGCTGCTGGTCCTGATCCACGCAGTAACAGTAACAGCACTCGAGCCGAGAATGCCCTTGTAGCCGGTTATCTCCACATAGTCGTTGAAACCATCAAAGCTAATGGCCTGTCCGATCTTGCCTGCTTCAAAGAAAGGATTGTCCATCTCAGTGCCGTTGCGTGCGTTGCCGGAACTGTCGTTGGTATTACCTTCGAATTCATAGTGTGCCTGCAACCCAACGGCTCCGGGGTCAACCGGCGTGATTGACTGACGATCATGGGAATAGAGCCTGATACCGTCCAGCAAGACCATTCCCTGGCCGCCAGCCGCTCCAATACGCTCCGTTGGTGAGTAATACGGCCTGCGTTTAGGATCCAGTCGTGCCATACGTGCATCTTTAATTGCCATCATTTCTTTTAGCTGTGCGTTTTCCATTTTCAGGCGTTTGAGTTCCGCCGCGATTCTTATCGGTAGATGATCATTCTCCGATAACTGGCTCAGTGTCAAGGTGATGGACTTGAAGGCCAGTGACAAGGTATGGATCACCGCGGATTTGATGGATTGCTTCCAAGCTTTAGGCAGGGGTAGCTCTTTTGTGAATGGCTCAGATGGCATCGTTGATATCCTCTCATCTAACATGCTCTATACCATCTTTAATCGGCTGCTATCCAGGTCAGTTTAATCATGAATAGGCGGAAATCCAGGGCAAAATGGCTTTTAGAACTCTCAGATTTCCATCAAAGAGATGAATTCATAACTCATTGTCAATAAAGAGATGACGATGATTTCAAGAGCCTTTTTTAAGTACCCAGAACTCGCTGGACCCTTACAGCGGGTAAAGGTTAAGTGGCAGAGGTACCGGAAGGAAAGAAGACCTTGGAAAAATCAGAATCTGCTCAACAATGTTTTAACTAATTTCAAGCGGCATCTGAAAAAAGCCGGTATCGAGCCGGAAGAAGGCAGGACTCTTTCGGTCCAGACTTTGCGGAAAAGCTGCATACAGAACTGGGCTAACAACATCACTAATCCTGAAGTTGTTAGGGTGCTGGCAGGCCATTCCGACCTTAAGACGACCAATGCAGTATTATTGCCAAATTGACAGTGACCAGAGGGCAAAAGCGGCTGCTGCAATTGACAATTTACTCAATCAGACTGACGCCAGAATGACGCCCGGAGCACGTTTTGGCTAATATTTTGATTAAATAAATTGCAGAGGATGTGGGCAAGCACTTATAATATAATGAGTTATATAATTTCGTCCCCGTAGCTCAATTGGATAGAGCGTTGGCCTCCGGAGCCAGAGGTTGTGCGTTCGAGTCGCACCGGGGATATTCGGTTAAGTATATGATTTATAAGTACTTGCCCTGTTCCATAAATCTGCCCGTTTGAGCTATCCATTTCTAATACGTCATTCTTACGTCAGTTTCTCTCAGCAGGTCATCTATTACCGCTGCCGCTCTTTCCCTCTGTTCTTTGTCGGCTTGAGCATAATATTTCATGGTTGTTTTGAGATCGGCATGTCCTGCCAGTACCCTAACAACTTCTGGATTATTGATGTTGTTGGCCCAGTTTTGGATGCAGGACTTTCAGAGCGTATGAATTGACAGTGTTCCCATTGCTTTGATACCTGCCCATTTCAGGTGCCGTTCGAAAGTCTTTAGGGTGTTGTTCTGCATATCCCGATTTCGCCAGGGTCGGTTCTGTTGTTTGAACCGTTTCCATTTCGCCAGGACCGTGTTGTATTGTTGCTCATTAAGTAGTACGTATGGAGTCTTGTCAGTTGCCGAGTTGTAGGTTTTCAGGTCAGTCAAGATATTACACGTGTGTTTTGGCAGTGGAATCGTCCGGCACTCGTTGTCCTTGATGAAAAAACCCGGTAGTGTTGCTGTGGCAGGATGGTTCTGGACCCTCACCTCAGCAATTTTGAGATTAACATCAGTCCAGAGAAAAGAAATCAATTCGCCCCGTCGAAGGGCACAACCATAAGCTATACTATAAAGCGCCTTCCACCGCAGCGGGGCAACCTGAAGCAACCTTCGATATTCATCCGGCTGTAAATAGTGCCAGGGCCGAGTCACCAACTTCGGACGTTTGACAGTTGCAAATGGACTCTTGCCAATCAGTTCCCAATCAACTGCACTGTTAAACAATGTGCAGCAGTTCCTGAGTGTTCTGTGCCTTGACCAGTTAGAAAGCTCGCCATTTTTGTTGGCTAGTTCACCATACAGTGGGCGTTCACCAAAACGGGATCCAGAGATTTTCCTTGATGGGAAAGTGAGTGATTTGGTATAAATAGAATAGATGAGGCTTGTGCCAGCAAAGGTACGGTATTTGATAAATCAGAATCATCTGAGGTGTGGAATATTTGTAGTTTTTCGACAGAGGAGGATTTATTATGCGAAGCACAGAGCTGTAATACGGACTTTGTGCTGCAGAGCAAATTTTTTTTACATTTCAATTAACCGCTCATATTAAGCTTTTTTGAAGGAGGATTATTATGTGTAAGAAATTGATTTATTTGGTTTCTTTTGTTTCGGTGCTGGGACTGTTTGGTGCGGCCCAAGGCGGTACGATTACCTTCTCGCTCAACCCTCCCACGGAGAACATCCTCCAGTCGAATCCCACTTTACCGCAACCTTCCAATTATCGTGGGAGCGACACGACTAAATCGGGACAGACTTTTACACACGACCAGGACTTCATGTTGGGCGCTGTGACGTTTTATATAAGAAGTGATGCCCAGAGCAATCCCTATCCCGCCGGGGCCGAGGTTACCATGGAAGTCTATGTCAACTGGCCGGACACGTCGGTCACAAACGGCACCTTGGTGGGGACGGCGACTTTTAGTATGGCCGGCCTGTCTTTTCTGACGGGCAATTACATGACGTTCTCCTTGTCTGCAGAGGAGACCATCGCACTGGGAATGCTGAGTGCCAATACGGAGTATGCCGTGCTCTTAGGCAGCAATCAATCGGATAGCGGCGGACGGTTCTACATGGCCCGCAGCGACATCGATGATTATCCGGGGGGAACGGGTGTTTATAATAGCAGCCAGACGAATCGACTCAGCCAAGACACAACGTTTTACATTCAGGCCGTCAAGGCCATGGACACGGCTTCTAACCCGAATCCAGCTAATGGGGCGACAGATGTGGTGCGAGACGTGGTCCTTAGCTGGACACCGGGAATGTATGCTGATAAACATGATGTTTACTTTGGAATCGTTTTTGACGACGTTAACGACGCTGACAGAACTAATCCGCTCGACGTTCTGGTAAGCCAGTACCAGGAGCCTAACAGCTATAGTTCTGCTGAACTTCTGCAATTCGGCCAGACCTACTACTGGCGGGTGGACGAGGTCAATGCACCACCAGATAATACAATCTTCAAAGGCGACATCTGGAGCTTTACAACCGAGCCTGTAACTTATCCTATTGCCGGTGAGAATATCACCGCCACCGCTTCCAGCTCCAACAACGTAGAGGAAGTACCTGAAAATACTATCAATAGATCAGGACTGGATGACAACGACTTACACTCAAACGATAGTAAGGCTATGTGGCTCAGTAGTGTGATTGGGCCGAAGCCAACCTGGATCCAGTATGAGTTCGACCAGGTTTATAAACTGCATCAGATGCTGGTATGGAACCATAATACCTCCACAGAGCCTGTTATTGGTTTCGGAGTCAAGGAAGCTACCATTGAATATTCGACCGATGGGGCTAACTGGACTACGTTGTGTACTCACGAATTTGCCCGGGCCCTTGGTACTGCTGGTTATGCACACAATACTACGGTTGAGCTTGGTGGTGCAGTAGCGAAATACGTCAAGATTACCGTTAATAGCAATTTGGGAGGCTTTGTGCCGCAGTTCGGTTTGAGTGAGGTTCGCTTCTTGTATACACCTGTCTTGGCAAGAGAGCCTAATCCAGCTTCTGGGTCAACAGATATAGACGTGGATAATTTGACTCTTGGCTGGCGAGCAGGCAGAGAGGCGGCCTCGCACGAGGTATACTTTGGCGACAGCAACCAGGCTGTGATAGATGGTACTGCACCTGTTAGCACCGTGACCGAGGCGAGCTATGGTCCCTTATCGTTCGATTTAGGCGTGACTCACTACTGGAAGGTTAACGAAGTCAATATGGCCGAGACCCCAACAACGTGGGAAGGCGATGTCTGGGACTTTACGACAACCGAGTTCCTTGTTGTGGACGATTTTGAGTCCTACAATGACCTTGACACCACTGACCCCGAGAGCAACAGGATATTTCTGACGTGGCTGGACGGATATGAGCAGCCAGCAAACGGATCTATCGTTGGTTATGCTGCTGCTCCTTTTACCGAGCAGAATATCGTTCACAGCGGCGGTCAGTCGATGCCGCTGTTCTACGATAACACGGGCACGGCAAGATATTCAGAGGCAGAGCTGACGCTGAGCCAGGCGCAGGATTGGACCAAAAGCGGTGTTGCAGCATTGTCTCTGTGGTTCTCTGGCGAGCCGAATAATGTTCCTGAGCAGATGTATGTGAAGGTTAACGGCTCCAAGGTTACATACGATAGTGATGCCGATAACTTAACTCGAATACCATGGCAGCCGTGGAATATCGACCTTGCGTCGTTGGGCATAGACCTGCAGAATGTCACGAAGCTTAGTATTGGCTTTGGAGACGAGACGAGTATGACGCCCGGCGGTTCAGGTGTGGTTTTCTTTGACGATATCAGTCTGTATCCTTATAGCCGTCATTTGGTCACGCCAGCCGAGCCAAACTTGGCTAACTTGGTAGCGCACTGGCAGTTTGAAGGCAACGCCAACGACAGCTCCGGCAACGGCCTCCACGGTGCTTTAACGGGCGCCCCGGCTTTTGTAGCAGGCAAGGTCGGCCAGGCTATTAGCCTTCGTGGTCTCAACGACTATGTAGAGATAACCGGCTACAAGGGCATTCTCGGCCCGAATGCCTTTAGCGTGAGTGCCTGGATCAAGACCACGTACATAGGCGATGATCCCCAGGAAATCGTATATTATGGCACTCATAGCGACGGTCAAAGGTGTGAATTCCGCGTCCACACGGACGGCCGCATACGGATGGGTAATGGCGCCGGCCAGGTCGTGGGTCTTACCGCTGTGACCGATGGTGGGTGGCACCATGTGGCGGCGACAATAACAGAGAATGCCACGAATTCATCTTCGGACGTGCGAGTTTACGTGGACGGCCAGGATGACACTCAGGAATCAACAGGCCCGGACGCGTTCAATCTCGTCGCCGACTGGGATGTCACTATAGGTTATCGCCCCTCACAGAACGACAGGTTCTTCATGGGACCAATTGACGATGTCCGCATCTACGACCGTGCGTTGACACCAGAGGAGATTGCGTGGCTTTCAGGCAGGACTGAGCCGTTTGACAAGCCGTTTTGACATAGATGAAGACAGTACGGTCCGCGCCGAACCAGCCGACTCACAGCTTGACGAGCAGCTCTGGCCGTCGTGGTGGAGTGTTAGTACCGGGCTGCGTGGTCAGCCGATGGTTTTACATCATATAGGGGCCTATGCTGATTGATTCAGTACTGGCCCTGTTCCTTTGAGTGCTCCGCGGGGCACAGATTCACTGGTTAGGCCGACTTGCCCGACGTGAGCCACACCTGTTCGTCCTTTGGCAAATTGGAATTCGAGCCGCGACTGGACAATAGGAGCCGGATGAGCTGAGAGGTTCACGTCCGGTTCTTGGAGGGGCCGAGGGTGAAATTCCCTCGGTCCACTCACCCCGATAGAGCCTGGGTACGGCTACGCAAACGTTATCGTAGACTTGTCCATCGGGCAAGCTGCCTTGCAAGGCAACGACGGCCGTGGCCAGAGAGTTGGCAGGATTCATATGGTCAGCATTGGTAGAATATGAGGCACGCAAAAAGAGGAAGGTGGCGTGATAGGAAAATTATTTTTCATCACCCGTCCTCCGAAGTTGTTCTTTGATACTTGAAAACTGGAAATAAGAATGGCACTGACAGGTGCAGGCACGATAAGAGTGATATGCGACCCGGTATTGCGATAGGCAGCTTTGCTGTTGAACTCGCGTTTGTAGAAAGCATAACTCATGACGGGGAATATCAATGTCGGCGCTGGTCCGCCAATGGTGGACTAATCCACGGATATCAGACTGATTCATCGTCGAAGTAGCCTGCACCGTGAAGTGTCATTAAAAGAAATGTAGAAGAATAAAAAAAACCGAATATTATGACTTGAAAAAGGTCGTTCCATATCATGTTGGTTGTAGTCGCGAACTCGCGAAAATAGGGCCATCTTGAGATTAAACATGTGAAACGAGGGCTTATATAAATAAATGCTCAAAGACGGTCAATTTGAGTAACTCGCAAATAGAAAAAAGTGCAATTTTCCCCTTGACTTTTCTCTTTTATATGTCATATTGTCGGACATAATATAAGGAGCCATCATGCAATTAAAAGCGATCGAAAAGACTAATCTTGTTGAAGTTGTTGAGCAAAAGATTCTCAATATCGTCCGTAAGAATAACCTTTCTGTCGGTGATAGCCTGCCTGCCGAACTCGAACTTACCGAAGGACTCGGCGTCAGTAGAAGTGTTGTGCGTGAGGCCCTCAGCCGTCTGCGGATGCTTGGGCTGCTCAAGTCTAAAAAGAGGCGAGGAATGGTCATCGCGGAGCCGGACGTATTCGGGGGCTGCACCCAGATCTTAGATGCTGCTTTTCTTAATGAAAAGACACAGCGTGACCTCTGCGAGATGCGGCTTACCCTTGAATTGGGCTTAGCGGACCTGTTGTTCCTGCGTAAAACAGACAAAGACCTGAACGCATTGGAAAATATTGTCAATCGCGAAGAGAATGCACGTACGGAACAAACGAGGCTCAAACTTGAGATAGAGTTCCACACAACACTATATCAGATGGGACGAAACGATCTACTGCTTCGATTCCAGGCACTGCTTGAACCATTTTTCCAAGAAGCTGTCAAGCGGGAACAAATAAATGGAAGACACAAAGGAGAAGCTTCCCATAGAGACCTTTTGGAAGAGCTCCGTTCCGGAAACCAGGATAGTTTTCGAAAGAAGATGCGCAAACATTTACAACCGCATTTTGTTAGATTGATGAAAAACCAGGGCACTGGAGATCGAACATGATAAACAACAAGACAGGTGGTCTTATTGCTGCTCCCATGACGGCGTATCATCCAGATGGCACTGTGGATCTGGATATAATTCCTTCGTATGCAGCTTTTCTACACTCTAATGGAGTTGTCGGCGTATTTATTAATGGCACGACGGGGGAAGGTTTTTCCTTGGCCCTCGAAGAGCGCAAAGCTATTGCCGAGAGTTGGATGAAGACTGCACCTGGTGAATTCAAGGTTATTGTTCATGTGTCGCATACGTGTGCAGTCTCAGCCTGGGACATGGCTCGGCATGCTGCACGGATCGGTGCCTGGGGTATAGGCGAAATGGGCCCCATCTATTATAAGCCCAATAATGTTGAAGAACTGACCGATTATGCTGCACAGACTGCTGCCCAAGCTCCTGATCTAGGCTATTATTATTATCACATGCCGTCTATGAATGGTGTGTGTTTTCCTATGATCGACTTCCTGCGAGCAGCGGACCCGATAATTCCGAACCTCGCTGGTATCAAGTACACTCACGAGGATCTTGTTGATTTTGAATTGTGCAGTGAATTTAATGACGGCAAGTACGATATTCTTTACGGACGTGACGAGACACTCCTATGCTCGTTAGCTCTTGGTTGCCGTGGAGCCGTTGGCAGCACCTACAACATAATGGCCCCGCTCTACACCCGGCTTATTGATGCTTTTGATTCCGGCGATCTTAATGAAGCCCGTCGGCTTCAGCGTATATCAATGAAGGTGGTTGGGTTATTAGCTGAGACAACCAGTTTCAACTCAGCCCTCAAAGAGGTTATGAATATGATTGGACTTAACCTGGGTGGAGTTCGCTCTCCCTTAAAAAATATCGAAGCTGCGAAGATTGCCAGATTAAAGAATGGCTTAAAAGAAGCTGGTTTCTTTGACTTCTGTTCAAAGCAGCCACCTATTTAATATGTGAATACCTATGAAGTTGAATACTACTGCCAGGTTGATAATACGTTCACTTCTGGTGATTGCATCACTTGCCATTTCAGCCCGGGGAAAGGCAATAGAGGTTCTGAATTGGAGTCAACTTGCCGAACTGCCGCCACTGAAAGGACAGGCGATACAGCCGGGGTTAGCTGGGGCTTTCTGCGGAATTCACAATGATGCATTGATCATAGCCGGCGGGGCCAATTTCCCTCGACCTGTCTGGGAGTCGAAAAAGGTATGGCATGATGATATCTACGTGCTCGTAAAAGAATCCGGAGGCTCAGCCCCGGGCGATGAGTCCTATCGTTGGATAACAGGTTTTAAGCTTGAGAAACCGATAGCCTACGGTGCTTCTGTTTCGAGCAGGCATGGGGTTATATGCATCGGCGGCAATGATTCCGAACGGACATATTCGCAAGTTTTCCTGTTGCAATGGGACCCGGAGAAGAAGGATATCACAAGAACCTCGCTGCCGAATCTGCCGGATACCTGTGCGTATTCCAGTGCCGCCATGATCGGAGACAACATCTATGTGGTGGGTGGAACAGCCGGCCTGGGTCTCGAAACAGCCAAGAGGAATTTCTGGTCCCTGGATATGTCAAGACTCAATGATCCAGGCTCTTTCAAATGGAAACAGGTTCTTCCCTGGCCGGGGCCGTCTCGGGCGTTTGCGATCGCCTCAGCACAGCACAACGGTACAACGGATTGTCTCTACGTCATAAGCGGTCGCCGGATGAATGCCGAGGTAGGAGGTAATGCACAGGTGCAGTTTCTCACGGATGTATATGAATTTACGCCGGCCGGCTATGAACCGGAAAAATACAATCCTGAAACCGATACCTATACGGGCAAAGTCAATCCCTGGCGAAAGCGCAAAGATGTTCCTCGGTGTGTAATGGCGGGTACCGGTATAAATGTGGGACAAAGCCATATTGTCGTGCTTGGCGGCGACGACGGCAGCCTCTATCACAAGGTCGATGAACTAAAAGACGATCATCCCGGTTTTCCAAAGGAAGCGCTGCTCTATCATACAATCACCGATACTTGGACAAGTGCGGGCGCCATTTGCGTCAACCACGTAACTACCACAGCCGTCCGTTGGGGGACTGATCCGGTGAGTGATCCAATAATTATTCCCAGCGGTGAAATTCGCCCCAGAGTTCGCTCTCCGAAGGTGTGGCAGGTTCGCCTGCTTAAGAGTGGCGAGCGTTTCGGGATCATCGATTTTTCTACGATTGGAATATATTTGTCGGTTATGATTGGTGTTGGTGTGTTCTTTTCTTTTCGCAATAAGAATTCAGATGACTTCTTCCGCGGCGGCCAGCGTGTTCCCTGGTTGGTGGCGGGATTGAGCATCTTTGCGACCATGCTCAGTTCCATCACCTTTATCGCCATCCCGGCCAAGGCCTATGCCACCGACTGGGTTTACTTTATGTATAATATGACGGCCATTGCCATTACGCCTTTGGTTATTCTGTTGTTCCTTCCTTTCTTTCGAAAGATCGATGCGACAAGTGCCTATGAATACCTTGAAAAACGATTTAACCGACCAGCGCGTCTTTTTGCCAGTGCGTCTTTTATTTTTTTCCAAATCGGGCGAATGGCGGTAGTGATGTATTTACCGGCTCTGGCTCTGGCGGCGATAACGCCTATGTCGGAGTATCAGTGCATTTTCTTGATGGGAATGTTAAGTATCATCTATTGCACAATGGGCGGGCTTGAGGCCGTTGTGTGGACCGATACAATACAGACTTTTGTTCTTCTGGGTGGGGCATTGATCAGTCTTGCATTGATTGTTTCCCATGTAGATGGCGGTGTTGGCGGTTTTATTTCGACCGCCGCCACTCACAATAAATTCCACATGATAAATTGGAGTTTTTCTTCAATGAGCTTTGCAACAACATCTCTGTGGGTGGTTGTTTTAGGTGGAATTGCACAGAACCTGGTTCCATATACGTCCGATATGGCGGTCGTACAGCGGTATATGTCTGTTCGGGATATGCCCAGTGCGAAAAGAGCTATCTGGACGAATGCAATTGCCGTCCTGCCGGCTTCACTTCTGTTCTTTGGGGTCGGTACGGCGCTGTTTGTCTTTTACCAGCATAATCCCGGCCGACTCGACCCTGTCTTTAAGACCGATGCCATCTTCCCGCTTTTCATTGCGCGTGAACTTCCAACGGGAATTGCCGGCCTGGTCGTGGCCGGAGTTTTTGCCGCGGCGCAATCAACGATTTCCACGAGTATGAACAGTACCTCCACGGCCCTGGTTACAGATTTTATCCGGCCATTGAGTCTAATTCGATCAGAGCGAGGATACTTGCGACTTGCCCGTGTATCGACATTTACCCTGGGTGTCTTGGGGATGGTTTTGGCCCTGTTGTTTGCTTCATCGAACATCAAATCGCTGTGGGACCAGTTTATGAAGATACTTGGACTGTTTGGCGGTTCTATGTGCGGACTGTTCTGCCTGGGGATATTTACCACAAGAGCAAATGGGCCGGGGGCGATTATTGGAGCTCTGGCGGGAGCGGCCGGAGTGTTCTTTGTACAGCAGTATACAAATATCCATTTGTTGCTTTACGCGTTTATTGGAATAACATTTTGCTGCCTTTGTGGTTATTTTGCAAGTGCAATGTTTTCGGCTTCGAGAAAATCTATTGCAGGACTGACCATCCATACACTGAATAGTGAAAGTTAAGAATACTACAGGAGGAAAACATGAGGGAGAAATCGATGTCTTGTAAAGGATTTAGAAATTCAGTAGCAATAGCAATACTAATTGCGCTTCTGGTTAAAGGTGCGACAGCCGTGCCTCTGATGCAGAAAGCCCTTTTCATTAAAGGCCGGGGCGGCTATAACAACTATCGGATCCCGGCGTTACTGACCACGCAAGCAGGTACGTTGCTGGCTTTCTGTGAAGGCAGAGAAGGCGGAGACAGCAGTGACATCGATCTGTTGGTACGGCGTTCGGAAGATGGCGGCAAAACTTGGACGCCCAAGCAGGTGGTCTGGGACCAAGGGAGAAATGTTTGCGGAAATCCGTGTCCCGTTCAAGATCGAGATACCGGCATCATTTGGCTGCTCTTGACATGGAACGACAGTACGGACAGCGGTAAGAAACTTCATGACGGTACCGCAAAGGACACGCGCCATGTGTATATTTGTCACTCTAAAGACGATGGTCTTACCTGGTCTAAGCCCATTGAGATAACAGCAACGACCAAAAAAAAGAACTGGTGGTGGTACGCAACGGGTCCCGGGGTAGGTATTCAGCTTCAACAAGGGCCTCGCAAGGGGCGTCTGTTTATTCCCTGTGATCACACGGACAAGAGCGGCCATGCTTCACATATTATCTATAGCGATGATCACGGGAAGAGTTGGCAATTAGGTGGTTCAGTATCCGGCGGATGCAATGAATGCCAAGTGGTTGAGCTGGCTGATGGCAAGCTTATGCTGAACATGCGTATGCAGGACAACGGCCAGGGAAAACGAGGCGTTGCCACGAGCAAGGATGGAGGTGAGACGTGGTCTGAATTAAAACTCGATCCTGTCCTTATAGAGCCCGTGTGCCAGGCAAGCTTCTTGCGTTATACGCTTGCTTCGACCAACAGTAAAAACAGGTTGCTTTTTTCCAATCCTGCCAGTGCACCCTCTCCCGGACAATCCAGGGGGGATAGGGTCAATATGACCGTTCGTCTGAGTTATGATGAAGGCAGGACATGGCCGATATCGAAACTTCTTCATGATGGTCCATCAGCCTATTCCTGCCTTGCAGTACTGCCCGATGGTGATATTGGTTGTTTGTACGAAGGAGGGGAAACGAGATATGGTGAAATAGTGTTTGCCAGGTTTTCACTGGAATGGCTGACAGATGGAAAAGACAGCAGATAGATATTACTGATTTGGAGTTTGCAGGAAAAAGAGAGAATATGAAAAGGCGTGACTTTCTCCAATTAGCAGTGTTAAGCATGACGTCATTGTTTTCGCACAGACTAATGGCGTCTGAACGCAAACCAAACGTTCTTTTTATTTCCCTGGACGACATGAACGATTGGATCAGTTCTTTGAGCGGCTATTCCGGGAAAGTTCACACGCCCAACTTCGATCGTCTTGCCAGGATGGGTGTCACATTTACCAATGCGCACAGTCCATCGACGGTTTGCAATCCGTCCAGGACGGCCATCATGACTGGACTTCGGCCTTCTACTACCGGCATATACAACAATGGACAATGGTGGAGGCCCGCGCTGCCTGATGTTGTGACAATGCCGGAGTACTTCAGGGCGAATGGCTACCATGCTGAAGGTGGAGGAAAGATTTTTCACCACACACTTGGCAATAACCCCCCCGGGACCTGGGACAATTTTCATCCTCAGGTGCAGGATAGCTCATGGCATTATATTTATCCTGTGCCCGGCCAACACGCACCCAAGAAAGGTGTGCATTGGCCTGAAGGTTTTCCACTAAATGGTATTGAAAACGTAAAACTTGGAAAGAAACCGCCTGCTAACTACCGTGAATTTGACTGGGGCCCTTTTGACAAACCGGATCTGGAGATGGGGGATGGTCAAATGGTTCAATGGGCCATAGACTTTCTTGAAAGATCACATGGTAGACCGTTCTTCTTGGCCGCTGGAGTTTACCGCCCGCATCTGCCATGGTATGTCCCTAGGAAATACTTTGACTTGTATCCTTTAGACGGCATCAGACTGCCCAAGGTGAAGAAAGGTGATCTGGATGATATCCCTGTTGCCGGCAGAAAGATGGCCGAAGCTCGACATGCCGATTTCGAACTTGTAAAGAAGGCAGGGAAATACAAGGAATCCGTCCGGGCATATTTGGCTTCAATCAGTTTTGCCGACGCACTGGTTGGGCTTCTTTTAGATGCTTTGGAGAAAAGCTCATACCACAACAATACCGTAATCGTAGTTTGGTCCGACCATGGCTGGCAATTGGGCGAGAAAGGGGCATGGCACAAGCAGACACTTTGGGAACGAGCAACGCACGTCCCGTTCTTTATCGTAGCTCCGGGGGTCACACAGCCTGGGTCGGTTTGTAAACATCCCGTAAACCTGATCGGCATTTACCCGACCCTCATTGATTTATGTGGCTTGAAAGCCAATACGAAATTTGATGGGATCAGCCTGGTTCGGCTTCTGGAAAATCCAGAAGCTGTCTGGGAGCGTCCTTCGGTTATTACATATGAACGAGGAAACCATGCCGTCAGGTCTAAGCGTTGGCGGTATATCCGCTACAATGACGGCACAGAAGAACTGTATGACCATGACAACGACCCCCACGAGTGGACGAACCTGGCAGGAGATTCAAGATTTGATTTAATAAAACAGAAGTTGGCGAAATGGCTCCCTAAAAGTGATGCGCCGCCCGCTCTTTCAAAGAGCGCTTACCATTTTGATACCGCTTCGTACTCCTGGAGCAGGAAGGAGAAGTCACGGTAATGAAAAGACGAAACTTTCTAAAGACACTCGGTATGGGAGCTTTGTCACTGGTATTTCCTACTGTATCATGGCCAAGGAAGGCGAAAAAGCTTAACGTCCTGTTTATTGCAATTGATGACCTGCGAGGCACCGTAGGCTGCCTTGGTGATAAGATTGCAGTAACACCCAATATGGATGAGCTTGCAAGACAGGGAACGGTTTTTCTAAATGCCTATTGTCAACAGGCAGTGTGTAATCCATCCAGAGCTTCTGTAATTACCGGCCTGCGTCCGGATACACTCAAGGTGTGGGATTTGAAAACGCATTTCCGCAAGCACCATCCGGATATTGTAACACTTCCACAATATTTTAAGCAGCATGGCTACTATACCCAGAGTTTCGGCAAGGTTCTCCACGGCCAGGGAGCACCGTCGACAGATCCACCGAGCTGGTCGGCGGAACCGGTTTGGGACCACTGCACCAAACGTGATCAGTATGTCCTGCCTGAAAACCGGCCGGATGAAAAAAGCGGCAAACAGGCCGCCGCAGAATGTGCCGATGTGCCGGATGAAGCTTACATTGACGGTAAGGTAGCTGGCGAAGCAGTTAAAAAGATTGAAGAACTCGCAGAAAATGGTAAAGCGTTCTTCCTGGCAGTAGGTTTTCGCAAACCGCATCTGCCTTGCTCTGCTCCTAAGAAATACTGGGACATGTATGAACAAACGACTTTTGAGAACGATGATTGGCCGGCACTAAACAGGCCAAAAGATGGACCCGATATTGCCCTGCACAATTGGAAGGAACTTCGAGGTTATACCGACATCCCAAACATCGGGGCTGTTCCTCCGGAAAAAGCGGCCGAAGTTCGCCACGGCTATTACGCGGCTGCAAGTTATACCGATGCTCAAATTGGTAGATTGATAGATGCTCTTGATAAATTCGGCTTGTGGGAAAACACTATCATATGCCTCTGGTCCGATCATGGCTTCCACCTTGGTGAGCACACGATCTGGTGTAAGACTAGTAATTATGAATTTGATGCACGGGTACCACTGATCATATCTGCACCACAAAAGAAGAAAGGACAAGTATGTCGAAGGTTAGTGGAACTGGTTGACATGTATCCTACTCTGGTCGAGTTAACCGGAATGTCTGTACCGGGCGGCCTTGAAGGAACTTCGATGGTCCCCTTGCTTGATGATCCGGAGCAGATTTGGAAACGAGCGGCATTCACACAGTTTCCGCGCCCGGCGTACTATAAGGAAAGCTTTAGTGTTATGGGCTACTCTGTCCGCACCGAGCGGTTTCATTATATAGAATGGATCAATGTACAGAACAAGCAGCCGATAGCGTTTGAACTGTATGATCATCGTTCAGATCCTTATGAGCTTACAAATCTTGCTCAGAAAAAGGAACAACAACCGACTGTTAAGCAGCTTAATAAACTTCTTGAGAATGGCTGGAAAGCGGTGTTGCCAAAAAGGAGATAGACAGTGACCCTGACAAGAAGACAATTCATGAAGTCTGCAATGGGTACGACTGTGGCCTTTGGATTTTCACGATTTGCCAATGCGCGTGAAAAAGGTAGACCGAAACCGAACATTCTGTTAATGGTGGCGGAAGACCATGGTCTACAGTTGAGCTGCTATGGTGACAAACATATTTCCACCCCGAACCTGGACACTCTGGCAGACAAGGGGGTCAGATTTGAACATGCGTATGTTACTCAAGCTGGCTGCAGCCCATCGAGGGCTTCGATACTCACAGGGCAGTATCCTCACAATAACGGCCAGATCGGCCTGGCTACACATGGATTACGGATGTACAAAGACGATACGCCAAACCTTACCACCTATCTCAAAGGCGTCGGCTATCGAACAGGAATAATCGGCAAAATTCATGTCAATCCGGAATCTGCCTTTCTGTTCGACTTCAAGGCATTTCCCAAAAGCAATTTTAATAACCGTCCAGTCAAAGATTTTGCCAGAAGCGCTGGAGAATTTTTCCGGGCTTCGGATGGTCCGTTCCTGATGTGGATAAGCTTCCCGGATGCGCATCGTCCTTTCCACTATCGGCAGGAGGGGATCCCCGCCAGGATAATGGGTCCAGATGATATTGTGACCTTGCCCATGGTTGGCGTATCTACTCGGCAAACACTTCAGACAACGGCAAGTTATTACAACTGTATGCAGCGCTTAGACGCAGCAGTTGGGATGGTTCTGCAGGAATTAGCCGATTCCGGCAAAGCTGATAACACACTCATAATCTATCTTTCAGACCATGGCCCTGACTTCCCTCGCGGGAAGAAGACAATCCGTGAAGGCGGAACTCGGGTGCCGATGATAATGAGCTGGAAGGGATATCTTCCGAAAGGGGTAGTCGAATCTCGTCTGGTTTCCAGCCTTGACATTCTGCCTACAATCCTTGAAATAGCAGGTACAAAACCACATCAGGATAGTCTAGACGGCAGATCGTTGAAGCCTTTGTTCAACGAGAAATCCGCACAATGGCGTGAATACCTATTCACCGAATTCACATTGCACTGGCCGGAGACATACTATCCGGGACGTGCCGTGCGGGACCGCCGTTTCAAACTCATCCACAACCTGTTACCTCATCGCGAAAATCCCGTTTATGACATATATCTTTTCAGGCAAAGGCCTGAGACATTTACCCTCGAGGAACTGAAAAATGCGCCAGGACAAGTTCAGGAGGCATATAAGATTTTTCGACAGCCTCCGGAGTTCGAGCTTTATGATCTTCAAAATGATCCGTGGGAGTTTCACAACCTGGCCGAAGATCCCCGCTATACGGAACAACTCATACATCTAAAAAGACGGTTGGCCGAGTGGCAACAAGAAACGAATGACCCCTTGCGGCACAAGCACATCCTTGCCAAATTTACAGCCGAAAATGACGCCACAATGAGCAGCGGAAAATATGTAAAAAAGAAACCGGGCCAATGGAAGTACCCGGAATATTTCTTTAAATAGGAGTTGTGATATGAACAAGATGAATCGACGTGGTTTCCTTAAGCAGCTTAGCCTGGGTGTGGCATCATTGGCGCTGCCGCGCATGCTGTTCGCAAATGATGGGAAAAGACCAAATGTTCTTTTTCTTTGCGTCGACGATATGAACGACTGGATTGGCTGTCTTGCAGGATACCCTGATGTCGAGACGCCGAATATTGACCGTTTCTCTCAACGCGGCCTTTTGTTTACAAATTCTCATTGTGTTTCGCCGGTATGCAATCCCTCTCGTACAGCAATAATGACCGGCCTTCTTCCCTCGACTACAGGAATATACAATAACGGTCAATGGTGGAAACCTGTTCTTGGCAATGTAAAAACCATACCGGAATACTTCAGATCGCAGGGTTATTGGGCAGAAGGGGGCGGCAAAATATTTCATCATACTACCGGCTTCAATCCACCAACAGTGTGGGACGACTATTTTGATCGCATCGAAGATGATCCAGGTAAATCATTTCCGGTAAACGGCTGGAAGCGGGAGAAATGGATGAGGCCAAGTTTTGATTGGGGAGTGTTGAAGCAGGAAGAATCGGAATACGGCGATTACAAGGTGGCGGATTGGGCGGCGGAATTCTTAAGCAAACCTCATGACAAGCCGTTTTTCCTGGGTGTCGGCATTTTTCATCCGCATATGGCATGGTATGCACCCCAGGCGTATTTTGACCGCTACCCTCAGGATAATATTCACTTGCCTTTAGTTCTCGACAATGACTTAGATGATATTCCCAAAGTCGGTCTGGAAATAGCCGCATACAGGCAGAAGGATTGGCAGCGGATACGAGAAACAGGAAGGTGGAAAGAAGCGGTCCGGGCATATATGGCCAGTATCTCCTTTGCCGATGCGCAGGTGGGCCGCGTACTTGATGCTCTCGATGCGAGCCCTTATGCGGACAATACAATAATAGTCTTCTGGTCCGATCATGGCTGGCACCTTGGAGAAAAACAACATTGGCATAAATCTACCTTGTGGGAAAGAGCAACAAGGTCGCCATTCATCATAGTGGCTCCTGGTATCACGAAACCGGGGGCACAATGTTCCCGTCCGGTCGGTCTTATTGACATCTATCCGACGCTTATTGAACTATGCGGTTTACCAACCAGTCCGAAACTTGATGGACAAAGCCTTGTGCCGCTATTAAAAGATCCGAAGCGTAATTGGCAAAGACCTGTACTGACCACCTTTGGCAGAGGAAATCACGCTCTTCGTTCGGAACGATGGCGCTACATTCGATACAAAGATGGCTGGGAAGAATTGTATGACCACCAGTCGGATCAAAATGAATGGAATAACCTGGCTGAAAAGCCGGAGTATGAGGCTATAAAAAAGGAATTTGCGAGATGGCTGCCGGAACACGATGAACCGGATGCCCCTAAAAAAAACGAGTATATCTTTGATGAAGAGACATACACGTGGACACCGCGCTAAAAAGAGAAAGTGAGTGACAAATATGAATAAACTTAACAGACGCCAGTTTTTACAGGTTAGTGTGGCTCCTGGTATAGCCATGGCCTTGGGGTCATCAAAGAATTCACCTGGTGCACAAAAATCCAGCAAAAAAAGCACAAAAAGCAAAAGGCCGAATATTCTTTGGATATGCACTGATCAGCAGCGCTGGGACACGATTGGCGCGCTTGGAAACAATTGCATTCACACGCTCAATATTGACCGTATTGTAAACGAAGGTGTTGCGTTCGATCATGCATTCTGTACGTCCCCGATCTGCACACCGAGCCGCGCTGGTTTCTTGACCGGCATGTATCCCTGTGCAGTCAAAGCATGCAAGAACGGCGCCGAATCATGGGCCGAACAGGCCCCGCTCGTCACAAAGCTCTTTAGAGACAGAGGTTACGTATGTGGTCTCTCCGGTAAGCTCCATCTCGCTTCCGCCATGAAGAACGACAGGGAGACCCGTCCCAGAGACGATGGATACTCGGTATTTCACTACAGCCATAGTCCACATCAGGGTGGCAAGAAGAATGATTATCTGGTATGGCTCGAGAAGCGCGGCTATTCATATAAAGGTCTTCAGAAACTGGATGGCCAGGCACATGCACGCCTTCACCAGACAACATGGTGTACCGACAGCGCCATTGATTTCATACGCGCGCATAAAGCGCAGCCTTGGCTTTTCAGTATCAATATCTATGATCCTCACGGACCCTTCAACGCACCACCATCGTATGTGTCCCGGTACGACACTTCTTCTTTGCCGGGCCCTGCATTTACAGAGTCCGACATTGAGGAAAAAGGTCGGTTTAATGGGATCATGTTTCAGAAGAATCCCAGGTATTACTCGGACTCTGATGCTAAACAGCACCAGGCTGACTATTGGGCCCAGATTGATCTTATTGACGAGAATGTGGGCCGCCTCCTTTCGGCACTCGAAGAAACCGGGCAGGACAAAAGCACCGTGATCATCTTCACCTCTGACGGCGGGGATATGTGTGGAGATCACGGAATGCGCGCGAAGGGATGCCGTTTCTATGAAGGCCTGATCAGAGTGCCGCTCATATTCTGGTTCCCACGCCGGTTCAGAAAAGGTCTTGTCAGCAAGGCACTCGTCGAACTCACGGACATCGCGCCTACCCTGTTGGATACTGTAGGAGAGCAAATTCCGAGTCATATGCAGGGAAGAAGTCTTCTCCCGATTCTTGAGGGCGAGGCGAATCCTGACACACATCGCGAGTTTGTGCGTTCAGAATTCTATGATGCGCTCGACCCGAAGGAGCTGCCCCCTGCTTTTGCAACAATGATCCGAACAAGAGATTTCAAGCTTGTCGTCTATCACGGACACGCGCTCGGCGAACTGTTCAATTTATCGAAAGATCCAAAAGAGTTTGACAACTTGTGGGATCAGCCGGACTACGAAGAAAAGCGTCTCGTACTTCTCAAACGTTGTTTCGATTCTACAATCTATGCATGCAGTCCACAAATGCCTCTCCTTGAATTGCAATCTGAAGCTTCCGCCATAGCGGGATTGCAGGAAGGAGAAAGTGCTCGAAATGTTGGCCGCATATCGACAGGAGGGACGCGATGGGAAACGGTGTTTGAGAGTGACTCTTACAACATGGTGGTCGACCATATGGGAGAAAGTTCTGCGTTGTTCGACCTGAGCAAGGATTCCGGCAAGAAATCGAATGTGTGGGGTGACGCCAGGTACCGCAAGGTACATTTTGATCTCCTCAAGAAATGTTTTGACGCTACTGTCTTTGCGATCGACACGGGTCCGCCTCGTGTCGGAAGATATTAATAAGAAAAGGAAGATATAAAATGCGTATCGTTTGGACTCGCAGACGTTTTATGTATGCTTTAGTATCAGCAGCTCTGGGCCTTGTTTCGCCAGTAAAGCTGCGAGGTGATGAAAAGAAAAATAAGCGGCCTAATGTTTTGTTTATCGCATTGGACGACCTGCGCACATCCCTTGGTTGTTACGGTGATCCACTGGCGAAAACACCACACATAGACACTTTGGCGGGGAGCGGACTGCTTTTCACCCGCGCTTACTGCCATCAAGCAGTTTGCGGTCCCTCGCGCGTGGCGATGCTTACTGGACTTCTTCCCGACAACACAAGCGTTTGGCACAACCGAAATCTCTTTCGCGACACTCATCCCGAAGCGGTGACGCTGCTGCAGCTTTTCAAAAATAACGGATCCCATGCACAGTCGATGGGGAAGGTCTTCAGTGGAAACTCACGCGAGGAGGAGCATGACCCACAATCGTGGTCCGTCCCGCCGCTGCTGATCGGGGACGGCTGGAAAAAATACGCACTGCCTGAGAATGAGACAAATGGACGTAAAAGCCTGGCCACCGAGTGCGCTGATGTGCCGGATGAGGGGTATCGGGACAGCCAATTGGCCAAGCTGGCAATCGAAACGCTCGAGAACCTGAAGCGGAAGACGCAACCATTCTTTCTCGCAGTCGGTTTCTTCAAACCCCATTTGCCGTTCAACGCCCCGAAAAAGTATTGGGACCTCTACGATCAAGCCGTCTTCCAACCGGACGCAAAAGCCCGCCGCACAAAAGGCGCGCCCGATGTGGCCTACCCGGACCATCTCGAACTTGGCGGCTACAAGGAAATCCCAAAGGATGAAAAGCTATACCCGCTGGATTCAATGGCCCGGAAGGAAGATATTGGCAGAAGAACTCTACGATTACACATCTGAAGTAAGTGTTTTACGTAAGGGTGGTTTTCTTGTTGAACATGCTTTGCACCCTTAGAATAGTCCAGGCCCCAATCACAGTTTGGCATTTTTGCCGCCACTACTATAAGGTCGATTACATCGCGGCATCTTTTAATATGTTCCTTAATTTCTTCGTTCAGTTTGATCCTGCCTGCTGATAAATCGGCCAGCGTTTTTAGCATTGTATCATCTATGCGTTCTATCATCAGAAACGCTTGGTAGTAAAGTAGCGCCGCATTGTCGGGCGAATATGGAAAAATAGTGTCAGTAAACATATTTTTTCTATACCTCCCAATTTAATTTCTTGGAGTTTAGATAATAAAAGCGTCCCAGCAGATGAGTTCCGACCATTGCCAGATAAATACAAACAGCGCCGAGAGTATAACCTATAACTCGTGACTGCGGCAGGATCGATATTATTGTAGCAATGAGTCCCCCAACCGCGAAAAAAAGTAAAACCAAACCACAGTAAGGAAGGAAAACAGTAACTGTTGAAGTAATAATTAGTATTGGATTTAGCGCCCGAAGAGAATCGAACAAAACCGTCGCCAGCAGCACCATTGGGGAAAAAATGACGCCATATGTCACCAGCAGCCAAAAGATTAAGTTGGTTCGTCTGGTGATAATAAAATATGCCAATAATGGGCCGAGACAAACAGTGGTGCAGACAAACACATTGAATACTGGCGAAATGAGCTCCCCTGCGTTGAGTAGTACGGTCGGGGATATATCGATATTCGGCGCACGCAGGCCTCCATTAGCACTATCACGAATACAGTCTGAAAGGCAGTAAAACAGATATCCTAAGAAGATTACTAACAATCCCAAGCCGAAAATAGGAGGGTGGAGCCAATAACTCAGATGGCCTAAGGGCAATAACATTCGAGGCAGAAAAGAAAGAATAGCTAAGTGTACCATACCTGAGGGACTAGTCGGATAAAGCAATATGTCCAGAAGCCACGGCAGTTTGCGAACAGGCGGTTTTTCGGGTTGATCTATTTTTATGAACTTTTCATCATATTGTGTTACCTCGAAGCCATTAGCGAATACTTTATTTGTTTTTCCTATTTGACCTGGCGGTCTTTTTTCAAGTTGGAGATCTGAAACGGGTGAAGAGGAGTTCTGCTGTCTGCCGGCCCCGCACCAATTGTCTGCCGACGGCAGGTGGGTGCGT
Organism: uncultured Pirellulales bacterium; assembly: GCA_964417935.1. Taxonomy (GTDB): domain Bacteria; phylum Planctomycetota; class Phycisphaerae; order Sedimentisphaerales; family Anaerobacaceae; genus NIOZ-UU13. The sequence goes on from CAYQKF010000014.1 coordinate 23,233, forward strand.
GTGAGAGATGACCGCTCTCTGGCCTCGGGGTCAATTGGTGCGGGGTTTCTTTGGTCATTCAGAGAGTCTGCGGCCTTTATCCTGGGAACGACAACAATACTTTTACATTTTGGGCATTTCCCTTTTTTGCCGGAATGAATTTCAGGAACACTTATTTTCTGGCCACAGTTTTTACAGCGGAACTTAATCATAAAGAATACCCCCTTTCTTAAAAGCGGATTCTTATGCTCATATTCTTAGCAAAATAACCTCTTTTCACGACTCAGAAAATCGTCGCCAATGTAGTTAGCTGAAGGGATTAAATTCTTTGACTAATTTTAGTCAATGAATTATAATTAAGCAAGGTCATAAGCCATTGAAATGTTTGTGTTTACAGCAATATAAATGTGGAGGCATGTAATTATGTATACCACGGGACAAACCCAAATGACTTTTCCTTCGCCGACAAAGCTTTTTACCCCCGGAGTTACCGCCATAATTGTCTTACTAATTGCAGGGATGTTGTTATCCATGTTTGCCCCGGGCTTTACAGCAAGCTTCTTAGCAATAAGTGCTCAAAATGTCCTGCACGGGAGAATATGGCAATTAGTTACGTATCCGTTTGTGAGTGGTTCTCCACTAAACCTGATTTTTAGCGGCTTAATGGTACTTTTTGCCGGCAGTGCCATCGAACGTGAATGGAGAACAAATTCATTTATTTTGCTGTGGCTGGTTGTATCTGTAGGATGTGGTTTATTATGGGTTATTGTGAATCTGCTCGTCGGCAGGGACTTTATTGGCATGGGAGCTTCGGGATGTACTTACGGACTTATTGCAACTATGGGATTGCTTTTCCGAGGTAGAAGGTTCTTTGTGCTTATTGCTACCATTGGAGTGCGATTCCTGGTTCTAATCCTGATAGCAATAGGTATCCTAATGAATATAGCTATGCCAATCAACCTTGTCTGGGTTTCAGGTGCTTTGGTTGCGTATATTTATATAAAGCTGCGTTGGCGTATGGCTTCTCAAAGCCATAGAAGTATCCCATCGGTAGAACGAAGACGTCCCGGCGATTTTGTGGATGTTGATTGAACGATATGGATTACCAGGCACATAGCCAAGCGTCTGAACGGGCGAAACTGGCAAGAGAAGCTCTAACCAATTGTAATCTTTGCCCGCGTCAGTGTGGCATAGACCGCACCGCCGGCGAAAAGGGCTTTTGTGGTTTGGATGATACCGTCCGATGCTTTTTAGAGATGCTGTACTACGGCGAAGAAAGTGAGTTAGTCCCGTCACACCAAATTCACTTTACGGGATGCAATCTTAGATGTGAATTTTGTGTGGTGGCAGAATGGAATGAAGAGCCCCTGGTGGCAAAGGAGATGGATTTTGATGACATGGCTAAAAGAATTGCCCATCGTCAGAGGAAGGGTGCAAAAACACTTAACTTTTTAGGTGGTGAACCAGCGGTGAATTTGCATGGAGTTCTGGAGCTGATCAGCCGAGTGGATTCAGAAATAAGGGTGGTTTGGAATTCCAATATGTATTATAATGATATAGTAGATAAACTAATGGCAGGGTTAGTTGATGTTTATCTTGCGGATTTCAAGTGCGGTAACAACAACTGTGCAGAATTTCTGCTTGGAGCAAACAATTACATAGAGGTGGTAAAACGTAATATATTGAAAGCCGCCAAACATGCGGATGTAATAATCCGTCATATTGTTATACCCGGTCATAGCGAGTGCTGTCTTAAGCCCATATTCGAGTGGCTGGCCACGGAGATTCCGGATGTGAAGTTAAGTCTCCGAGGCAATTATGTGCCACCGATTCCGGTTACTTCGGCACCAGCGGAATACCTGAAGCCGGATGATATGCAAAGTGCTGTGGACCTGGCCAGGAATATGGGATTGAAACTGGTCAAATGAAAAATAAGCCATATAAGCGAAAACCCGGTGATTTCGAGATTCGTATATTGAATAGTGGTAAAGTGGTGATGATATTGCCGGATGAGACACTTATGGAGATAGCACAAGTAGTAGAGCCTGATAATTGTGCACTGCCACCTAAAATGGAGATAAAAGAAGATGACGGAAGCCAAACCAGTAAAACCAAGTAAGCAAGTGCCTCCTGGCCCGGGCAACAGAAGGCAAATGAATGAGCTGGAAGTATTAGTCAGGGCCAGGTACCCATTGATATACGTTATAAGCTGGGAAGAGCAGCGAGTATTAGCTCAGGTTTCAAAGATTGCCTCGAAGCTTGGCAAAAATGTGTTCGAATGGTCGATTACCACGGGACTGGTGCCGGCGGGAACTTCAATACAATCCCAAAAGCACCGTGACACTGCCACACAGGATCCGCTGGTAGCTCTGACTAACGTTATTGAACACGTTGACCCGGCTCTTTATGTCTTCAAAGACTTCCATCCTTTTCTCAAAGGGCAAAACATGTCGGTAATCCGGCGGCTGCGAGAGGTTGCCGCCTCACTGAAAAATACGTTCAAGACGATTGTCATGGTAAGTCCTATGTTTCAAATTCCGGCGGAGCTGGAAAAGGATATAACGGTAGTTGATTTTGATTTGCCGAAGGAAAACGATTTTACGGCATTATTGGGACGAATTATCGAAGAGGTTAAGGAAAACCCAAAGTTAAAGGTAAACATTGATAGTAAAATGCGTGAGCAGATTGTGCATGCCTTACTTGGACTCACGTTAGCAGAGGGAGAAAATGTTTTAGCTAAAACTTTAGTACAGCATCGAGGCTTTGGCGAGAAAAGCCTGGAAGTCATAAACAGCGAGAAAAAGCAAATTATTCGCAAGAGCGGCCTTTTGCAATATTACGATGCCGAAGAAAAACTGGAATCCGTGGGTGGCTTGGATGCCTTAAAAAGCTGGTTACTCAAACGCTCGGTCGTTTTTTCCGACCGGGCCCGAGATTATGGTTTGCCCGCACCTAAAGGTGTGTTGTTGTTAGGCGTTCAAGGCTGCGGCAAGAGCCTTATGGCCAAGACCATAAGTAATATTTGGCAGTTGCCTCTCTTACGTTTCGATGTCGGGCAAGTATTTGGAAGCCTTGTTGGTTCATCGGAGGAAAACATCCGCAGGGCCATAAAGGTTGCCGAATCTGTTTCGCCTGTGGTTTTTTGGGTTGATGAAATTGATAAAGCCTTCCGTGGCTCTCGCGGCAGTGGAGGCAGTACCGATGGAGGGACCTCAGCTCGTGTTTTCAGCACTTTTTTAACGTGGTTGTCTGAAAAGAAGGAACCTGTGTTCGTGGTTGCTACTGCAAACGATGTTTCTATATTGCCTCCGGAGCTGTTACGCAAGGGACGATTTGATGAGATATTCTTTGTGGATTTGCCGTCGTCCGTAGAGCGAAAGGAGATATTCCGCGTACATCTGTCAAAACGCAAGATGAATCCGGATGATTTTGACCTTGATGCATTGGCACAAGTATCGGCAGGTTACAGCGGTGCAGAAATAGAAGAAGCAATTATCAGTGCCATGTTCGATGCCTTCTATGAAAAAGAAAAGCTTTCAACCGAAAGATCGCTTGCGAGCTTAAGGCAGGCTGTGCCATTGTCCAAAACAATGAGTGAGGACATCGATGAATTACGTAAGTGGGCCGACGGACGGGCACGAGCAGCCACCAGTGCCGAGGTCGCTAAAGAACCCGGAATGGATAGACGTAAACTGGAAATATAAGAAAGAACAAGCTGCTATAAACTTCCAGCAGAAAGGAGAAATCATGAGCCGTAGGGTGGGCTTTAGCCCACCGAGACTAAGTTGGTGGGGCAAGCCCCACCCTACACTATAAACCAAAGAAGACTTCTGCAAAATCGAGGTTAGGCATATATTATTTAAGAAAATCAGGTTTTCGATTTTCTTGAATAATCAGCTAACTGTCTATTACACAAAAACATACTGTTTGAAAAGAAAAAATTAAAAAACAATTTTTTCTTTCCAAAGTATGCCTAACCTCGATTTTGCAGAATCCTTTATAAACCAAAGCAGAAAGGAGAAATCATGAGTGCTATATTAGTTCTCACACCGGTAGTAATAGGTAGTTGGCCGGTAATTGCCGCTGCGGTTGCAGGTGCAGCTTCGGCTATGGGGCTGGTAGTAAGTGAATCGGTCAAGGAAGCAGTCAAGGAAAGCCAAAGTGATAGTGCTGTTGAGCAAAGTGTGGAAGTTGAGCTTTCTGACAGCGAAGTGTTAGCAGAGAGTATGGCAACAGACCAGGAAATTGTGCTCACCAAAGGTACCATAGAGTTCCGCGTCAAACGTGACGAGCGAGGTCGCTGTAGTGTATGTGCAAAAGGAATAGGACACAGCGAGGCAGAGCTTAAACAAGTAGCTGAAGAGTTTACTCAGAAGTTAACGCAGTGTTTTGTTTATGACAAGGTAGTCAGAGAATTGAAAAACAAAGAATTCCAGGTGGTTAATGAAGAAGTTATGGAAGACGAAAGTATCCGAATACATGTACGCAGATGGATGGATTAAACTATGGCACAACACGAAGTTGAAATTACGATATCTAAAAGCGGTGAAGTGAAAGTTCATATAAAAGGGGTTAAGGGAAAAAGTTGCCTCGCATATTCCAAATGGCTCACAGAACTCATCGGCAAGGTTAAAGACCAGCAGCTAACCAGCGAGTATTATGAGCCGGAAATCAAAGCAAGGATAGACGTTGAGCAGGATTTGAGGACGGAACAATAATTTGCAATGAGATGTCAGAGATGCAAATTTGAGAATATACCGGGCCAAAAAACATGTATCAAATGTGGTTCGGTTCTTGAGGTTACATCGACAGCAATAAATGTTCATCCACCACGTATGCCGAGATGGAAAAAGCCATTTCGCGATGTCCTGAGGTCAATACGTAAAGGCAAAGCCGTCCCGCAAATAAACGCTAAATCGCATCTCACTCCCCGGGTGAAGGAGTTTTTCAATGACAGTTTTTTGGGTTTATTTCTTTCCATCATTCCCGGCCTTGCTCATTGGATGCAAAATCGCTTCAGAGAAATTCGCTTGTATTTCTTAGCCTGGTTGATATTGCTTCTGTCGGGCCTGTTTCTTTACGGCAGTGCCGCCGGATTTATTTGTTTTGGGCTGGCAATAGGAGTTCATGCAGCTATCGCTCTTCGATACGGGATTATAAAAGATTTAGCTAATCTAAGTGAAAAGATAGTAACAATTATCCTTGTGTTAATTGGCCTGACTTTTCTTTACAGGTTCATTCCACGAATGCCGTTTCTGAATTTTGATGGAGGATACTCAAGCTTAACTATCCCGTATTATAATGTCGAAGCCGGCGATTATCTATTGGCTCGCGGCGGCTTGGATGAAAAGGCTCTTTTGCCGCGTGGTTCTTTGGTTTTGATACATCCTGCTACTTTTGGCAGTTATCGTAGAATAGTAGCACGTGGTAACGACACAATAATTGGAGAGATTGTCGGACTCGCTGGAGAAAAAGTTCAGATTACCGATGGTGTTTTTATAGTTGATGGCCGGCTACTGGATGTTGAGCAGTATCCTGTCCCCATGTGGTTGCGTAACCATACATTTTCAGATACGATTCCAAATGATAGTTATTTTGTAAGTTCTCGATACAATGTCAGGGCTCATGGGATAGCGCTTAATGCTTCGCATATAAGCCAGGTATGTACAGTACATACAAGCGATATTGAGGCGAAGGCTTTTATGAGTTGGTGGCCTTTATCGAGACGAGGTTTCTTAAAATAAACTGAATGGACCGTTTTTCACAGCTTGAATTTGATGAAAAAAAACCGGAACGTAAACGTTCTCGAGGTGAACCCGTCCGCGATGCCGATTACTTTCACAAGCAAGCCTTGAAGTATTGGCTGGGAGGCGATTTTGAACTTGCATTGCGAAATTATTCCCGAGCTCTTGAGCAGAATAACACACTTTTTGAGGCATGGGTTGGTCAGGTCCTTATGTTGATTGAGCTGGGAGAGTACAAGGAATCGTTAGTTTGGGCGGATAAGGCATTAGAGTTATTTCCGGAGCACCCTGAACTTTTAGCAGTAAAAGCGGTGGCGTGCTGTCGTGATGCAAAATTGGAAAAGGCAATTGCTTATTCCGACAATTCAATCGGTAAAGACAATATAACACCGCGAGTTTGGCTGGCAAGAGCCGAGGTGATGCTGGATAGAAAAAGCCCCGTAGCAGATAACTGTGTCAGTAAAGCGGTAAGTATTGCTGGTAATATGGCACCGGTTATAAAGCTGGAGGCTGCCCGTTTGCTTCGGAAAAAAGGGAGTTATTCTGCGGCAATAGGGCATCTCAACGATGTAGTCAAAGTATTCCCGAAATCAGCATTAGCGTGGTGTGAGCTGGGCTGCTGCCAGGCCAAACTTGGCCTTCCCCAGGCAAAGGCAACTTTGGAACAAAGTCTTAAGCTTCGACCAGCTTGGAGAGAAGCTGAAACAGCATTAGCCAGATGCAGTGGGAGAGGGTTTTTCGGCAGGCTCTTTAGAACAAAGGACAGATGACAGAGGACAGAGGACAGAGAACAAATGACAGAGGACAGAGGGCAGAGGGAAGAAGACAGAGGACAGAGGGCAGAAGACAGATTCTGACTTCCGACTTCTGACTTCCGACACGCCTGTTAGAAGCGTGCGTATCCGCATCTGACCCGAAAAAGGTAATAGAATTATGGCAATATCAGCGGAAATGCAACGTATATTAGCACTTGCTCGGCGTGAAAACGCATCTGATATTCACATTGTAGCTAATTTGCCGCCTATGTTTCGGATAAATGGCGAAATAGTCTTAGCTGATAGGCCTCCACTTGCACGAGAAGATACTGAGAGACTATGTTTTGGGATGTTGAACGAAGAACAAAGAAAAACTTTCGAGAGTGACTGGCAGCTTTGTTGTTCACTGCATGACCCTAAGTTAGGACGTTTCCGTGTTTCAATATATTATCACGCCGGCAACGCCGAAATGTCAATTCGACCCGTTATGGATGATATTAAGACTCGCGAAGAGCTTTGTTTACCCGAAGAAGTTGAAGATTTCACCCGCTTATCAAGTGGTTTAATTCTCATAACGGGTCCTACTGGCAGTGGTAAGACCACAACTATGAATTTTATGATAGATTTAATCAACAGTGAACGTAGATGTAAAATTATAGCCATTGAAGACCCTGTGGAATATGTGCACAGACAGAAAAAAGCAATTATTGTTCAGCAGGAACTGTACACTGATGTAAAATCATTCTCCCGTGCGCTAATCCATGTGCTTCGCCAAGACCCTGATGTTATCTGTGTTGGAGAGATGCGTGATTTAGAGACAACAGAAACGGCGTTGATTGCTGCTGAAACCGGCCATCTCGTAATAGCAACGTGTCACACCTCAAATACGTTGCAGACTGTTGAACGAATCGTATCTATCTTCCCTGAAAACCAACAACCACAGATTTTTACACAATTGGCAAATTGTTTACAAGGGATTTTGGCTCAGAGACTTGTTCCATCTGCAGATAAGAAGAACAGGATATTGGCAACAGAGTTAATTATTATGAATCCCCCTGCACGAAAGCACATTCGGGACCGTCAATTATATCAACTGACCAGTATAATACAAATGGGCCGTAAAAAAGGCATGCATACCATGGATGACTCACTTCTGGATTTATACGAGTCAGGCGAAATAACTTATGATATTGCTATCCGTAACTCGCATGACCCCGCTGCATTTCGTACCAGAATTCATAAGCAAAGCCTGCCGTAAAAGGAACAGGGCGTTAATGTGATTTCCGCGGCCCCTTTGCTCCACGAAATCCCATAATACTGCTTTCTTTGAGAGGCAATTGCGTGGCTCCGGTGATGGCATCACAGGCGGCTGGTACAGCCATCCACGAACCACCTCGCACCATGCGAAATCCATCCAGACCGACATGATATGACGTTGAGTACCAGTCCAGGGTCCACTCGGCAACATTTCCAGTCAAATCGCAGAGTCCGTAAGGACTGCTGAACTTCGCGAAGCTTCCAACAGATGCCGTGTAGTCAAAGCCGTCTTCGGCGCCATCATAATTGCATCGGAAAACACCATCCGCATTCGGTGCCTGGTCACCCCAGGGATAGCGCCTTTCAGGCATCGGATTGGGGCTTTTCTTTTCTTCGTCGCCGTCCAAATAAATCCCACCGCGAAGGGCTTTTTCCCATTCGGCTTCCCTCGGCAGTCTTAAACCGCACCACCGCAAAAAATTCGTCGCATCATACCAGGATACATAAGTAATCGGATAGTCTTCACGGCCCGGTTTGATGCTATACGTGTAATCAATATGTCGAACGATGCCACAGCGATTATTGTCGGTCATTCGCTGGTTCCATCCGGCTCCCTCGCCGCCAATTTCATTTAGGTAGTCGGTGTACATAGCAATTGTGGTTTCATACTTCGCCATATAAAACAGAGGAAGATTGGAGCTGGGATTTATGTTATTCGATTCGTCATATCCGCCACCGGGCAGGCTCTTCATTACAAATTTTCCAGCCGGGACCTGTATCATCTGAATTCCGCGAACACGAATATCTACCTGGCTTAAGTCGATGAAACTAGTTTGGCCCGTTCCCCACCAGATAATCTTTTTGTGTCCGGGCTTGTCAACAATGTCAAAGCCGTTGCCCTGAAGACGGTTCATCGGAATCAACTGCCAGTTGGTTCCGAAGTCTTTGCTGTAACGGAGAAAAACGTAAGCAGGAGATGCCGGTGAAATATTCGGGTCCTCAATATCGTACTCGATGATTATCTTGGGGCCGCCCAATTCCGTCGGTTCTTGCCTTACCTTTATATTGGAGATTTCCAGCCATTTCGAATAGGAGCAATGGCAGCATACTGCAACAATACCTAAAGACAATAAGACTCTGTGTAACATTGGTTTCCTGCTCATACATTATCCGGTACCACCCAGGGTTTGCGGTACTTGCGTTTCAAATATTTATTGGCCTGTTCGCAGTTCGCAAATGATTCGGTCTTGGGGTCGAATTCCAGTTTTTTATTGCCTACTCTATACGATATGTTGGCCATGTGGCACAGTAACACAGATTGGTGTCCTATTTCCACATCTGCATTGGGTTTCTTTCGGGTACGAATACAATCAATGAAATTGTCCTGGTGCTCTTTGTCACCCTGGCGGCCGTATTCCGAACGTGTCAATTCGCCTTGGGCATCAAAGGCCTGCCAGCCACCACCATGCCGGCTAAAATGCATAAAGCCTTCGGTTCCTGAGATTTCAATCTTCGTGCTGCTGAAAGGCCAGTTTGGGAACCGGTCTGAATCACGGATGTCGCTTGGTGTCTTTTTCATATAGGGTGTCCACAGTGCCGCTTCAAGCAATAAAGTTAGTTGGCCATATTCAAATGTGGCTAACTGGGTATCGGGGGTTTCCCTGCCGTCTCGAAGAGCGTTTACTCCGCCGGCGTGAGAGACTGTTTTCGGATATGGTATGTCGTCCAGCAGATACCGGGCCAGGTCCAGTTGGTGAATCGCATCACCGGGAATCGGCCCACAACTGTATTCCCATTGGTTTAGCCACCGACGACTCGGGTTATAAGGTAGTTTCGGGGCGGGGCCGCACCACATGTCATAATCAAATCCCTCAGGAACCGGCCGATTGGGAGTGTCTTTCTGCATGGAATGGCGCATCATATTGAAAACGCGGACAATGTAAATGTCACCCAGTTCTCCGGATTCAATGTATTGCTTGGCCTTCTTAGCGTAAGCGGCGCTGCGCGATTGCATACCTACCTGAACGACCCTCTTGTACTTGCGGGCCGCCTCGACCATTTTTCTTCCTTCCCAGATGTTGTGCGCAAGAGGTTTTTCCACAAATACATCCTTGCCGGCCTGACAGGCCATAATAGTTCCCAGCCCGTGCCAGTGGTCGGGGGTGGCGTTAACAATGACATCGACATTGCGGTCATCGAGGATTTTTCGGAAGTCCTGCACGAGTTTTGTTCTTTTGCCCTGAGCTTCTTCCACCGCCTCTCGAGCTCGGGCGAAACGCCTGGTATTTGGGTCAGAGAGATAGGCAATCTCTATATCTGGTCGCTGGGCGAATTTCTCGGCCAGATATGTTCCTCGACCACCCAGCCCCATCACGCCCATAATCACTTTCTCATTGGCTCCATGTACTTTGCCTTGAGAGAATACTGTAAAAGTGGTGGCGGAGGCGATAGAACCTTTCATAAATTCTCGACGATTTAATGATTTCATTTTTTTCTCCTTATTCCATATTTCCCGGCGTATGCCGGTGGGCCAGTGCCCTTGCCATATAATCATCCAGTAACTCAATTTCGAATTCTCTAATCATCTCGTCAGCGCTGATTGTTTCATGTTCGCTGGCAACTAATACACAGCCGAGGCGGCCCGGGTCGGTAATCTTGACTTTCGGTCCATATTTGGCCTTGAGGGCTTTGAGACGGCCCCAGTTATAATCCAAATGGACAAGACGGCAGTCCAGGTTGACCTCGGCTACAGTATAGTCAAAGTAATTGGTATTGGAGGCGATAACCTGGCCTAAAGGATTGTAAATTTCAGAGGGTGTAACTCTGCCGGCGATAGCACCGACAAAATGACAACGACAGGAATAGGCCCAATATGCCTGCATCAGGCCTCCGTGATACATTGATGAGAAAATCAGCAAATCCGGTTTGGCCTTGACGTATTTTAGTCGCAGCTCATCGAAATTCAGGTCGAAGCATATTGCAAACGCGACCCGGCCAAAATCGCAATCGATGATGGGCGCATCTCTGCCGCAAAGAATACCTGCTTTGGTGGTCTCTTCGATGACGACGTGGTTCTTATTATAGATGCCCGCGACTTTACCCGTTCGGTCGAGCATTATGCTGGAATTGCGCCAGGTGCCGTCCTCCATTTCTCTGGTTGCCGAATAGACGATATAGCAGTTATTTTCTTTGGCGACCTGGGCGAAGTATTTCTGTATCTGGTCCTTGCGCACCTGGTAATATTCCAGGCGTTTGTCGAGACCGAATCCAGCCGGCCGGTCGCAGGCCTCCGGAACCACGATTAAATCGGGTCGGTCAGGCAAAACTTGGGCAAATCGGCTTCTCCAGTGGGCAATCATCTTGTCCACTACCTTTTGCGGTTCAGTATTGACATCTACATTCAATGGTCGAGGCCCAATGGTAGCTATTTTGATAATGCCTTTTGCTTTTGTTCCTGATGAGGCATTCCTGCTAACTTTATTACCTTTGTCCCTGGACCATACGCTGGTGCTGTGGCATAAGAATACACACCATAAAACAACTACCACAAGCACCCGAATCGACTGTTTTTGGTTTGTTCTCCACCGTTCCATTTTTATTCTCCTACAATCACAGGAGTAAAGAGATACTCCTCCTATGAATCCCGAGCTTTTCGTAAGGCAATTATGGAATCAGACGATATGATACCATCCCGGCGTGACTTTGTCAAATCAACAGGGTGCATCAAAAAAAGGTGCCCTGATTTTTTGTTGCTATACTTTCTCGGGTACGATCCAGGATTTTCTATAGTTTGCTTTTAAGTATTTGTCGGCTTCGGTGTCGTTTACAAAGCTTTCAGTTGCACCATTAAATTTAAGTTTTCGGTTTCCAACCCGATATGAGATATTGGCCAAATGACATAACAGCATTGAGAGGTGTGCTTCTTCGATGTCGGCTTTGGGTTTCTTTCGGGTACGAATGCAGCTTATGAAATCCTCAAAGTGCTCGTCGATTATACTGCCAAATTTAAGCCTGGCCGGCTCTGAGACGACCGCCTTGCTCTGGCGAACACTTGGCTCGGCTTCGAAGACCTGCCATCCGCCGCCGTGTCTGCCGAAGCACATAAAACCTTTAGTTCCGCATATTTCCACTTTAGTAGCGCTGAAAGGCCAGTCGGGAAACTTGGTTTTGTCTTGCAGGTGAACGATTCTATGCATATAAGGCGACCAGAGGGACGCTTCAAAGAGCATTGTGATTTTGTCGAACTCAAGTGTTGTGAATTGAGTGTCCGGCTGTTCTCTGCCATCGTCGAAGTGATAAACCCCGCCCGCATTGCATACGGTATCCGGATATTCTTTGCCAATCAGGTATCGAGCCAAATCAATCTGATGAACCATATCGGCCATGATGTAACCGACGTAGAAATCCCATAGTCTCCAGAACCACCTTCCCGGACGATAGGGCAGCATAGGTGAAGAGCCGCACCACAAATCATAATCCAAACCTTCCGGGATAGGCTGTACGCCGGCTACGCGGATAGGACCGGATTCCTGCATAAGGAATACGCGAGCCAGACGAATATCCCCTAATTTGCCGCTGCGGATGTACTCTCGGGCCTTGTCGGTATAGGGGGCACTGCGGCTTTGTGTATCGACCTGAACAACCCTATTGTATTTACGGGCTGCCTCGACCATTTTTCTGCCGTCCCAGATGCTCAGCGATAATGGTTTTTCCACAAAGACGTCTTTTCCGGCCTGACAGGCCATTATTGTAGCCAGGGCGTGCCAACGGTCGGAAGTGGCGATGACGATTGCGTCGATTTCCGGGTCGTCAAGCATTCTTCGAAAATCCTGCACGAATTTGGGTCTGTAGTCATGGCCCTCAAGCACAATCTCTGCCGCAGGCCCATAGCTTCGGGTATCCGCGTCGCAAATGTATTTGAGCTTAATGTCAGTCCTTTTTACGAGACTTGTCAAAAGTGCTCGTCCCCGACCGCCAACGCCCATTATCCCCAAAACAACTTTGTTGTTGGCTGCCATACTTTTGGCCTGGGACAAAATAGTAAATGTTGTAGCAGCACCTATTGAACCTTTCATAAACTCTCGACGATTTAGTGATTTCATATTCTTCTCCTCGTTTCGTGTTTGTCGGTTGCATACCGGTTGGCCGGCGCCCTTACTATATGCTCATCTAATCTCTGCACAAGCATGATTTTTTGACATTTATGGCACCTAACTTCAAAAAAAAGGCCTGGAGCGAGTGAAAAAGAGGATAACAAAACAGTTGAGACAACGCAAGCAAAGAATTCGATATCGGCCCTGAAATATAAAGCGGCCAGAGAAATTCTTTCGCGAAGCTGTTATCGGAGGTGATGGTGGGGTGGCTGAACTTGTGAGTCGCGGTCTTTTTGCCCTAAGTCCTTTTTTCGCAATAACCTATACAGATATATGGGCTTTGATTTTTTTAAGATTGTTATATATATGTTTGAATTTTCTTTGAAAATAGTTTATAATAGTATGGGATATTTTAATTAGAGGGGGTGTATATTTAAATTTTGTCCCAGGGTGGCCAAACTTGGTTATTTGGCCTGACAGAGGACGGAAGACAGATGGCAGTTCCTGATTTCTGACTTCTGTTTTCTGATTTCTGAATTCTGATTTTTGACGAGGGCAAAAACGATGAAGACAAAAAGAACGAACGATGTCTTTTGGTCACACCTTTCAGTTGAAGACCCCTTCCAGCAGGTGGAAGCGTGTGTATCCGCATTTAGTTTCAAATCGTGGCTTATGCGATTACTGCCCTGTTACACCTTAATTGATGGATTGCTATGTTACAAAAGGTTATCACCCCGAGCGAAGTCGAGGGGTCTATTAAACTTGTCCCGAGCGCAGCCGAGGGAACAGATTCCTCGACTCCGCTGCGCTCCGCTCGGAATGACAATTCATCAAATCACAAGTAACAGAGTGCTGCTGCTAATTTTTACCATATTTGTGGCGTGTGTGTCGGCCCAGGGCAAAGAAAACGACTGGTTCACCTATTTAGGCAACAAGACAAAACCCAAGGCACCACGCAGGCACATGAGCGCAGCCGAAGCTCTGCCGCCGCTGCCTTTGCCGGCTACACCTTTGCGGCGTACCGAACGTAAGAAGCCGCCACAGCCGGATTATCTGGTAGGCAAAGTAATATGGGGTGAATCGGCCTCTTTTGTGGATTCCGGCGGGGATAAGATGGAGATAGCTGACTGGAATTTGTGCCCTACGGATATGGAAAGGTTCGTGGGGAACGGCCGGTCGATGGATTTGCAATACCACTGGCAGAATGTCAATCTTAATGATTTTCATTTCGACCCGAAGAAGCTGCCGGCTTTACTATTCAGCGGTGTACGGACACTAAGGCTTAGCCAGACGCATATTCAGGCACTACGTGAATACGTATTAGACGGAGGTATGGTTATCTGCGATTCGATAGCGGGGTCGCCTTACTTTTATGAATCAGCCAAGAAGGTTTTCCTCGAGGCCTTTCCGGAATGTCGGTTTCGTGTGATACCGGCTGACCATCCACTCTATCACATGTTGGCGGATGTGGAGAAGGTAGCTTATCCCAAAAAGCCGGGAACCAATAAACCGTTTATGGAGGGTATCTATGTTGGCAGCCGGGTCGGTGTGCTGGTTTCGAAATATGGATTGGGCTGTGGATGGAATCGTGACGTAACAAGACTTGGGAAGCTGCCGAAAGCGGTTTATTACGATGTAAAAAGCGCCAATCAGCTCGGGCTGAACTTGGCGGCATACGTTGTAGGCTATGCGGAGGTTGGACTTTTGGAGGGTCAGCCGGAGGTTTTCGGGGCGGCGGACCAGAAAAGACCTACTGATGAATTTGTCTTTGCCCAGCTCAAGCACGAGGGTGCGTGGAATGTGCATCCCGGAGGGGCAACGGCACTGCTGATGAAACTGCGGCGGCACACTGCTGTTCGCGTCAATTTGAAGCGCGTGGCGGTGGACGCTGAAAAGGACGACCTTTCTTCGTATCCGTTTCTGTACCTGACAGGTTTGGACGATTTTTCGTTTTCCCCGGAGGCGGTAACTGCTCTGCGGCGTTATCTTAATTATGGGGGGGTGCTTTTGATAAACAACGGTATGGGCTTGAGCACCTTTGACAGAGCGGTGCGGCGGGAGCTGGCAAAGATTTTGCCTGAGGCCGAGCTGGAACCTATCTCGGCGAATCATCATCTCTACAACAGTTTTCTGACAATCAAAGAGGTGAGATATTCGCCTGTGGTGTCAAAGAATAAACCGGAACTCAACAATCAACCCTACGTACTGGGTGTAACAATCAATGGCGACCTGAGGGTCCTTTACAGTCCCTACGACCTTGAAGCCGGCTGGCTGGATGCCTACTATCCGCTGATAAGGGGCTATGAATCAATCTATGCTCAGCAGTTAGGGCTGAATATTATTACGTACGTTATGACTCATTAGACTCGTGCTACGTAGCGTAGCTACTACGCAGAGTAGTAGCGGAGGGTATTATATGTCAGATAAGATGTCAACTGTAAGCTGTCCGGAATGTGGAAGGAAGTATGATGTCAGCGGTCTTTCAGTTGGTACAAAAGCTCGCTGCAAATGCGGGTGCAAATTTGATGTATCATCCGGGCGGATTGTCGAGCAAGGAGTGCCCCCGCCAGCAACAAGCGGGGGCAGGCCGCAAGCCCGGCTGGGGGACACTACTAATTTAGGGTCAAGAGATGCCCTTGCGGCGGTTGAATCGCTGGCCCAGGCCAAAGATACTGTACTCGATGAAGTCGGCAAAATCATTATTGGTCAAAAGGAAGTGCTGGATCAGATTCTCACCGCGTTTTTTGCTCGTGGACATTGCCTGCTAATGGGGGTGCCGGGATTAGCGAAAACTATGATGGTGCACAGTCTGGCCCAGACGATGCTGTTAAAATTCAACCGGATTCAATTCACACCCGATTTGATGCCCACTGATATTACGGGGACAAATATTCTACAAAGGGACCCTAAGACACGACAAAGGCGGTTTGTTTTCCAGCAGGGGCCTGTCTTTACAAATGTACTTCTGGCCGACGAGATCAACCGTACTCCGCCGAAGACACAAGCAGCGCTGCTGGAAGCGATGCAGGAGCACAAGGTGACCTCATCGGGCCATACGCATACGCTGCCTGAACCTTTTTTAGTGCTTGCAACGCAAAATCCGATAGAGCTGGAAGGTACCTATCCGCTTCCGGAAGCGCAGTTAGACCGGTTTATTTTGCTTATTAAGGTTGACTATCCCAACCTGCAGGAAGAGCAGCAAATACTATTGACGACCACGGGTCGCGATGGAGAGCCGCTCGATGGTATCCTCGATGCTAAATCTGTCCTGAGGTATCAGGATTTGGTTCGGCAGGTCCCGATTAGCGAACATGTGGCCCAATATGCGGCAAGGCTGTGCCGCGCGACCCGGCCGCAGTCCGATGAAGCCCCTGAGTTTATCAGTAAGTTTGTACGCTATGGTTGTGGTCCCCGTGCCGGGCAATCTCTGATATTGGCAGCTAAGGCGCATGTAGTTCTGAACGGTCGATTCAACGTCTCATGCGACGATATCCGAAAATACGCCTTGCCTGTGCTGCGTCACAGGATGATTCTTAATTTTGCCGCAGCCAGCGAAGGGCTTGATACTGATGCGGTGATAAAGAGATTGCTGGACACGGTGGGTGAGTCGGAGTAAATGAGTAAGTACATACTGATGTTAGCCGGAGGTGAGTATGATTGAGTCCATAGGCTATCGATACCTTCCTCCACGAATGGCCGAACGTCTGCGCGGAGTTGAAATAGGGGTGCGTCGGCCAATGGACGGCAGCCATCAGGGTCTGCACAGGTCTCCTGCGTTCGGGTCCTCGGTGGAGTTCGCTGAGTACCGCGAATACGCGCCCGGTGACCCGGTTGCCCGGATTGACTGGCCGGTTTATGCCCGAAGCGACCGGTACGTTATCCGGCGGTTCCACGAAGACGTAAGTATCCGCTGCTACATTATGTTAGATATATCCGGCAGTATGAAGTACCAGCAGGATGGGGCACTGCAAAAGAGCGAATATGCCTGCTATCTGGCGGCGGGGATGATGTATGTGATGGTGCAGCAGGGTGATATGGTTTCGCTGATTACTTTTGATGACCAGATACGGGAGTACTACGAACCGTCAGGTACTTTCGTGGGGCTCAAACCAATGCTGCAGGGCCTTGAGAAAATCGAGCCTAAGAACAAAGGTAATATCGAAGCGGCGCTGCACAGCGCGGCCGAGCTGATTAAGGGCAGAGCATTGGTGGTCATCATCTCCGACCTGCTGGAAGAGCCGGAAAGCATACTGCAGGGTATTAACCACCTTTACTATGACGGCAAAGAGGTTACGCTGTTTCATATTCTGGACCCGGCGGAGATGAACATGTCAATAACGGGACTGGCCGATGTTACCTCGCTGGAGACGAAAGATAAAATAACAGTGGATTTGAAGGCGATACGTGATGCCTACCTTGAGCAGCTGCGTCTTTATCTGGACGAGCTGCGAAGCGGTTTGCAGAAGACCCGGTCAGAATACATCCTGACAGAGACCAGGACAGAGGTGTATGACGCTATTTTGCAGAGGAGTAGAATGGTATGATTTTTTCTGCTCCCATCTTTATTTATCTTGTACCGTTGGCGGGGCTGCCGGTAGTTTTTCACCTTATACTGAAGCAAAAAAAACGGACGGTGGTATTCTCGACTTTGATGTTCTTTCACCGGACCGACCCAAAGCTGAACTCGCATCGCAAGATACGGCAGTGGCTTTTGCTTTTGATGCGGATTTTGTTGATTGCATTTATATTGTTAGCTTTATCGCGGCCTGAATTTGTGACGTCGATGGGTCTGGGCGGTAAGATTTCGGTCGTAGCCATAGTGGACAACTCTGCGTCAATGAGCGAGGCCAGCAGCTATGATAATGATAAGAGCAAGCTTGAATGTGCTACCGAAGGCGCAAGAAAGCTTATTTTGGCGTTAGAAAGTAGTGCAGACGCGGCGGTAATATTGTTGGTTGATGAGCCGGCAGTCCCGGCAGCCAATTCATTAACTTCCGACACGGAATTGCTTTTAGATTCACTTGATAAAATCAGACCCACGGCAGCGACGGGAAATGCCGGTTATGCCCTGGCGCGGGCTTTTGAGCTACTTCGTGCAAGCACTACAGGCGGCGGGGCGGTGCATGTATTCAGTGACCTGCAGAGGAGCGAGTGGACTTCGGCGAGCTCAGTCGAGGCGGGGAGAGATTTGGGGCAGGCTAAAGCAGGGGGGGCACCAATAACAGTCTATTTTCACAAGGTCGAGTCTGAAACCCGGGACGAAGCTAACATAGCGATAGCGGCAGTTCAATTTCCCGAAGAAAAGGTTCTGCCTAAACACCCTTATACGATTGGCTTAGTTCTGCAGAACAATTCGGATATTGTCGCCAATGTGCGAGTTAACTCCATTGACAACCAGGGCCAAAAAAATACGGAAAACGTAGTAGTAGAGCGGGGCAGAGCCAGGACAGTGGAAGTGGAAACGAAGCCGGATGAGGCTGGGTATCGCTGGGTTAAGGCGTGGGTCGAAGGCGATGGTTTCTCGGGGGACAATGAAGCGGGGATAGGGATATTCTGCGAAGAAACGGCAACGGTTTTGTTCGGGGGTACGCCGGATGAGTTCGGGGTGCTGCCGGTGGCCCTGTCGCCTTCAGGCCAGGGGCAATTTACCGGTATGGTCGTGAAGTTCAGCCTGCCGGGCCAGTTGAGCCAAACCGCTGCCACGGAAAAGCCAATTCTGATTGTTACGACGTGGGCGGGATTACAATCCGCCCCGGCGGACTCGGTATGGCTGCGGCAGTACGTAGAAAAGGGCGGCAATCTTCTGGTTGTTCCATCGGTTAGACCCGGGCAAAGGGCTTTCTCCGGTCAGCTTCCGGACTGGCTCGGTGCAGGCATAAAGGCCCGCGAGGTGCACGCGCGGGGCGCCGGCTTGGAAGTGTTGTCCGAAGAAACCAGCTTCTGGAATCGAATTCGCGAAGCAACAGCGAATTCAAAACTGGAATCTGTCAGCGCGTACGCATTTCATCCGCTGGCACTGTCTGCCGAGTTTACGCCGCTTCTGGGTATTGATTTTCAAAAAGTGGTAATTGCACACAGGAATCTGAGCAAAGGCAATATTTATGTTAGCGGCACAGCCTTTACTTCGCGTTGGAACACGCTGCCCTCTTCGGGATTATTGGTAGTGATTGCACAACGCATGGCAGTAGCGGGGTCCTCGTCCGAGCAGGAAGGAGCAATATCACTTGTGGCGGGTGAGCGTCCGCGTGGTATCAGGACCCAGGGCGGCGAGGTTGAGGTGCTTTCCTTAGTAGGTGATTCGATGGACTGGAAAGGCAAAGAGCAGGAGATACCAGCCTTTCCGAGAGCCGGTGTATATTTGGTTACAGCAGGTGATAAGAAATACTGTATATCGGTGCGAGCATCAGAGAAAGAAGGTTTGGAGAAATTTGTCGAGGGTTCGGAAGTGCCGGCTCTGGGTCAAATAGCACATCAGATTTTGCCTTACGATGAGGCTGTGGACTTTGAGCAGTACCATAAGGGCCAGGCAAGGTCGGTAGAGTTGTTTTTGTTTTTGCTTCTGTTGGCAACGCTGGCGTTGTTAGCAGAGGGTTGGCTGGGAGCCCCCAGGCTGTCCCGGGCCGGTCAAGAAAAAACACCAGAAGCAGAAACGGTGTCAGAGACTTCCGAAAGCGATAAAGGGCGATTGTGGTCACCTGTTAGCAGACTCAGGCATCGGGTAAGGGATGTTATTGGCAAATCTGTGGACCGGAGGGTGGGCTAATGGGAATACTGCGGTGGCAAGCGCATCTTAATCCCGTCCTCGGGGCAGGACTAATTCTGGGGCTTGGGGTCTGGCTGATTATTCTGTATCGAAGGCAGCGAAGACAATATTCGGCCAAAGAGGCTGCGGTGTTGGTAGTGCCTAAGATACTGATAGTGCTGCTGTTGATTTTAGCATATTTTGACCCGGTGTGGACCGTGATGCAAAGGCCCGACGAGAATCAAAAGGTTCTTGCTCTTGTGGATACATCTTCTTCCATGGAGGTCGCGGATAAAGCCGAGGGCAGCCGAGGTAAACGTGCCTATACTATGCTTGAGAAACTTACGCAAAAACTGCGTTCTTCTTATATAGATTTTGATATGCTGGAATTTGACAGCCAGGTGCGCAAAAAGGAAAAGCAAATTGCGGAAGACATCCGAGAGACCGATTTGGGTAAGTGTCTGGTTACAATAGCGGATAAGCCTGACCCAGCAGCGCTGGGTTTGAGCAAATCCGCCGTTGGCGGGTCCAACTACATGAGCGTGCTGCTGCTTACGGATGGCGGCGACGAAGCGGTGCAAAATATTAAACTGCCTGAAGTGCCGGTTTACATAGGCGGCGTTGGCAGCGAGCCGGAGACCTGGAATGATATAGCGATAAGCCGGGTCGAGACGCCGGAGGTTGTGGAAGAACAAAGCGATTTTGAAGTAACCGCTGATATTGTGGCCCGCTGTGCTTCATATAGTTTTGCCACGGGGGCAGAGCGGGTGAATGTGAGAGTGGAAGCCAAAGAAGGGCAGGACTGGGAAACTCGAGATTCCAAACTGGTTGACCTGGCAGGGGCCAGAGCACGGGTGAAATTCAACTTGAAAAGTCCATCTGAAATGGGAACCAAAAAGTATCGCGTTCGAGTTGAAACGATTGATGGGGAGCTTTCTGCATTGAACAATACGCGGATTTTCTCAATAGAGGTACGTAAAAATACTCTGTCTGTACTTCTTTTTGCTCAACAGTTAGGCTGGGATTTCAGACAGATTTACAAGGAGCTGTCCGACGACTCGTCGGTGGCACTGACGGCGCTGTTTCGCGTAAGCAGTGACCGATTTATTGTGCGTGGCAGTCGCCAGAAAGGTGATGAGAATCTTGAAGCGGGCTTTCCTTCAACCAAAGGACTGCTTGGTCTGTATAAATGCGTTATAGTGGGTTCGTTCCCTGCCTGGCAATGGCGTCAGGAACAATTGCAGGCTATAGTAGGATACGTGCGTGAAGGTGGAGCGGTAATATTCCTCGGAGGAGAGCATTCCTTCGGTAAAGGCGGGTATTCGAGGACGGTGATTGAGCCGCTGTTTCCATGGCGGATAAGTGCAGGTGAGCCGGAACTGCAAACGGGGCAGTTCACGGTGAATGTGCCATTGTCAGCGGCAAATCACAGTATAGTTTCCGAGATGTCGAGACTTATTAGTCAGGCTTCTGGAGCGGCTATTGAGAGTATAAATCTATCCGGGTCTTTGAGGAGCGGAGCTATCAACCTGCTGGATGCTTCGGTGGGTAACAGAACAGTATCGGTAGTTGCACTTCAGCGCTTCGGGCAGGGACAGACAATGGGTGTGGCGACGAACACGCTGTGGAAATGGACACAAACCTCCGATGAGCTTAAGCAGGCCTACGGTCATTTTTGGCGACAGTCGGTCAGGAACCTGTCGCAATGGGAGGAAGGGGAGCGTTTTGTTGGCGTTAAGTGGGACAAAAAAAGCTACAGACCCGGTGAACAGGCCGGCACTACGATTCGCGTTGCCGGGCGCTATAACCCGGGACAGTTGCACTTGAAAGCAACGTTGACCCCGCACCAATTGTCCCCGAGTGAAAGACCTGGGCCTGCGCCCGATTTGCAACGCCACGGCGCCGGTTCAATTGGTGTGGGGCAGCCGGTATCTGTCGAACCCGTGATGGGTAGAGAGAATACGTTCCGTGCAGAAATGGTCTTTTCCAAGAGAGCCGAATACCTGTTTGAAGTGCAGGCTTATGTAGGAGAAAAACTATTAGAGTCTTATGAAAAGACGTTAGTGGTCGGGCCGGGTCTGAATGAGGGGGCTAACCTTGAAGTTGACCATGCGTTTCTGAATGACCTGGCGATGCGAAGCGGCGGTGCATACTTTCGAGAAACCGATTTTGAAAATCTGGTCGAGACACTTAGAAGTAAGGTCATAGATTACGCTGTCAGCGTGGAGATTCCGCTGGTTCAGGATAAGTACATATACATTCTGATTTTTTTGGGTATTCTTATGTTAGAATGGACAATGCGGCGCAAGATGAATCTGTTTTAATGCAAAGGGTTGGATGATTGTGCAGAAAACAAAGCTGAAAAGAGAGCCGAAGGCCATGCCAAGGCGAGTTGAGAAATCTTTTCCCTCGACCTTGCTTGGGACAGGTTTTAATAGATTTCTCCACTTCGCGATGCCAGGCATCGCTCCGGTCGAAATGACATATAGTCTTTTCTACAAAGCAATTTCAGATTTCAGATTTTCGCATTTTGGGTTCTTCGTTTTTTGCTTTTTGGTTTGGTTTGGTAACGTGGTGTGTGGGGCTTCGACGGAAACTTTGTTTGGCGAAGCCTCGCAAAAGAAGGACCAGGCCAGAATTGCGGCGGTGTATTTTTCCGATGGGAAGGTGCTGACGGGCAAGATTTCGCTGACACCGGGTCGAAGTTTCAAGCTGAACATACCCAAGGGGGGCAAGCTCAAAACCAGAGATATGGTAACCGGCGAAGACGTGCAATACGGCAAGGTCAGACGTTTTACTTTTGAGCCGGTGCGTGAGATTCGTTTTTATCCGGAAAAGGAGGAGATGCGCCGCAGTTGGAAGTTCATAGAAACGACCAAATACAACGAAGAAACAGCGGAAGCAGATTATTCGCCTGCTGCAAAAGAATACTCCGGCAAACCGTATCCGCTGCGGTATCTTGCCGCGACGGTGATTTTCAACAGTGATGAATCTCTGCAGGGACATCTCTACACCGTAACTGTATATCTTCAAACCGAGGAGAAAACGTACAGATTTGTTTTGCGGAGTAAGCAGCGGGGCGGGCAGGGGACTACTCTGGATGAGCTGGTTTATGTCAGAAGAATAAAACTATTAGACGAAGGTAAAGACATTGCAGCTAAAGTTACAGTAAAGTTTGCCGATATGCGTTTTGGGCCGGAGGATGCGGTTCAGGCGGTGACAAAGGAATCTCTGACGCCGATACCAACTAAAATGGCCGAAAGCGACGATACCTGTGTGGTCGAATCCGCATTTGGTGAGGAGTTTTATCTTGCTGTGCGAAAGGATGGAAAGTACATCGTTGGCTGGCCCCCGCCAGCGACAAGCGGGGGCAGGCCGAAAGAACAAGACAAAAAGCTGTTTGCAATTGCCCAGGACCATATACAAAGGCAAAGAGATTTTTATAATGAAAAGAAGCTGTTAGGAGTGCTGGAGATTAAGGACGGCAAGGAAGTGCTGACCTTAGTGAATCTACGACGCAAGGTAGCACCGACTCATTTCGGCGAGATAGGTGGGGAGTGGGACAGAGAGTTGGGGACGGTGGTTGAGCCCTGGCGGTTGAGTATCTGGCGATGGAAGTATGATAGAGTAAATCGAGAACTGATACTGTCTTCGCGTGGGACATTTTTCCGTATTATCTTGTTGCCGGAGAATCCTACTCCGGAAGTTGTTATTTCAGAAAAGCTTTGGGAATTGCAACAGAAGGACGATACTGTCATTGTAGGTCAAAGCTCCCGAAAGGAACCTTAGAGGAACAAAGTTATGGACCATGTAAATGACCAACAAAGCGACCCGGTTCGAGAGACCATAGCCAGAGGCCGACGGATAATGATGGCAAACCGGCTGGTTTTAGGTGGGTTGGTGTGGGGGACGGTTTGCTTAGGTGTGTGGCTTGTGCTGTGTTTTATGGATAACCTTTTGCATTTTCCACCCGGATTACGACTGGCGCTTGTCTTAGGCGGTATGGGTTTGATGATAATTGAATTTTGGAAGAATTTACTGTCACCGATTTTACAGCTTGAGGGGCTTGAAGGTACGGCGTTGCTTCTGGAGCGTAAACATAATGTGCCGGAAAACATGCTGATAAATGCACTGTGTTTTGAGTCTCGTGAATTTAGCTCAGACGAGGAACCATTTGCCCACCGAACAATAGGGACAGCCATTTCCTTAATGTCAACAGCAGACTTGAAAAAGCTGTGGGATAAGGCGAGAATAAGAAAATGGCTGATAGCGTTTTTGATTATTATGCTCTTTTGGATGATTTATGGTATTAGTCAGAGCCATTATGTGGTTAATGCCTTTGCGAGGTTCATACGACCGTTGTCGGATGTGCCGCCGGCAGGTGCAGTGGTGCTGAAGGTTATTCCGGACAGCGACGTAACCATCGCGGAAGCAGATGATTTGCTTGTGTCGGTTGAAGTTAAAGGCAGGGGAGGTGATAGTACGCTGCGGAGCTATCCGGAGATTGTATGGCAGGAGGGAGCGGACTATATAAGTACTGAAAAGGGCAAAGGTAAAAGTACAACCATGCAGGCTGTGGTGAACAGGGAGGGGGTGTTCAACTATACTTTTTCAGCGGTAGATAGGCCGTTTGCTTTTCGAGTGTTCGCGGCAGATACTTACAGTTCCAGTATCAAGGTGACGGTCAATACAGTGCCGAGAATAAAAGAGTCTCAGTTTCATATTGCGTCACCGGCATATACCGGCGCCGGAAAGGTCAGCACTTTGGGGCCTCCTGAGGCGGTATCGGGACTGGCCGATTCGCAGGTAGTTGTGGACGTGAAGCTGGACAAGCAGGCTGAGGGGCTGTGGTGGAAGGCGCAGGACAAAACGATTGAGTTTAAAAATATTGACAAGGTATGGCGTGCAGAAACGCAGTTGAAAAGAGCCGGTTCCTACCAGCTTGAGGTCAAGGGGCCTGGAAGTGACAGACGTATTGCCATTGCTTCCGGGCCGATTTTACTGCAGCAGGACAGTGTGCCGGAAATTGAATTTGTGCCCGGCAACGCCGGGTCTGATCAAACCCGCTTTCGGCGGGCCGACCAGAGCCTTACGGTGAATCCCGGAGAAAGACTGAAGTTCGATATACAAGCTTCTGACGATTTTGGGATTGGCCGGATATATGTAACACTTGCACAGATGCGAGCGAACAGCCCGGCGGAGACAATAGAGCAGTGGAAATACGAAGGACCACCGGGAAGAAAGGAGCAGGTGGCTGAAACACTTCGCCTGTCGGTTGATGCCGGTGTGTTCAAACCGGGTTCGGCCTATGTTTTACAAGCATTCTGTCAGGATTTCAGCCCAATGGAGCACCTGGGTCAATCGCAGCCTGTAACACTTCAGGTTAAGTCGTTAGATGAGCTGACGATTTCGGCTGATGACCCATACGGTGATGCTTTTGCGGCATTGAACAAGGCCATTGAAGCCCAGCAGGCGGCCTTGGGTGTAACGGAAAATGTGTTGACGAACATTGACGATGTAATTAATGCAAGCAGGAAAGAAGCGGAAAATATCAAGAGCCTGCAGAGGCATCAGGGCGAAATGAACCAAAAGCAGAAGCTTGTTGGTGATTATATGACTGAGGCCTGGGATGCATCATCACCTCCGCGTCCGAGGTTTGTTGATAAACTGGTTAAGCTAAGAGACGGCGAACACGACCGTGTAATGGAGAAAATAGGAACGATTGGTGCAACAGAACCAAAGACTAAAGCAATTAAGGCGGCTAATAAATCTGCTGTTTCTCATTCACTGCAATCTGTCGAAAAGCAGCAGGCTTTCCTGCTCGAACAGCTCATCGCGCTTAAAGGTGTAATTGCCAAAGAGAGCCAGGCTGAAGCGGAAAAGGCGGCGGCGGAAATTTTGGGCCAAAGTATCGAGTCGCTTGATACAGGCGTCGAAGAGTCACTTAAAGAAATGACCAAGGAGTTGGATGAGTTCGTCAAGAAACAGAAACAAATAATGCATGAAAGACAAATGATTATGGATAAACCGCCGGAAGACTTCAGTGCAGCCGATGAGGACAGGCTGGAAGAGCTTGCAATGGACCAATCCAAACTGGCGGAGATTTTGTCGGATGTTGTGAACGATTTTACTAATCTGGACCTGCTGGACTTCGGAGACGATGCGATGGTCGAATCGATGAAAAGTCTCTACGAGGACGCCGACGAGCTTGCTCAACAAGCCGGGGAGGCCGCAGATATGCGTCAGGCGCGGGTGGATGCGCATCGTTTGGAAACTGAAGAGGTGGAAATGGCCG
The DNA here is from genome assembly GCA_964417935.1 of uncultured Pirellulales bacterium. Taxonomy (GTDB): domain Bacteria; phylum Planctomycetota; class Phycisphaerae; order Sedimentisphaerales; family Anaerobacaceae; genus NIOZ-UU13. The sequence continues at coordinate 49,098 of CAYQKF010000014.1, forward strand.
AAGAGCTGATGATAAACTGCGAGGCGACACTGGGATTCTATGATAATATTCAATTTATCGCAGAGATTCCCGAGGATGAGCAGTTGTTTGCGCCGTTAGCAGAGTTGCCGTCGGAGCTCGAAGACCTGGTAGCTGATTTGATTACGACGGAAGAAGAGATGCGGCCGGAGGTGGAAGATATCGGCAGCTATCTTAATTCTCTGGACCATACGGCTGGACCGGTTTCCGACGGAACTATAAGCAGCACAAGTGCCAAAGGCAAAACCGGCGACCAGAAGCCGGAGGATAATATCATTCAGGGACGCAGTGGAGCCGGACGCAGCGGTATGTCCGACGGCCAGTTGGTAGAGCCGGTAGCCAAGGCGCTGTCCGACAATGAGTACGGTTTGCGGGAACGAGTCTCAAACACGCCTCTGGAAAGCGGACAGGTCAAGGATGAGGACACGAAAGCGCAAACGGGCGGTACGGGACTCGGTAAGGACAGCGACCAAGCCACCATGTTCGGAGTAGGGGGCAAGCTGCCTCCTAAAGTACTGGATATGATGAAAGCTACAGAGGAAAAACAGCAAAACATCCGGCAGTCGGCACAAGAGCTGGTGCTCAAGCTCGAAAGTCATAATCTACCAACAATGGAACTTGAGAAGTCTATTCAAGCGATGAAAGGAGTAGAGGAGTCTATCAATAACGGCAGTGGCATTGATATCCGAGGAGCTTACGACGAAGTTGTCGACTCGCTGAAAAAATCGCATCGGGCATTGGGCAGACAAATTGCACTGCAATATACCCGGGACAAAGCCGCAGACAACAAGCTGGACGATATGCTTTCCCGGGAACAACAGTATCGTTTTAGGGGCTATGAGCATATGATCAGCGCCTATTTCGAGGCACTGGCACAGGGCAAAGATAACGGACAGAAGACAGAGGACAGATGACAGATGACAGAAGGCAGAAGATAGAAGACAGAAGACAGAAGACAGAAGACAGAGGACAGAAGACAGAAGACAGAGGACAGAAGACAGAAGACAGAAGACAGAGGACAGATGACAGAAGCTTGTCCCGAGCGTAGTCGAGGGAGCAGAAGATAGAAGACAGATGACAGAAGCTGGTTTGGCGTTGTCGAAGCTGGTATCGAAGCTGGATGCTGGAAGCCGGATACCGGATAAAATTTTCCGTCGTTAGTCGTCCTGCGGAGAATTCGGCTTTGAACCAGGACTTTGTAATAAGATAACACGAGCTTCGAGTTTCCGGGGCGAGCATCGATACGAGCATCGATAACCTTAAACGAAAAGGATTTGCAGTATGCTGAAAATTGTGTTGTCAATAGAGCATATAAGACGGTTGTTGTTTGCCGCAGCGGCAGCTTTGCTTATCTGCGGGGTCGGGAGTGCCGTTGAAACCAGAAGGTCTGTTCCGTGGCACCTCGAGGATGCGGTGCTGCGGTTTCGCATTGAAAAAGACCCCGCTCACTCACAGATACCTGATGTGCACCTGTCCGATTTGAAAAAATCAGAGGACAAGAGGAAATGGAGCGGCACATACTATAGACTGAATGGGAAGGTCTATAAAAAAGGTATCACTATGACCTGCCCCGGAAAGGTTACTTATAAAAATCAGAAGCAACATAGGCGTTTTGTAGCATTGGCCGGACTTAATGATAGAGCCGACCCCAATATGTCTGTCAGCTTTGAGGTCTATGCAGACAAAAGAAGATTGTACAGGTCAGAGCCGTTGACCAAATATATGCCGCCGGTTGAAATTAATGTCGGGGTTCCATCAACAGCCAAGGAGATCAAATTGATAACGACCGGTTCCGATATGAAAGGCAAACGGCGGGCGAGTCTGGTTAACACAGGTTTTCTGCTGAAAGGAAAAAATCCGGACGTCTCTTATGTTAGGCTCTATACGCCCGGATATGATGCGAGTGATTTTGAAGCGGTAGTTTTTACGGCTATAGGCCAGCGAGTCCCCAGCCGACTTTTTGGGGCTCAGCAGGAGAAGTCGATAGAGATTCTTTTCGACAACTCCTATGGCAGCACGATCTATTTTGTTTATCTTGTGCACAACGAGAAGTATAAACCAACCTCCTCAGTATGGGAGCCAAAAGCCGGGGTAACCTTAGAGACAAGATATACGAGCAAAAATCATCCCGAGTGTAAGGAGATGTCCGGTTTATTAAAAGTGTGGAATAATGTCGCCAAGCCAGTGGGCAAGAGTCTGGTTGATAATGTTCACCATTCTTTTCCAATTCATCGGCTGGGGGAATCTGGTTCTGATAGTACCGGTAAGAAACCGCGTCTTGCGTTGTATCGTTATGAGGGTTTCTTCCGGACTGAGGAAGCCGGTGAGTACATTTTTGCCACAGTCTCGAATTGGGCCTCGCATCTGCTTGTCGATGGTAACCTGGTGATAAGCTGGCCGGGCGAGCACAACTACCGGGCCGGCATAAAGGGACAAAAACAGGGCAAGATTTCTCTCGGAGCCGGCGTGCATAAGCTGGAATATCTGAACTGCAGCCCATGGGGACAAATGTTTACCTTGGCTGCCTGGCAAAGGCCGCAGGAAAAATTAGGCCTTATGGCCAGAGATGATTTCCTGCCTGTGGGACGCTATGTGGCTACGGCAATTGGATATAAAGACCTGACCAAAGATGGTGGCAGCCCCCGCCAGGGACAAGCGAGGGCAAGCTTTAAGTGGCAGATAACCGATGATTGGCGGCTGGACCAGGGGAAAGCGGCTCTGGTTCAGGTGCGTCTTGATGTGCTCGAAGCGAAACAAGACGGTTACTATTCATACAGATGGAAATTCGACGATGGAAAAATCGAGACCGGCGAAAGTATCGAGTATGTGTTTTTACGACCAGAGATGCGCACGGTAACATTTGAAGTGCTGAAAAACCGAGAAGTAGTTGCCGAGGTAAGACAAAAAATCCACGTTCATCTTTTATGGGATAAAATCCGGCTCGAGCCAAAGAACATACAGGCTTTCGAAAAAGCTATATCCGAAAGCGATTTCAGCAAAGTTCCAATAGGTGATGTTGTTAATTTGTATACTTTTGCTGACGGCCTTGAGCGCCAACAGTGGAGGCAAAGAGCCGTTGTGGCTTTAATGAAGAGGGTGGACGAGCTTGTGGCAGAATCCCAACACCAACAATTCTGCCTTGAGTTAGGTCAGTATCTGCGCTCGGCTCCAGTAGGGCAGTATGAACAGGCGTTGACACTTTTCAGTCGGCTTCGGGACAAATCAGCAGGCAATACGGTGGTTTACCAAGATTCAGTGATTTCTCAGGCTGAATTATTGGTGCAATGTTTTGGAAAAGTTCAGGAGGCGTTAAAGATTCTAAACCAGCTCGAGAAGGCAAAAAAATTAAACAACAAAATAGTTCCTCGATTCAGGATGGCTCAAGCTGAAGCGCTGATAGCGCTGGACCAGGTTGAAAAGGCCAGAGGGATACTTCAAAATCTGTCCGCCAAGGCGGATTCCAAGCAATCTAATAAGACCAGCCATAGTGTCAAGTATGTGGGCCTGCTGCGGCATGCGAGGTTATTGGCTGAGAATACCGATGACCCGGTGCAGTTGGATTACGCTATGGAGAAGATTGAGGAAATCATCGCGAATGACCCGGTGAAGTTGTTGATGCCGAATTTGAACCTGATAAAACTGGATGTTCATCTGGCGAGGGAAGAATACCTAATCGCTTTTTATTTAGCTGAGCGGTTAAATAAGCTCGAATTAAGTAACTACTATCGGTCACAGATTCTCGTCCGGCAGATAAAAGCGCTCTGTGGTATCAAGGCCGTGGAGCAGGCCAAGGTGATTTACGAGACCATAGCGACAGACTATCCATACAGCCCGGCGGTAGCCGAGGCTAAGAAGGTTATTGTTGAGACAGTTGTTGCAGGACAAAAACAATAACCTTTACGAGTACCCTGTCAATTTCAAGTTCGCGACTCGTGCTACATAGCGAGCTACTTCGCGGAGTAGCAACCGCCCCTACAGCTTCCACGGCTTTCTGTATTCGTAGTGCAGCAGTTTATTAGCCCGTCTATTATTGATAATTTGTTCTTTCTTGGGGTCCCATTCAATTCGAGACTTTGTGGCCAAAGCGATGTTAGCCAGGTGAGCAAATGTTGTTGAGCGGTGGCCTGTTTCCATATCACAATTCGGGCGTTGTCGGCTTTTGACGCAATCAAGAAAGTTTCGAATGTGCTGAACGGTAAGGTCGCCATCTATTCTCTTACCTTCCAGCGGTTCGATATTAGAGTTGCTATCCTGAAATTGTCCTGCTCTTGAAGGCACGATTTTATACCCGGCTTCTCCACTTGTGCCGGCGTAAAGATTTCCAAGTGTGCCCCGGAATTCGACTTCTCCATCCATCAAGGCGGGGCCTCCGCTTGCTTCGTATTGACCGAAAATGAGCAGTGCGCCCGAGGCCAGCTCAAAAATCACTTCCATAGTATCCGGAACTGTCCGGTCATCGTCAACCGCAAACCTTCCGCCATGCGCGGATATCGAGACCGGTGCCTGCTCGGCCAGCATCCAGCGCATCGCATCACAATAGTGCACGCCCCAGTTGGCCATCTGTGAGGAATAATACTGCCACCAGCGGAACTTATACAAAGCTATATTGTCCTTGTAAGGGCGTTTTGGCCGAGGACCAAGCCACATATCCCAATCCATACCTTTCGGTGGGGCCGTATCGGGAAATCGGCCTATCCCGTTCGGATGCATATTACTTATCCGGTAGGCCCTTGCTACTGTTACCTTGCCGATTTTACCTGCCTGGACGTGCCCGGCTATTTGCATGTACGATTTGGAGGAGCGTCTGTGAAGCCCGACCTGTGTTATCCGATTATATCGTTTTACGGCCTCAACCATCTTTCTGCCTTCAAGTATGGTTATCGACAGCGGCTTTTCCACATATACATCCTTTCCCGCCTGGCAGGCCATAATAGTTTGGATAGCGTGCCAATGGTCGGGCGTGGAAACGACCACTGCATCTATGTCTTTACGGTCGAGCAGGCGACGAAAGTCCTTGTACCGCGTGGGGTTGCTGTCCAGTTTTTCTGTCATCTTCGGGACTCTGCTTCCAAGAGAATCTCTGAGCTTTTTATCAACTCTCGAATAATCTCTCATCAAGTACGGCTCATAAACATCGCAAAGAGCAGCAACTTCAACATCACCCTGTGTAAGGAAGCCTCTGAGAAGCTGCGTTCCGCGGTTACCAACGCCGATAAAGCCCACACGAATTTTTTCATTTGCACCACGAGCGGTCTTTATTAGAGGGACGCCTATGGCATTTAGTCCCAAAGTGACTGATGCCGCCGCTACGGTAGAGTTTTTTAAGAATCTGCGTCTTGTAGTTTTTTGATTGTTTTCGTTCATTTGTAATCCTCCAAAAATTTTTTGTGTCGTTATCAAATCAAAAACCAATAAGATGTTAGCGCTTATGCTTTACTTTTTCTTCCCAATCTTTAAGCAGCAATTTTAGTTTTCGTACATCTTCCTCTCTTTCGCTCAAGAGGTTATTTTTTTCCGCCGGGTCATGTTCGAGGTCGAAAAGATATTCTTCTACATCATCGCCTTCCTGCAGCCGGATATATTTCAAAGAGCCATCCCGGACCACTTTTCTTGTCCGTTGACCTCGTCGAGCACGCCAGAAAAGTGTGCGTTTCTGAACGGGCTGATTTGTTTCGAGCGTCTGTAAAATATCTATCCCGTCAAATGGGCGATTCCCGGGCGGTTTGGTACCTGCTGCTCTGACAATAGACCGAGAAAAATCCATTGTTATACAAGCTTGATTCGATACCGTACCCTCTTCGAGCACACCAGGCCATTTTACAATGCACGGAACTCTTATGCCACCTTCAAAAAGATTTCCTTTATAACCGGAGAAAGGCCGATTGTTGCCGGTTTTGTTGGCGCCGTTGTCGCTCATAAAAATTATAAGGGTGTTGTCCGCTATATTTTTATCGTTTAATGTCTTCAGTATCTTCCCGATACCCTCATCCATTCGTTCAACCATAGCGGCGTATGTTGCTCGTGAGCCTTTGCTATAGTCAGCTTGTGGGATAGGTTCGTCCTTTTTATCATTTGGTCTCTGATAAGGGGTGTGAGGTGCGTTATATGCGACGTACAGGAAAAAGGGTGTATTTTGCCGGCGTTGAATGAATTGAATCGCCTCATCGGTAATAAGGTCTGTAAGGTAACCTTCGCGTTTGATAGGTTTGTCATTTAGATAAAGGGCGGGTTGGCCGGTATATTCGCAGTGGTGGAAATAATCAATAGAGCCACCTACCGGGCCAAACCAGTAATCGAAACCGTGCCTGAGAGGAAAAAATTTCGGCTCATATCCGAGATGCCACTTGCCGCAGATTGCTGTCGCATATCCCGTATCTTTGAGCATGCGAGCGATAGTTGTCTGTTCAACAGGAAGACCCATGTTGTTTGTTTGGCGCAGCCGAATAGCATCGTCATACCGGCCAACATTACCAATACCGAGGGCGCATTCCATGCCGCCGACACGATGTTGATAACGGCCGGTCAGCAGGGCGGTTCTGGTTGGTGTGCATTCAGGAGCATTGGCATAAAAGGTGGTAAATCTGACTCCCTGGTCCGCCAGGTTGTCTATGACCGGTGTGCGAATGTCGGTGCAGCCATAACATCCGAGGTCGCCGTACCCTAAGTCATCGGCCATAATAAGGATAATATTAGGAACTCGTGCATTCGATGAGCCGACAGAATGGCATCCGGGCCAAACAGCAGTCAGGGCGGTAAGCCCGGCGCTTTGAGCCAGAAATCGGCGTCTTGTAATTGTCTTTGCCATAATCATGTCCCTTTAAATGGTAGTGTATGAAGATGCCTTGTGTTTCCTATTGTAGGGTTGTCTAAGAACCTCGGAAAGGTAATTTTTTGGCTCTTCTGCAATAAAATTGGTGAATATTGGCTGCTTTTCGGGTATTTTGTTAGCCCGACGTGTTTGAGATTATAGTGGTTTGCAACACGATAAATACGTGGTGGTCGCTGGTAGGGTGGGGCTTGCCCCACCGAGATGATGCTGGTAGTTTAGTTCGGTGGGCTAAAGCCCACCCTACGAAACCGGTAGTTGCTCCGAGCCATCCTCAAGCTCATCCCGATCCCTGCTTTCTCAGGGACAAGCTTTTCGGGACTCGCTTGAGGCTGCCACTCATTAAATTAGATGTTACAGAACACTATTTGTTTTTTAATTTTATCTGACAGAGGATTTAATTGAAGGCTTTGCTTTACACTAAACCATATTGTTTTGAATATTCAGACTTTCCCGACCCTGTGGTTAGTGACGATGATGTACTGATTCGTGTCAAGGCCTGTGGAATTTGTGGTTCGGACGTGCATGGCTTTACAGGTAAGACCGGCAGAAGAATTCCTCCTTTGGTTATGGGCCATGAAGCGGCCGGCATTATTGAAGAGTCGGGCAAAAATGTAAATGGTTTTGAAAAGGGCGACAGAGTTTGCTTTGATTCAACTGTATATTGCAATAAATGCCAGCCGTGCCGGAAGGGCTTATATAATCGCTGTGAAAGCCGACAGGTATTAGGTGTTTCCACACCCTCGTTCAAGAGGCACGGTGCATTTGCTGAATATGTTGCAGTGCCATGGTGGATTGTCTCGAAGATTCCGGACGATTTGTCATTTATTCATTCAGCTTTATTGGAGCCGGTATCAATAGGCACGCATGCCGCCAATAGAGCACCTATATCGACTAATGATACGGTTGTGGTTATTGGAGCAGGGACAATCGGTCTTTTCATTCTCCAGGCTTGCCGGTTGCGAGGTGCGGCCAAGGTCATCGTTGTCGATATTAATGAATTTCGGCTTGATGTAGCAAAGAAATTGGGGGCGGATAAGGTCATCAATCCTCTTAAGTCTGACCTAAGAGAAATGATTTTCAAGGAAACGAAAAACAAAGGGGCGGATGTTACTTTCGAGGCCGTTGGGTATGCGCAGACTTTTCTCGATGGAGTTTCGATAACAAAGACCGGTGGCCATCTTGTCGCTGTCGGTAATCTGGAAAAGACTGCTGAGTTCAATTTACAGGAATTAGTCGCCAGGGAGCTTACCTTCACGGGTTCTTATGCCAGTTCGGGTGAATTTCGTGATTGTATCGACTTAGTAGTTTCGGGCAAGATTAATGTCGAGCCGTTAATCAGCGATGTTTTGCCGTTGGAAGATGGGCCAGGTGCTTTTGACCGATTGCTCAAGGCCGAGGAAAACTTGCTTAAAATTGTTTTAGAACCGTAAAAAATGGTGAGTAGCGAGTGGTGAGTAGTGAGTGGAATAAGTGAACTAAAGTGCCTGAAATGAGCTAAAGTGACAGCAAAGCTGTCATTCTGAGCGAAAGAAGCCTTTAGCCCTGAGCGTAGTCGAAGGGGAAGAATCTCTTTTTCGCTGGCCAGATCCTACGGCTTCGCCTCAGGATGACACATAAGTGTCACTTTAGGCACTTTCCTGATAACCAATTAACCAATTTGAGGTGTTCAAGATGCAGGACCTTTTTAATCTTTCCGGCAAAGTGGCAATTGTAACCGGAACCAGTCGTGGTCTGGGCCAGTATTTCGCCAGGGCACTTGCCAAAGCCGGGGCTGATTTGGTTATTACCAGCAGAAAATTATCGAGACTGACCGAATTCAAACAGGAAATAGAGTCTTTGGGTAGAAGGGCGTTAGCTGTCCAGTTGGATGTGCTTTCACAGGACGACATTGAGAATATGGTTCAGACGACCATAAAAGAGTATGGAAAAATTGATATTCTGGTGAACAATGCCGGCTTGAATATCCGAAAGCCAAGCACCGAAGTTTCTCAGCAGGATTGGGACACCGTATTGGATACTAATCTCAAGGGCAGCTTTTTTTGCGCTCAGGCAGTCGCTAAGGAGATGATAAAACGAAACTATGGCAGGATAATAAACGTCGGTTCGTGCACGTGTGTCTTCGGTATGGAGGGAATCACAGCTTATACAGCGAGCCGAGGGGCTATCCTGTCAATGACCAGGAGTCTGGCTGCGGAATGGGGTAAATTTGGAATTACGGTCAACGTGTTGGCTCCCGGCTGGTTTAAAACAGCACAAAACGCAGTGTTATATGAAAACAAAGAATGGTTAAATTATATTACGGAGCGCATTCCTCTGAATCGCCCCGGCCAGCCAAATGACCTTGATGGCACAGTTGTCTTTTTGGCTTCGGATGCTTGCGAATACATTACAGGCCAGATAATTTTGGTAGATGGCGGATTCACTACAGGAGCGACGAAAGCAATTACCTGAGAACATTAAAGCCTTTGTTTTGTAGGCTGTAATTGCATAAACTCGAAATTCGAAACAAATTCAAATTCTCAAATATCAAATGGGGGAACGCACCCTTCTAAAAGGCGTGACAAAAATGTTTTGAACATTTGACCCAGCAGCGCTGGGTTCCGATTGATACCCGCTGTTGGCGGGTTAAATTTTGAGATTGTTTCGTGCTTCAGATTTCGAAATTCGGATTTACCATCAGAAACAGCAGTTGACGTTGGCACTTGTGGTACTTACAATCTCAAAATTGTGATAAACGCTTAAGGAGATAATTATGGATTTAAGAGGTGTTGTTCTTGCGGGCGGCACGGGCTCACGGCTTATGCCGTTGACCAAGGTTACAAATAAGCATCTGCTTGGCGTGGGGCAAAAGCCAATGATATATTACCCCATTGAAAAATTAACTTCTATCGGCATTGAGGAAATCCTGATTGTAACCGGCGTCGAGCACATGGGCGATGTTGTCAGTCTGCTGGGCTCCGGAAAAGACTTCGGCTGTCGATTTACATATAAAGTTCAAGATGAGGCGGGCGGAATTGCCCAGGCCCTGGCGTTAGCTGAGAATTTCGCACAAGGCCAACCTCTGGCTGTTATCCTCGGCGACAATATCTTTAAAAGCAGTCTCAAAATTTATGCCGATAAGTTCATAGCTCAAAAGACCGGCGCGATGATACTCCTCAAGCAAGTGTCCGACCCACAGCGTTTCGGTGTTGCAGAGCTATCCGATGGCAAGGTTATTGGTATTGAAGAAAAACCTAAAGAACCGAAGTCGGATTATGCCGTAACCGGAATATATTTTTACGATGCTTTAGTCTTTGACATAATACGGATGCTCAAGCCATCAGCTCGCGGCGAGCTTGAAATTACTCACGTTAATGACGCTTATATTGCAAAAGGCCGGTTGGCCTATGATATCCTTGACGGCTGGTGGACGGACGCCGGAACGTTCGAATCACTCAACAGAGCCAATGAATTAGTCATAAAGGAGCCTCCGCAATGACATTGGTACTTGTGGCACGGTCTTCCAGACCGTGAGTTCATCACGGGCAAGATGCCCGTGCCACAGGATGCTCGATGAGCATTATGAACTGGGAGATATCAGTGTAAAATGAATGTTAAAGAGACGAAACTGCCGGGAGTGCTCGTATTGGAGCCGGATGTGTTCTCTGATGAGAGAGGATTCTTTTTAGAGACCTGGAACAGGACGCGTTACGAGAACGCTGGTATCCAGGGCCCTTTTGTGCAGGACAATGCCTCATTTTCCAAAAAAGGGGTATTGCGCGGCTTACATTTTCAATACCCCCAATCACAAGGTAAATTGGTTCAGGTTTTATCAGGCCAGGTTGTGGATGTTGCTGTCGATATTCGCGTAGGTTCTCCGACTTTTGGTCAGTGGATTAGTGAAGTCCTTTCCGATGCGAACCACAGGCAGATGTATATTCCGCCGGGTTTTGCCCATGGATATTATGTTACAAGTGAGACGGCAGTTTTTTCATATAAGTGCACCGATTTCTATAATCCGGCGACTGAAAGTGGCATCATCTGGAATGACCCCGACCTTAA
>CAYQKF010000015.1:0-59733 GCA_964417935.1 uncultured Pirellulales bacterium
CGAACCCTCATTCCCGCGATGCGACCGCGGTGTGCTCCCGTTACACCACGTCCCCAGAGTCAATTGATTATTGATTATTTTTTATTGATTATTACTACATTACAATATAACATTAAAAATCCTGTTTTTCAATTCAAATCCGAAGCACAAAACAAAATCAAGTGAGCTAAAGTGCCTAAAGTGAGCTAAAGTGAGCTAAAGTTATCATATTTTAACTTTAGGCACTCTAAACGTTAGTCACTTTTATTTTGTTTCGAATTTCGATATTCAGATTTCGAATTTAACTTAACTGCCATTTCTCGTAGCATACTATCTTTTCTATCGGCTCGCGGCTCGGCTGTTTCGGGCTGTCAGCCGGATAACCAACCGTCATCAACTCTATTATTGCTATATCGTCAGGAATGCCCAATATTGCTCTGACTTTTTCCGTATAGAACGAGCCAATCCAGCACGTCGCCAACCCTAACTCCACTGCCTGCAAGGCGATATGTTCAAGTGCAATAGCTATGTCAATAGGCCCTATCGCCTGGCCGCAACGCATCACATCATCGCTGTTGCTGCAGGCGGCTATGATAACGCCTGCTTTCTCAAATACCTCCGGCCTATTAGTGGTCTCGGCAACCTGATGTTTAGTTTCTTTTTCGGTTACTACTACAAAACGCCAATCCTGCATATTCTTGGCCGAAGGCGCCAGCCGAGCCGCCTCGAAAAGACTGTCGAGCTTTTCCTTCTCTATTGGTCTTTCCTGATATGACCGGCAGGAATATCTTTTACGAATAACTTCAAGTAATGTCATAAGAACACCTCAAAATTGTATTGCCATCGTGGCTGGACATATAAAATATCTACAGAATAAATACTCACCTGCCGAGAATATAAAATATAAACAATCTTGACGCAAGGGCTAAAGATTTGTATTTTTATAAACAAATTCGGGGCGATTAGCTCAGTTGGTTAGAGCGCCTGCTTTACACGCAGGAGGTCACTGGTTCAAGTCCAGTATCGCCCATTCATAATCCCATATCTGACAAGAGGGTTTTTTAATGAAGTGGCTCAACAGCCGGTTGATGAGACCGTTATTGAAGGAGATTTATTATGAAGTTAATGTCCCGTGGTCAAGACAACTGGTTAAGTCTCAGCACGATTCTGCTGCTGGTGGTGAGCTGTACGGCGGAAGTGTTTTCTGCGAATGACCGACCCTTACCAGAAACTTTACTGCTCAAGGACTTTCGTCCGCGGTCTATCTACATACAAGTATTTTTGGAGAGGGGCTGTTGAAATCGGATGTAGTATCGGGTATCATAAGCGACATAACGTGCAGTAACCTCGTCCAGCACCAAAAACGGAGCGCACAGCTAAGTGCTTTTTTGGTGCTGGATTGCTGAAAGGAGCATTAACATGAGGAGATCAACTCTACTGTTAGCGATATTCATCACCGTCATCTTCGGTTCTGAAGGCATTTTTGCGCGTGAAATACATGTCTCAAAAACGGGTAGTGATTCGGCTTCCGGGAATCACGCTCGCCCGTATCTCACCATCAACAAGGCCGCATCCCTCGCCCAGCCCGGAGATACCGTGACTATCCACGCCGGAACGTATCGCGAATGGGTCAAACCCATCCGTGGTGGCACCGATGAAAGCAAGCGCATCACCTACCGAGCAGCGCCCGGCGAGGAAGTCATCATCAAAGGTTCCGAACGCATCACCTCCTGGACATGCGAAGCCAACGGCGTTTGGAGAGTCGAATTACCAACCTCATTCTTCGGTGAATACAATCCCTACGCCCTGAAGGTCTCCGGCGGCTGGCTGAACTATGGTAAGTGGCATCATCGCGGGGACGTCTATCTCAATGGTGAGGCCTTCTACGAAAAAAAGACGGCACAGGAGGTAACAGAGTCCCAGCACAGTTGGTTTTGCCGGGTGGACGAAGAGGTAACGACCATCCGGGCGAATTTCGGCAAGGCCAATCCCAACAAGGAACTGACCGAGATCAACGTTCGTGAAAGCCTCTTCATGCCCGAAATTACCGGCCTTACATACATCACCGTCGATGGCTTTAACTTTATGCACGCAGCCGCGAACTGGGCGCCACCGACTTTGGAGCTGCAGATGGGTGCTGTTGGTACGCGGATGGGAAAGCATTGGATCATCGAGAATTGCACAATCACCAACGCCCGTTGCGTTGGCATCATTCTGGGACATGCGCCGGGCGTTGATTACCGTGATATAGACGCCTATGGGGACCACATCATCCGCAACAACGTTATCCGACGGTGCGGACAAGCAGGCATCGCCGGCCAGAAAGGGGCCACCCGCTCGCTGATCTCCGGCAATCTCATCGAAGATACCAACTATCGCAGGGAGTTCGGTGGTTGGGAAACTGCCGGGATTAAGTTTCACAATAGTGTGGATACCGTCATTAGCGGCAACCTGATTCGGGGTGTTTACCGACAGGAGCAGGGTGCTTTTGGGATTTGGATTGACTTTGGCAACCAAGGCATCCGGATTACCGGCAATGTCATCTACAACACCGAAGCCGCCACCATATTCCTGGAGATGAACCACGGCCCCATTCTTGTCGATAACAACATCCTCGTCGGACAGCCAACCAGAAGTAACTCCGAGGCTACGGTGTTCGCGCACAATCTGTTTGTCGATTGCGGGTACGAGTACAGGCCCGACACCAGACGCCGTTCCGAGTATTACAGGCCGCATACGACAAAAGTGGCCGGACGCAAATCCGGCACCGCCCAGGATGACAAGTGGTTTAACAATATCTTTGTCCGACTGGGACTCGACCAAGTGAAAACGGCTCCAGGCTACGCATCGGATTATAACGTCTTCCTGGAGGGAGCAAAGAAAAGCTCCTTCGGCGATGAGAACAGCGTGGTCGGCCCTTGTGTTACGGAATTTACCATCAAAGATCATCCTATAAGAGCCATAATCACGTTTTCCGTAAATGACGCGCCGTTCCGTGTGAAAGGGCCGCGGGTTAATGCTGAGCTGGTCGGTGTCTTTCCTACTGTCGGGCAAACCATTGAGGACCGTTACGGCCACTCCATCAAAGTGGATTCAGACTTCAATGGCAGGAATTATTCACGACCAATCGCCGGGCCACTTGCAGACCTTAAGCAGGGGCTCAACACGATCGTCTGGCCAATCAGGCAGCGTTAGCGAAACAGGAAAACATGCTGAACCCTGTATAATATGGCGCGAAAGTGCAGGAGCATTATTTATGACATCAAATGGAAAATCTCAGTTGTTTTTTCTTGCGTTCACGGCCCCAGATGTGTTATCATGCACATATCCTAAGAAGGTAAAATCTTGTAAATTCAATCACAAACCAAGGAGACAGACATGACTAAACCTATCAACAAATCAAATTTCAACCGTCGAGAGTTTCTGAAACAGAGTGGCTCGCTCGCTGCGGGTGCGGCCTTGCTCGGGAGTCTCCAGCCCAGCGTCGTCTTCGCCGGTGAAAACAATACGATCCGCCTGGCGCTGATTGGCTGCGGCGGGCGAGGCAGCGGCGCCGTCGGCGACGCCCTGTCTGTTCCTAACAGCGGGCCGGTCAAGCTATACGCTATGGCCGATCTTTGGGAAGACCGCATGGCCAAGTCGCACGATTCTCTCAAGAAGAAGTTCGGTGACAAGATCGACGTATCGCCAGACCGCAAGTTCCTCGGCTTCGATTCTCACCGCAAGGCCATCGATATCCTCAGGCCCGGCGATATCGCCTTGTGCACGACGCGATCCTATATCCGGCCACTGCATGTTGAGTACGCCATCCGCAAGGGCATCAACGTCTTTATGGAAAAACCTTTTGCGTCTGATGCGGGCGGTTTACATCGGCTGCTGCGCGCCGATGAATTGGCAAAGAGGAAGAACATCAAGGTTTCCGCAGGACTCCAGTGCCGTCATTCCCCGGCCCGCCAGGCGCTGATTGAGAAAATCCGCAACGGCGAAATGGGCGAGATACCGCTGATCCGCGCCAATCGCCTCGGAGGCAGCAGGTGGCTCACGCCTCAGAGAGATCCCAACAACTTCATGAATCAACTGCAGTTCGGGAAGATCCATCTCTTGTGGGTCGGCTCAGGCCACATGGTTGATAATCTAATCCACCAGATTGACGAGTGCTGCTGGATCAAGGATGCCTGGCCGGTTTCAGCGGTCGGCATGGGCGGGCGCGAGCCCCACAGCGAGGACCACGGGCAAAACCTCGACGTATATGCCATGGAGTACACGTACCCCGACGGCACCAAGGCGTTCTGCGGTTTTCGTCGAGCCAGCAAAACACGCTCGGAATTCGCCACCTTTATTCACGGCACCAAGTGCGCGGCGCAGTTCTCCGGCAGAACGCACGCCGCTACCGTCCACATGTTCAAGGACCAGCGGATTGAGAAGGCCAACATCGTATGGACGCCAACAAAGGACCGCTACAGTCCCTGGCAGTACGAGTGGAACGTCTTCATTGATAGTATCCGCAACGACCGGCCACATAATGAGATAAAGCGAGCTGTTTA
Source organism: uncultured Pirellulales bacterium (assembly GCA_964417935.1). GTDB lineage: Bacteria > Planctomycetota > Phycisphaerae > Sedimentisphaerales > Anaerobacaceae > NIOZ-UU13. The sequence continues at coordinate 4,524 of CAYQKF010000015.1, forward strand.
CTCAGACCTCACGTCGCTAATGGGCCGCGCCGCTTGTCATACCGGCCAGATGATCACCTGGGAGCAGATAATGGAGTCCAACTTCCAGTTCTGCGACTACCTCGACGACTTGAACTACGACAGCCCGGCCCCGGTCAAAGCTGATAGAAACGGCCAATTCCCCTTCCCCATCCCGGGACAGTGGAAAGAGGTTTGAGGACGATTCCATTATATTTTTTTCAGATGAACTGTTATAGCGACCACCCGCGGCGGTATCTGCGGCGGAGATACTTGTTTGTATCTGATTCGTTGACAATCTTTGCGCTCTTGCTGTCCCACTCGATGGATTTGCCTGAGAGAAGGGCAACGTTGCCCAGCAGGACCATCTCGGTGAGCGCCCCGGCAATCTCGAAATGTGAGCATGCGGGCGTTCCGCCCTTACACGCCCGGAGCCAGTCGTCCTCGTGTCGTCTTGCCTTGCCCCACTGGCGCTTGCCCTCGATGCGCGGTATGGTTGGCTTAGGCGGACGATAGGACTGCCCCAGTGATTCAGGGATGAACCTGGGACCGGCCTGGCCAGGGCTCGTCCCGGCAGTCAGCGCGCCAAAAGTCAGTTTCCCCTTCTCGCCGACGAAGATGGTTCCATTACTGCCGATGAACTCCCGTGTATCGGGCATTTCCTTAGGGCGCGGTGGTCTGCGGCCGCCATCGTACCAGATCAGCGTGACTGGCGGCATATCGCCACGTGCTTCGAAACGGTAGCGGACCGTCGAGGCCTGGGGGTAACTCTCAGCCGTGAGCCCGGTCGAGTCGGCTTCGATGGTGAAGGTTGCGGCGTCGGCCAACTTCAGCGCCCAGAAGGCACCGTCCATGACGTGGCAGCCCATTGCCCCGAGAGCACCGGTGCCAAAGTCCCTCCAGCCCCGCCAATTGTAAGGATGATAGGTGGGATGGTACGGCCTCTTGGATGCCGGGCCGAGCCAGAGATCCCAATCCAGTTCAGATGGTACAACGGGCCTGCCCTCGGGTCGGCCCATCCCCTGGGGCCACTGGGGTCGGTTTGTCCAACAGTGGACCTCCCGGACGGGCCCGATGCAGCCGTCCCAGATCCACTCGCATATGCTGCGGATAGTCGGGCCCGAGTACCGCTCATTACCCATCTGCGTGGCAACACCGCTCTCGCGGGCTATCTGCGCCAATTGCCGTGCCTCCCACACGTCATGCGCCAGTGGCATCTGGGTATAGACATGCTTGCCCCGCTTCATAGCGGCGGCCGTGATGACCGCGTGAGTGTGGTCGGGGGTGGCCACAATGACGGCGTCGAGGCTCTTTTCCCTGTCCAGCATTCGGCGGTAGTCCTTGTACCGGTTAGCCCTGGGATAGCGCTGGAATGTAACAGAGGCCGTGCTCCAGTCCGTATCGCACAGGGCGACGATATTCTCATCTTCGCAGACTTTCAGGTTGTCGCTGCCCATGGCGCCGAGGCCCACGCCCGCGATGTTCAACTTTTCAGAGGGAGGTTTATTGTTCTTACCACCCAGCACATGCCGCGGCACAATGGAAAAGGTGGCCATGGCAATAGCGCCGCCGAGCCACTGTCGCCTCGAAATCGAGCCATTCGGAACTCGCTTTTTTTCTTTCCTACGACTCATAAGTGTGTCTCCTTTTGTATCTTGATAACCACACATTCTATGTTGGTGCCTGTTTTTGGCAGCCTCCTGCACTTCGTTTGTATCCTTTACTTACTGCTTCTTTCCCATGCATACTAACTTGCCGTCCTTGGTCGCTATGTACAATTGGCCCCTGGCTGCCATCAGACCATCTAATACCGGCGAACGATCGAGTTTGTATTCGGCCAGTTTCTCGCCATTCGAGGCTGACACGACCCAGAGGCGTGCGCCCATTCTGCCTTCGAAGGCCGCCATTGGGTCTTCCTTGGGAACGATGTCCGGCGGGCCGGCCAGGTAGAGACGCTGTCCAGCCAGCACCATCGCCTGGACGCGAACCGGTATCCTGACGGACCACTTTGGTGGCAAAGTGCGGGAATAGCCGTCGCCCTTTTCGCGTCCGATGGCGGTCGGCCGCAACACCGGCCTGTTGACGTTCGTATCGGCGAACAATTCGTAGCCGTCCGTGCCCGGCCAGAAACGCGGGCTGTGGCCCTGTCGGCCTGTGAACACATGTACGCCGTAGGTATTCTTCTCGTCAAAGACCAGTATCTGGCCGGCCTTCGGCGCGTTGTAGGCAAAGTAATAACCTGGCCAGCGGCAACTGTAAGTCCAATAAGTGCGGTCGAACCACGTCTTGTCGAGGAATCCTGCATTGGACATCAGGTGCAAGCTGACCTCGCGGTCTCCCAGTTTTGTGATACGTGGGGTCTCCTTGAGACTGAGATCCGGAGCCAGTCGCAGGAAGAACATGTACAGGTCTGTACCATCACTGACCAGTAGGTCGGTCCGGGCACCCTCCATGTCGAAAGGTCTGCCGGCCTCGCGTGTTACGTCTGGCTGCGAGCTCTCCAGGTGGAGCTGGTGTAGCACCTTGCCCGTCATCGGGTCCAGGGCGTACACCCAGATGCCGCCGTCGAGATACGATGATCGGCCCGCGGTGCAATAGGCCACCCCGTCCTGAACCAGCACACTGCCGTGGACAGGCCACGCCGACTCTAATTGTCCGAAGACGACTATCCGGCGCTCTCCGGGGGCGGCGCGGAACCGCCAGGCGAGTTCGCCGTCCGCGGCACTCAGGCAGTACACCCAGCCGTCAGTCGAGCCGAAGAGCACCAGTCCCTTGTAGAGCGTGGGCGCCGAATCGATACGGCCGCAGGTTGTATATTCCCACAGGGCTTTGCCGCTATCGGCCTCCAGGCAGCACACGGTGTGTGCATCTTCCTCGGCCACCAGTAGCCGTCCGTTGGCGACGACTGGCTGGGTTATCATACCGTCGAACTTCTGCTCCCACAACCGTTGGAGGTGGACGGGCAGGTCGCATCCGGCCCGGCCACTTCGCTGAGCGTCGTGGCGGTAGGTGGGCCAGTCAGATTCTGAAAACTTGGATTTGATATCTGGAATCACAGAGCGGTATGCCGTTCCGCGCTCAAGCCGCTCCTGTTCCCGCTGCTGCGGCATATTCGTTTCCTCGCCCAGATCAGCAGAGAGCGCGTTAAATCCCGCCAGTTTCACGCCCGGATAACAGAGACATTGGTGCGGGGGCATGTAGAGTAAACCGTTGGCCGGCACAACACCGTGACGGCATGGGGCTCGCAGCCAGTCGTGCCGCATGTGGTTCTGACCCTTCAGATCCACAAACTCCACGCCACGCTTGGGTAGCAGGAGATACCGTTCGGTGGCCTTGGCTGGATAGCAGCGGATATGGTGACCGGGCGTGATTAAACGCGGCACCGTAACCGTCCTTTTCACTTCTCCTGTCAGTGGGGCGTATCCCTTGGCCACAACTGGGGCAGGGGTCCATAAAAACGTCCTGCCGGGTTCCTGGATATCGCTGACCCAGACCAGACCGCCAACTCCGAACAAGCTGAGCCGTGCGTTAACTCCCGGACCTTTCCACAAGTGCTCTCCTGTCTCGGCGGCAAAGGCTTGGAGCCCGCCCTGCGCAGTGAAGAGCACTGCGCCCCGGTATATCGTCAGGAGTCCGCCTCTTTGGCCGGCCTTGCACGCAGCCCGCCAAAGCACATTGCCGCTGTGAAGGTTCAGGCACACGAGTTCCTCGCCATTGTGGTAGCAGACCCTGCCGTCCGCGATGGCCAGCGAGTTGCGTACAATGTGCTTCGACAGCTTCTGCCACAGAGACCGGCCGCTGTCGGTGTCCACGGCGATAATCGAGTCATCCTTGCCGTCTTTCGATCGTCGCGTGCCGCCGCGATGAAGAACGATTATGTCCTTGGTGCAGACGATCTCGTCCGAACCCTCGGTGTCTTTGAAAGTTCGGAGTGTTTCGCCCGTCGCCGCATCCAAAACCGTCAGGGGGCCGCCGCGTCCCAACGCTAAGTACAGCCTATCACCCACTGCGACCAGAGACTTCTGTGGCAACCGGCCCTGGAGTCGCTTTTTCCAGAGCAGCGTTCCGTTAAATGCATCTCGTGCTACCAGTGTCCATCGCTCGGGCAGACCGGGCTGGCCGATGAGTCCCTCATCGATGATGCTGAACAACCGCCCCGCAGCCGAGAGGACCAGGGAAACGCTGGATGGGACACCGTTATGGCTGCGGCACCACATCGGGTCGCTCTTCCACTGGAGATGACGAGGCGGTCCGACGCGGGTGTCTATGGCCACGGCGTTGTTGTCCGGGCCGTGGAGGTAATGCGTCCATTCGTCGATATCATCAGGCAAAGGTTTGACCTTCTTGGCCCACTTGCCATCCTGCTTCACATACGCTACGCCGTGCGGACATAGGACCCGCATCACTTCGGCCATCGGGATGGATAGCGGCCGCTCGGAGACCAACAGGTTGATTAGGTTGTTGGCGTAGGGCAGCGACGTTCCGTTCCACTGTTCCACCGACACGGGCCCGTATAGGCTCAGCGAGCGAATATGCTTTCGGGCTCGAGCCACGTTCTCCGGATTTGTGTCAAGCCCATGTACTACACAGGCGTCATTTGCCCTGAGCGCAGCGGTCAACTTTCCGTCGCCGCAGCCTATATTGACGACCAGTCCACCTTGGACACCGGTGAGCCGAAGGATCTCTCGGGCTGAAACAGATTCGGGACTCTGGGCAGCTACCTCTGTATGTTCCACGAACACAATGAAGATGAACGTGAATAAGAGGAAGAAAAGTGATGTCTGCAACAAACCGTTATCTTGACGTGTTCCAACCATTATGAATCTCCTATAATGAGCCAACATTTTGCATCTGCCATGAACAGGGACAGAACCAGGTTCGTCATAAGGTTGATTCTAACATGGTTGCCCCGTATTGTCGAGACAATCATTCGAAAAGGAGAAAAAGGCAATCAAATGAGCTTCAACCTCACCATCAATAATACGTTTACGAGAAGGGGTATTTCGAGCTGCTGCTTTGCCCTTCGATACCAATTCGCTCAATTCTTTCCGTTCTTCACTTGTCAATCGGTAAAAAAGCTTGAAAGTGAGGTTTTCAGACCGTATGTTAGTACGTTAAGTTGATGACAGGGCCTCAGTGAATTTATTGTTTTTTTTCGTTCAGGAAAGGAGTAAGCGATATGGATAGGAAAATAATTGTCGGGACAATAGTGGCTGCAATATGGATAGCAGGAAATGCCGGTGGGGCAGGGTTAGCTTCGTGGGCATACTACTCGACCGAAAGGGGAAATATCCCACAGCCCAATGCAGGTAGCCAACAAACGGCAAGTCTTGTACTTGATATCGACAGGGACGGGACAGATGATTTTGTTATTACGGAACGAACGAAAACTCCCTCGGTGGTCTGGTATAAGTACAAAGGTGACGGCAATTGGGTCAGGTTTGTAATCGACAATACACATTTACGAATCGAGGCTGGAGGTGATTACTTCGACATCGACGGCGACGGTGACCTGGATATTGTTTTCGGCGGGGACAGTGGCAGCAATCAGATGTGGTGGTGGGAAAATCCATATCCGAATTTCAAGAAGGACACTCCCTGGAAGCGTTATATCATCAAGAATTCAAGCAAGAATAAGCACCACGACCAAATATTCGGTGATTTCGATGGCGATGGCGAAACGGAACTTGTATCGTGGAATCAAGGAGCTGGGCATCTACTGCTGATTGAAATTCCAAAGAATCCCAAAGTTAATAGAGAATGGGAACGAAAAGTAATCTTTAAGGCTACCGGCAGATACGAGGGATTAGCAGCAACAGATATTGATATTGACGGCAAGATTGACATTATCGGCGCCGGCCGCTGGTTCAAACATAAAAGCGGGACGAACTTCAGGGAGAATGTGATCGACAATGGCAAGGGCAGAGAGTTCACCCGCAGCGCGGCTGGTCAGCTGGTTGCCGGTGGCAGGCCGGAAGTGGTCGTAGTTCCCGGTGACACCGATGGGCCGCTGAAATGGTATCAATGGAAGAATGGCTCATGGGTTGCTCACCAATTGCATGAAAAAGTTATTCATGGGCACAGCATCGCGGTACGTGACATAAACAACGACGGACACTTGGATATTTTTGTCGCTGAGATGGGCAGGCCTGGAGTTGGAGCAAAAGCAAAGACAAGGATCTATTGGGGAGACGGCAAAGGAAACTTCACCGAGGATGTTATTGACATCGGTAAGGCTAACCATGAATCTAAACTTGGTGACCTTGATGGAGACGGTGACCTCGATATTTTGGGAAAACCATATAGCTATGAGGCTCCCGGCTTACATGTTTGGCTGCAAAAATAGCCGGCTCGTCTCGGCGAAGGCCGAGGCCGTAGCGGGGCGGGGGAGCAAAGATAGGCAGGAAAAGAACAAGAACCTGAATAAGGAGAATCGAAAATGCGATATCGATGGTTATGGGTAACAATGTTGTTAACCATCCCGCTGGGCCGCGCCTCGGTGATGAGTTCGGACATAGGCTCTTGGGGCGATCAGGGTGACGGGACTTATCGAAATCCGGTGCTAAACGCGGACTTCCCCGACTCGGACACAGTCGAGCACCATGGTATGTATTACATGATCTCGTCGAAGCAGCACATGTCACCGGGCATGATGATCCTCGAGTCGAAGGATCTGGTCAACTGGTCACTGGTCGGGCACGTATATAAGAAGCTCTCGTGGGAACCGAATTATCGTCCGGATCAGATGAAGGGGTACAAGTATGGCGTCTGGGCCGGCGATCTGGCATACCACGAGGGCCGATGGTACTGCTACATGATCGACACCAAGAGCGGCTTGTACATGATTAGCGCTTCAGACATCCGTGGGCCGTGGGACGAGCCAATCTGCGTGCTCCTTAGACAGGGTTGGAAGGACCCGGGAGTCTTCTGGGATGACGAAGCTAAACAGGCCTACTTGGTCTGCAATTTCGGCAGAGTGCCAGACAAGAAAGTAAAGGTTACTCAAATACGCCTGTTCAAAATGAGTTGGGACGGCAGGAAAGTCCTGGACGAAGGGCGTGTCATCTACGACCAGGGCAGATGCGAGTCCTGCAAGATCAACAAAATCAACGGAACGTGGTACATCTTCTTATCTGAATGGATTGACCGCGATCGCAAGCAGATAGTCTTGCGTTCAAAGACGGACAGTATCTACGGTCCTTACAATCGGAAGGTCATCTTGGAACGAGGTAAGGCATTTGATCGAAGCGCTGTCCAAGGCTCGATTGTGCAAGCGCCGGATGGGTCTTGGTGGTACCTTCATCAACTCGTGCAGAACACGACAAACCCTTTCCAGGGTCGCCCGCAGTGTCTTGAACCGGTCACCTGGGTTGACGGCTGGCCCATCATCGGCAAGGACGAGGACAACGATGGCATCGGCGAACCGGTGCCGTCTTACCGCAAACCTGTCACCGGCCAGCCCATCACCGCGCCGCAGACCGATGACGAGTTTGATGGCCCCAAGCTCGGACCTCAGTGGGAATGGAACCACAACCCGCGCGATGATCGGTGGACACTGACCGAGCATCCTGGTTGGCTCCGACTCAAGGCGTCTGTTCCTGTCGGCAAAGGTGATTTCTGGGGTGCATGTAATACGCTCAGCCAGCGTATCATGGGCACTGGCAAAGGCACGGTCGTCACAAAGCTTGATTTGTCGGGGATGAAACCCGGTCAACAAGCCGGCTTCGTCCGCTTCAGCATCATCTACCATTTGTTCGGTGTCCGCATGAATAGCAACGGCGTCAAGCAATTGCTCTTCAACGCCAATGGTAAGGTGACAAACGGACCGGCCATCAGAACCGACACACTCTGGATCCGCACGGTCAACGACGGTAATCGGACACACTTTGCCTACAGCACCGACGGCGAGTTGTTCACCCGCTTCGGTCCGGTGTTCACGATCAAGTTCGGTAACTGGTGCGGGGACCGCCTCGGCTTCTACTGTTGGAATGACAAGGACGACACTGGCTGCATTGACGTCGACTGGTTCCACTACAATTACGACGGACCGAAAGGGGGTGACGGAAACCCGATACCTAAGAGCAGGCGCGCCCGAGTTCTATCCCGACATGGAGAGCAACCCGAGCACCACAACGACCTATACTGGACAGAGGCGGCTTAACCGCTGCCTTTTCCTGTTTTCTGTCCAGGTAGTTAAAAGCGATAAACTCCAGCCCGCCGCCGCCGGGTATTGATACCCAGCGTTGCTGGGTGTGGACCATCTTCGAGTTGGCGAAGGAAGATATAGTGATGTTGCAGATATTGTTTTGTAAAACATACGTTTAATCGAGAGGAGAAAACTATGAAAGCAAGTACAAGTGACTATGTTGAAATAAAATATCTTGTCAGGTTTTGCGTTTTTGTTTGCGTGTTGTTGTTTGCTGCCGATTCAGTTGGTTTGGGGGGGTCGAATTTATCGTTTGAGCCTGTGCAGATTGAGGATAATGCCGAGAACTGGTGGGCCAGAGCTTTGGGCGATATAAACAACGACGGCGTTTTGGATCTTGTTGTTCAGAACAATAATGCCCATGGAGGCTGGTTGGGCTGGTACGAGGCAAAGAAAAACGGCAAATTATGGACCCGGCACATTATCGCAAACAAGGCACCGAAAAGAGGCACATTTGCATGCGGAGATATGGCGGTCGGCGACATCGACAACGATGGCGATATAGATGTCCTCGGATTCGAGCATCCAGGAGAATGGGACGAAAGCGGAGCGCCTACGCAAATCTACTGGTACGAATATCCCGGATGGGAGCACCACTACATTGGTCAGGGGCCTGATTTTCTGAAAGACGTGGACTTAGCAGATTTTAATCGGGACAACAAACTCGACCTCGTCGCGATAACATACGAAGAAAATAAGCTCGTCGTTTTCCGACAGAATTCTTCTAACTCGTGGACCAAAGTTCAAGACTTTAAGATTACCAATCTACACGAGGGTATGGATGTCGGCGATATCGATGGTGACAGTGACCCGGATGTGGCAGCAAATGGTTACTGGGTGGAAAATCCCGGCGGTGACCTGACGGGGAAGTGGACGGTTCGCAGTATTGACTCAAAGTGGCACAATCAAAGCGGCGAATGGTCCAAAAACGCTACCAAGGTATTCTGCAGAGATATAACCGGCGACGGTCGTGTGGAAGTCTTCATCTCGCACTCGGAACGCAAGGGTTATCCGGTTTCTTGGTATGAGTCTCCCAATCCCAAGAACGGCTCGTGGACGGAACACATCATTGCCAGTGAATTGGCTGCAGCTCACTCACTTAAAGTCTTTGATATGGATAAGGACGGAGACTATGATGTAGTTACCGGTGTGAATAAAGACCGTGCAAAGGATTTGAAGGTCAACTATTGGCCGTTGGTGCCTTTTCGGCGGGATTCGTGCATAAGCTTCTTCGAGGGGCGTTACTCACCGAGGCGTGTGAGTTACGAAGGTGCGCTCTGCTGCTGTGGACAGGGTCAAATGGGCACTCTCAAACAGGCAAGGCTGGAAATCACAGAGTTGTCGGCTCATCAACGGCCTGTGCTGACGGTGGCTTTCTCTAAGGGGGTAAAGGAGATTTTCAATGAAGCAAATTTCGATATTTATCATACTTGTGACAGCGAGTTCTTTAGCCTTGGCAGAACCCGGATATGGGGATGTTTTTCGTGAATATAAGTGGAGGCCAGATGGAAAATGGCAGCGGGTAACCGGTCCCGATGCCACAGCCGAAGGGGCAAAAGAATTTCTGCCTAATTCCGTAAACACCATTCGTATCGACGACCTGGACGGCGCCCTCAAAGTCGAAGCATACATCGAAATGCTGCTATGCCACGGCGGAACTGTAGATAAAAAAATCCGTGTTAATACAAATCCCTGGATCCCCATTCCTGAATCATCCTTTATTCCGGGCAAGGCAGGACAAGGGCCGCCGAATTCGGAATACCAGTATATGCGCTACCTTTGCGTCAGGATTCCTATGAAGTACTTGCAGCAAGGTAATAACACGTTTGAATTTACATGCAGCCCGGGGACATCGTTGGGCGGGTGGTGGCCGCAGTGGATTTTGTACGGCGTAACGTTCAGGGTTTACTATGACAGTTCCAAGCCCCATCCGACAGGCACAATCACAAAACCATCTGGTGGTTCGACCATCAGCGAATCACCTGTTTTTGAGGCCAGGGTCACGGGGCCTCATCCGATCAAGCAGGTTGACTTCATCGGTTTCTATGAGGATTTCAACTGGGAAGGTGACGGCAACTACCGCCAATGGCACTACCGCTATCTGTACAACGAAATAAAAAACCATATTGGTACTGCTACCAAAAAGCCCTACAAAGTGATATGGGACAATTCCTGGGTTCCTACCCAGGACCGACCCATCAAGATAATGGCTCGAATTGTTGACGCTGCCGGAATGTGTTATATGACATCAGCCGTGGAAAATATCCGCCTTGTTCGCGACAAAACGGTCAGGATGTACAAGCCATACAACGTCCCTAAAGGGTGGTCAACTCGGGTGGGAAATACGCACAAGTGTAAAACCGATGTAAACGATGACTTAAGCAAGGCTGTCGCTGCAAAAATCGTTATGGCCACCTGGAATGGAGTTGCCGCGGATGAAATCGGCATAAATGGCAAGAAGATAGTCACAAAGATTGGTAAAAACCATGATTTAAGCTATGACGAGTTTGATGTTCGGCTGAATCTAATCAAGTCCGGCACGAATACTCTATACACCCACAGCTCGACTACTCATCACGGCATTGAGGTCCAGTGGCCCGGTATGGTTTTAATGGTAAAATACAATGAACGTGGACGGGGCTCAAACTGGAATAAACTTACCTTGGATGATTGGACTTACATCGAGGTTGATAATAAGCGAGGCAAATGGGGTGACTGGGATGAGCCGAATTGGCTAAAGTACTTCGGACTGGATATGGCGGATGTTACCGGTGACGGATACAAGGACATTATCGCCGGGCGTTATTTCTACCGCAATCCGGGCGGTAATATGAGCGGCAGGTGGCAGCGCATCACCTTCAGTATCAATGTGGACGCTATGCTTGTTGTCGATGTTGATGGTGATTCTTTTACTGATGCTATCGCCGAAGCTCTGCCGGATGTATATTGGCTCGAAGCCGAAGACAAACTTGGCAATTCCTGGAAAGCGAAAAAAATCGGCACATTACCCAAAACCGGTCACGTCAACGGTCAGGGCTATATGCTGGGCCAGATTATAGCGGGAGGGAAACCCGAAATCATACTCGCCTGCGGCGATGGCATCTACTATTTCCAGATTCCCGAAAATCCCGAAAACGGAAACTGGTCTAAAACCCGAATTGCCTCTGAAACTATGGACGAGGGCATCGGCACCGGCGACATCGATGGCGATGGTGATATCGATATTGCCACCGGTAAAAAAGAGGGAAAAACCTTTATGGTGATGTGGTATGAGAATCCCGGAAATGGTAGTGCCGATTGGAAGGGTCATCTGGTTAGTAAAACCGCTTTCGCACCCGACCGTATTGTTATCGCAGAAATAAATGGTGATTCACGTCTCGATGTCGTGGTCTCAGAAGAGAGGTATCCCGGCCCCGAGCCCGACGCCAGTTTGTATTGGTTCGAGCAGCCCCGTTATCCAAAAAGCCAGACCTGGAAAAAACATATCGTTGTTACGGAATACTCCCTTAATAATCTGGATGTCGCCGATATGGACAGAGATGGTGACCTCGACATCATTACATGCGAACATAAAGGGCCCAAAGGAAAATTCCGACTGCAAATTTTTGAAAACGATAGTAAAGGAAACTTCACCGAGCACATTGCCGACCGCGGCAAAGAAAGCCATCTCGGCGCCAGGGTAGCAGATATGGATAATGACGGCGACCTGGATATTGTAAGCGCTGCCTGGGACAACTATCAGCTCCTGCACCTCTGGCGTAATGATAATTAGAGTTATGATAACAGAAAAGGAGACGAAAAATGAATCCAACATTCATCACAAAAATTAGAGTAGAAATTATATTTTTACTCTTGTTGAGCTCTTCGATTCGCTTGTTAGAAGCGAACGTGCCCGTTTCTCCAGCCAGTGACATACTATTTCGTCATGTGGTTATAGACAGCGAAGGGCCGAAGGACCCCTGGGCAAAGATAATGGGGGATATCAACGGCGACGGGTTTTTGGACATCATTATTGGGGGTCGTAGCGGTCCTCTGGTATGGTATGCTTACCCCCACTGGACTAAAACAATCGTTGCGAAGGGTGGATATAAGACCGTTGATGGTGAAGTGGGCGATGTTGACGGTGACGGCGACTTAGACATCGTCATGGGAGGTTTGATATGGTATGAAAATCCTCGACCTAATGACGACCCGGCTAAGAATATTTGGAAAGCCCATAAAGTTGCGAATCATCCCACCCACGATGTAGAGCTCGGCGACCTGGACAGTGACGGAGACCTGGACATTGTCACACGAGACCAGTCCGAGTTCGGCCATAAAGCAGGCAATAAAATCTATATCTGGCGCCAGGAAGGTAACGATAAGTGGACTGAGAGAGTTATTGATTGTCCTCACGGAGAGGGCATCACTCTGGGCGATATCGACAAGGACGGAGACCCCGACATTGTCACCGGCGGCATCTGGTTCGAAAATACACAAGATATAGTCAACGGGGCATGGAGCGCACATAAGTTTGCTTGCTGGCATTCCAATGCAACCGTACAAATAGCCGACATCAATGGCGACACCCTGCCGGACGTGGTTCTTTCACCGTCGGAACTAAAGGGGAGTTTTTATAAGATATCCTGGTTCGAAGCACCGTCTGACCCCAAGAAGGAAAATTGGTCCGAACATATTATCGCCGAGGCCATCGAATGCGTTATTCACGGATTGGTAACCGCGGATATGAACGGCGATGGCGCGATAGATGTGGTGTCAGCGGAAATGCACCAGGGAGCCGACCCCGATGAGGTAGCTGTTTATATAAATCGTGCAAACGGTTCATCTTGGAGAAAGCAGACCATATCTTCCAAAGGCTCCCATTTCATCCGGGTCGGCGATATTGGAAATGATGGTGATATGGATATCATAGGTGCAAACTGGAGCGGCAGCTATCAGCCTATCGAGATGTGGGAAAATAAATGTAAGACCTTGATTCATCTTTCGAGTAGAAAAGGTGATTTACCTCCATACTCGGGATGGCTGGGAAAGGTATCTTCTCGACAATCGAAAAAGCCACATCGAGGCCGGCGGCACATATTGGGACATTGATGGCGGCGGCGACCTTGGGTTAGGCTAAACGCATAAATGGATTTATTTGGGGGTTATCTATCGTTCTGTATTATTCGTGGCACCACCGACCGGTACAGCTTCTTCATCCCAAAGTTGGAGAATGTATTTAAGGATATCTGATCTGCTGATAACGCCTACCACTTTGCCATTTGACGTAACCGGGACTCTTCTGATATTGTTGTCCCTCAAACAATAGCAGACATCCAGCAAAGGTTCCTCCTCTTCAAAGTGGATAGCAGGTTGTGTCATAAAATCATTTACAGTCCTGTCTTTTTCATCTTGATAGGTGTGGAATAATCTTAGCACATCTTGTTCCGAAAGAATCCCTACCAGAATCATATCATCTTCGACCACAGGGATGCCGGTAATGTTGTTTCCCGCCATAAGTCTTATGGCATCGACTACAGGGATGTCCTTTTTTATGCAAACTACGTTCTTGGTCATAATATCTTTTGCTTCAAGCATCGCAAAATCCCCTTTTCCCCAATTTTTATTGATACAAAAGCATTTTAAAGGAATTCTTTCACTTGATAATATTTTAACTACGACAATAAATTCACAATTGATTAACCTGTGATGGCCTTCCAACCCTGGTTTAATTCTTCCATTAGTTTTATACAATCACGAATCATTTGAGGGTCATGTTTTATATTAGCCTGGGACAGTCGATTATTCATAAAAGAATAGAGCTTGCGAAGGTTAGTAGCTATTTCGCCGCCGGCCTCTATATCCAGAACCGCATTGAGCTCACTGATTATATCCTGAGCTTTGTTTATATAGTGGCCTTTTGACTCGTAGTTGTTCATCTCAAGCTCCTTGATTGCCAGCCTCATAAACTTGATTGCACCGTCGTATAGCATAACAATGAGACGGCCTTTGCCTTGTGTTGCAATTGTATTGTCCTGGTATGCTGCGATTCCATTCATAGTTTCGCTCCGTTGATTCTCGTATTGCTTATATCGTATTGCGTTTTTGTTTTGCGCGATAGGCATCACGCAATACGCACGACGAATTAGCTGGTATCTTAATTTATGGGGAGATGGCTAAGGGTTTGCGCCCCAGCCATCTCCCCTATAGTGTAATTCATTCAACACTCGAACTCGAACGCTGCAGCTTTTTACCTGAGTAGTGTCAGTGCCATCTGAGGCATTGTGTTGGCCTGTGCCAACATTGAGATACCGGCCTGTGCAAGCACCTGGTTTCTTGTCATCTCTGCCATTTCGGTCGCCACATCGACGTCTGAGACACGAGATTCGGCTGCCATCAGGTTCTCAGACTGGATGTTAAGCACCGATATGGTACCTTCCAGACGGTTCATCTTGTAACCGAACTTGGCACGAGCGGTATCCTTGGTGCTTATTGCGAGGTCCAGTTTTGTCAATGCATTCTTGGCGCTGGCTACGTCGGAAATGGTCAGACCTGTGATAGCAAGACCACCCGATGCACTGGTCATATCGCTGGAAAGAATATCAATCTTGTCGGTGCTAAGTTTACCGAAGTGGATTGATATAGTTTGTGTAGCACTGTTGAGCATAGCGATGCCGTTAAACTTGGTTGCTCCGGCGACACGGTCGATTTCCTCGCGCATTTCGGAGAACTCGTTCTCCATAATTGTTCTCTGTGCAGAAGAGTACGAGCCCGTGGCCGCCTGCTCAGCCAACTGCTGCATACGCACTAAGGCATCATCGATTGTTGCCATAGCACCTTCCATTGTCTGCAGCATACTGATGCCGTCCTGAGCATTACGGGTACCCTGCTGGATAACAGCAATGTCGGCTCGCATCAATTCGCGGACAGCCAGGCCGGCTGCATCGTCCTTTGCACTGTTGATGCGCAAGCCTGACGACAGCCTTTCAACCGATTGAGCCAGAGCATTGTAGCTCATGCCAAGGTGGCGTGCGGCGTTTACTGCCATAAGGTTGTTCTTAATTGCTAACATATTTTTGACTCCTTAATAATAAAGTACTGAACAAATTTCTCTTGGCTCTGTCAAAAGCCCCCAATACTAATTTGAACGTGCAACAAGCACGCCGGAAGAATTTGCTTCCAATGGCCATTATCGACCAAAATAGAACAGACTTGAGGAATTTCTTTGATGGAAGTACCGGTAAAATCATTGGACCGGTAATCCAGATGAAATCGGGACTAATATCGCAGACAGGCTGTTAAAAACGGCAAAAAAATCGGGAATATTTTATTAAATTATCGGACAATCCAGACTGGAATTTGCGG
This sequence comes from uncultured Pirellulales bacterium, assembly GCA_964417935.1. Lineage (GTDB taxonomy): Bacteria > Planctomycetota > Phycisphaerae > Sedimentisphaerales > Anaerobacaceae > NIOZ-UU13. Next base: position 20,071 of record CAYQKF010000015.1, read on the forward strand.
ATTGATGCTCTGAGCACATAATGGTCTGTAACACAAAAAAAGTCTTGAGAATAAAAGCTAACTCTTGCTCGAATTTTCCTAATATGGTATAGTTCGCCAATATATGCAGAAACCAGAAGAAGACAATCGGAAAAAAACATTGCTTGTATTTAATTGTCACGAGGCGTGGGTATATCAGCTTGGTGTATTGGGATATAACCTTGATATAATCGTGGGACTTAAAGGAAAATACAAGGCAAACGGCACCCGAGTTCACTTATCGAACACGGTGTAAGCGGCTTTCTGAGCAATGACCCCGATGAATTGCAGAAATACGCAAGGATATTATTGGACGATAGAGATTTGGCGGTGGAGATGGGTCAGCAGGCCCGGAAGACGGTTTTAGAGCGCTTCTCGATGAACAGGTCCAAGGAAGCTTTTCTGAAATCTATCGAAACCGCACGTCACAAATGGGAAAGCAAAAAGGTCGAAGTGTAAACACGATTCTCGTTACTCGTTACTCGATTCTCGACGAGCATCAAGCGTCGAGCATCGACGGGTGTCAACTTTCTAATCTGCTTTGGGTATCTCTTAATTGGTTCATAAATCGGGCGATTATTTCCGGAGTATAGCTTTTTCCTTCGTATGCCATTTCCTTGTATAATTCTCCGGTCAGCCATTTTTTGCCGAAGTAGGTCATATCTTTTATTTTCAGGATTTCGATGTCCACATCCGCTGATACTCCGGAAACTCCATATTCATGAATGCCTCTGGCGCCGGCTATTCTCCATACCTGCCAGCCTCTTGACCTGGCGGTAAAACAATAATCGCTGTCGCTGCCGAGAAGGACAAAATTTTCGTCCAGTAAGCCGATTTCCTGAATCATTTCTTTCCTGAGTATCATACAAGCCCCGTTGCACCAAAGAATTTGTTCGTCTTCAGTGAATTCTGATAACCGACCATGTTGGTGTTTTCCGAAAGGAAAGGCCTCATAACCGCCGGCAAAAATCACATAATCAGGGTCCTCAACATACAAATGCAATGGAGCACCGATACCACATTCAGGATGCGAATTCATAAATGCCGTCATTGTTTCCACGGCAGCAGGTTCCAGATACATATCCTGATTCAGTACAAGAATATAATCACAGGGTTGGCTTAAATACTTTTTTATGCCTTCGTTTACCGCTGCGGTAAAAAATATATTGTCGTTGTTATTGTCTCTAATAAATATTTCTACTTCTTGAAATGTTTGCTTTTTTAAGGCAGCTTTGCATTTTTCGAGTTGATTTTTGTTCTTGTAATATGGAATTATAGCTGGAATCATTTGAGAACAGAGGACAGACGACAGAGGACAGAAGACAGATTCTGGCTTTTGATTTCTGGAATCCAACTTACGACTTCCATCTTCTGATTTCCGACTTCCGACTTCTGACTTCTGACTCTTTGCCGCCATTATTCGCAATTCTTCAGCAATACTTTTAAATACAGGTTCCCATTGGCTCCGTTTTTTCTGGCGGAAAAGTTTCATAGTTGGGTACCATGGGCTGTCCCGGCGGTCCAGCATCCATCGCCAGTCTGGTGAAAAAGGCAGAAGTGCCCAGACCGGCTTACCCATCGCTCCGGCTAAGTGGAGCACGGAAGTATCTACCGAAATAACCAGGTCCAGGTTCTCTATTGCAGCGGCGGTATCCGCAAAGTCTTCAAAATCGGGTCCAAGATTTTCTACTGCCATTGTCCCGGACAATTCGATTATCTGTCCGGTAGCTCGACCCTTTTGTAAGCTGTACAGGTGCACACCCGGAATCTGCGCCAAAGGCGAAAAATGTCTCAGGTGACAGGAACGGTTATGGTCGTTTCCGTGCATAGGTAACCCTGCCCAGACAATGCCCACCTTGAATTTACCCTCAGGGAGTCTATTCTTCCAGTATTCCACTTTCACCGGGTCAGCATGGAGATATGGTACGTCGGCGGGGATTGTTTCCAGCGTGGTTTCGAATATTCTCGGCAAGCCCAAAAGCGGCGTATGTAAATCAAACTCCACGGCCGGCTTTTTGCCGAACGATGCCTCGACCAGCTCGTCAATCCCTGCAAACCCGCGCAAAAGTCCAAGCATTGGCTTGCTTGCATCAAAAATCACCGTCCCGCCGCGAGCCTTGACCATAGGCAGGTATCTGATGAATTGTATGTTGTCGCCCAGTCCCTGCTCGTAGTGAACGAAGAGTCTCTTGCCTGTAAAGGATGAACCATCCCAGTAAGGCTTTTCTAAACAGTGCGGGTAAGGAACAGGATTCAATTTACTTCGCCACCAGCCATATCCACTCCAGCCTTCTTCAAACCTTCCACTTAATAAAAGAACACGCGAGAGGTGCCACTGTGCAGCTACGAGGTCCGGTCTGAGCCGTATCGCTTGTTTGTAATTTTCAATCGCCTCGTCGCATCTATTCTCGTCCTGCAGAGTATTAGCTAAATTATAGTATGCTTCGACAAAGTCCGGTTTGAGCCGTATCGCCTGTTCAAAATTTGCGATGGCCTCGGTGAATTTGGCCCCGTCCCGCAGAGTATTAGCTAAATTATAGTATGCTTCGGCAAAGTCCGGTTTGACCCGTATCGCGTGCTTGTAATTTTCAATCGCCTCGGTGTGCCGCCCTTGCTTTTCCAGAGAGAAGCCCATCGTGTTGTATGCCTCGGCGTAATCGGGCTTGAGTGATAGCGCCTGTTTACACTTTTCGACCGAAGCAGAATACTGACCCTGCGATTGCAATGCGACTGCATTATTATAATAGGCCTCGGCATAATCGGGTTTGATAGAAACCGCCCGTTGATAAGCGGCAACTGCTTCTTCAAATTTTCCAAGGGCCTCGAAGACAAGCCCGAGGGTATTGTGGAATTGCGGTATCTGTGGTTTGTTTTCAATCGCTCTGCCAATCAACTCAGCAGCTTTGTTATGTTTTCCTCTCTGATGAGCTATTACTCCCAATGAATGCAGTGCGATAGGATTATCAGAGTCATTTTCCAGAATCAACCGGTACAATTGCTCGGCCTTTTGAAGGTGTCCACTTTGGTGGTGTTGTATTGCGTTGTTCTTATAATGTTGGATTATATCTTGAGTCTTTTTTTCCTGTCCATAATTAAGCCTTCTCCGCCGAAGCGGCTGCGAAGGTCGCCGACGCTCCACAACTTTGGTGACTGAGCGCTGAAGCTTATGACTTCCAATTCTATGCTTTGCTGCCATCGTTCGCAATTCTTCAGAAACACTTTTAAATACAGGTTCCCATTGGCCCCATTTTTTCTGTCGGAAAAGCTTCATATTCGGGTACCAAGGGCTGTCCCGGCGGTCCAGCATCCATCGCCAGTCAGGTGAGAAAGACAAAAGTGCCCAGACCGGCTTACCCATTGCCCCAGCAAGGTGTAGAACAGCCGTATCCACTGAAACAACAATATCCAAGTTCTCTATCGCAGCGGCAGTATCCGCGAAGTCCTCGAACTCGGTTCCAAGGTTTGTTATTGCCATTTCATCAGCCACTTCTTCGGCCTGCGCAGCCGCTTCGTCTTTCTGTAATCCGTATAACCGCACGCCGTCAACCTCTGTCAGCGGTGCAAAGCACTTCAACGTACAGGAACGGTAACGGTCCTTACCGTGCATGGGAGAGCCTGCCCAAACAATACCCACCTTGAAATCCGTACTTGCAAGCTTCTTTCGCCAATACTCTGCCTTTGTCGGACAGGCGCGAATATATGGAACCTCGGCGGGAATCGTCTCCAGGGTGGTTGCGAATATTTTGGGCAGATCCATAAGGGAGACATGATAATCAAACTTCACGGCCGGCTTGTCATCGAACGATGCCTCGACCAACTCGTCAGCCCCCGGAAAGCCCTGTAAAAGTCTGTATAGTGGTTTCCTTACTTCGAGTATCACCGTTCCGCCTCGGGCTTTGACCATAGGTAAATATCGCACGAAATGCAAAGTGTCGCCCAATCCCTGCTCATAATGAACAAGAAGCCTCTTGCTTGTGAAGCACGAACCGTCCCACCGTGGTGTCTCATTGCAGTGAGGATACGTGGTCATCCCCAACTCAGGATTTCGTCGCCATTCGTACTCTTTCCAACCCTCGATGAGCCTCCCTGTTCGCAGGAGCGCAAGCGACAGGTTCCAGTGTACCTCAGTATAGTCCGGGTCGAGCTGCATCGCCTGTTTGTAATTTTCGAGCGCCTCAGCCGAGCGCTCCTGGGTATTTAGAACGACCCCCAAATGGTTGTATGCCTCAGCGAAGTCCGGTTTGAATTGTAGCGCCTTCTTGTAATTTTCAATCGCCTCGGGATACCGCTCCTGTTTTTCCAGAGAGAAGCCCATCGTGTTGTAAGCCTCGGCATAATCGGGTCTGAGCGATATTGCCTGCTTACATTTTTCAACCGCGGCGGCATATTGCTCCTGCGATTGCAGTGCGACCGCCGTATTGTAATAAGCTTCGGCGTAATCAGGCTTGATAGATACTGCTTGTTGATAGGAAGCAACTGCTTCTTCAAATTTTCCAAGTGCCTCAAGGACAAGCCCAAGAGTATTGTGGAATTGCGGTATTTGAGGATTATTTGCAATCGCTTTGCTGATTAGTTCAACAGCTATATCGTGTTTTTCCCTCTGATGAGCTATCACGCCTAATGAATGCAGTGCAACAGAATTATTAGGGTCGTTTTGCAGAACCAGCCGGTACAATTGCTCGGCTCTCTGAAGATGTCCACACTGATGATATTGCACAGCGTTTTCTATGGTTTTAGTAACAGTTGTCATCTGTATATTTATGCCAGCATATTTATGCCATCAGTAATGAGCGCCTCCTGTAATTCGGAAATGTTCCCGTAGCTATTATTGTTTATTAACCATTCGTTAATCTCCCTGGCATCGGGATTATTTCCCCCCATATATGAATTTGTTGGGTCCTGTTGCTGGGCCCAGCCGTTTTGCAGCGATGGGTCTTTAAGAGCTTCTTGCTCTGGTTGTTCACCCTGGGAGAGCCCAACTTCAAGCCGCCTTATCTGAATGCCTGAATCCTGAAGACTTCGGATTATCTGCGGTAGTGCCTGCTGTATCTCTATTCTGGTTTGTGTCTTGCTGACTTCCAACAGGCCCGTTATTTGGTTGTCCTGCTCCTGGATTTTTATGAAAACCTTCCCCAGTTCCGGTGGATTGAGGCGAACTGTAATCTGCTGGTTCTGTCCTTCCTGGGATAAAGAGCTGTGAATAGATTCAAGAATCTGTTTGCCAATATCTGCAGAGACATCGCTGGGCGAAGTCTGTCCCGGCAGATTGAAGCTCTTTGCGCCCTCTGCAGAACTGGGGGATTGCTCTGTAACGGGAGTTTGTGGGTTGTTGTGCGAGAGTATTTGTTCAAGGTCTGAATTAGAGCTATTATTGGAGGTCGAACTGCCGCGGTTTTTTGTTTGGCTGGTGGATACCTGGACGTCTGTTACATTCAACATTTGCACAGCAGGGTTATCTGAGAGTTTGTTCCCGGTATGTGGGGACTCTTTGCCGTTGCCACCTGAAGATTCTGAGAGTATTTCGGGGACGGCTGCTTTACCTTCAGAAGGTTTATTGGCGAGCGGTGTAGACTTTTCCGGAGTAATCCCGACAGGCTGAGACTCGGCTTCGGCGAATTTGGTCTGAACTGGTGGGAAGTTGGTTTTAAACGCCGGCGTTTTTTCATTGCCGAGGATGGCTGACTTATCTGTAATAGTTGTTTCTTCGTTGGTCGTTTTGCTGTCATCATCAACAAGAGTATCAGTTCCCAGTTTTTTGCCGCTCAATACAGAGCTTTTGGGGCTGCCAGCGACAAGTGAAGTGTCCGCTGGAGCCGTTTTTTCGTTAGTCGCGGTTGTTTTGCCGTCGGTATCAACGAGAGCATCGGACATCAGTTCTTTGGCGTTTTCCCCATTGGTTGGAGCTTTGTCGGATACAAACGTGCTATTTGATATCGGTATTTTATCGATGTTTTTACCCCTGCTTGTTGCCGGCAGGGGCTGCGTACCGGCAGTAGGCGTAATCTCGGATATGTTAGATAAGACGGTTTTGGGTCCGGGTTGGCTCTTGGATGTGTCTGGCAAAACGGTTTTGAGTCCAAGTTGGCCCTTGTCAGTGGTTACGAGCAGTTTGATTTCGGCTGATTTGCCATCTTTCACGTTGGCGATCAATTGGGCAAGTTGGCACCCTGTTTTCGGCTCCATTTTTGTGGCGGCCTCTTTGACGAGAGCCCCAAGTGTAATTGGGGTTTCTGGAGCCGAAAGAGATTGGGTAGGATTCGTCTTGGAAGATATCGTGGAAGCCGGGTCTTGTTTTTCCGATTTTATGTTATCCTGTGCTTTCTGGGGCGTTTTATTCATTACTGTTTTGCGAAGCGTATGCCTAAACTCCTGCGGCGGTTTGTTTATAGGTTTATTTGAGGGGGGAGCAGGCGTATTATCGGGCGTTGTTGATTCGGGAGTGTTAGGAGGCGGTGGGGTATCATCTGAGGGCGGGGGAAAATGCGTGGCATTTGTGAATGTATTAGGTTTGGATACAGGAGGGGCTGCGACGGCTGTTACCGCAAACAACATATTATCGATTGTCAACAAGTTAGCATTCATACGCCAAAACCCATAAAACCAACATAATATAAGCAACTGTTGTGCCAATATTTGTGGAGCAACTCCTGGCAAATGATAAAACTTTGCTATTACCGAACTTATGAATACTAAAAAGACGGCGATTGGTCGAAAATGCCTTGCTGTTAGCGGCGTTCACGGAGAAATATTCTGGGGGTAGGAAAGAATTTCCGGTTCGGTTTGAGGGTACGTTGAAGGACTCTTCCAGAGGTGTGAGCATGTCAAAAAAGGCACGCCATTGTATAAAATCCTGACATCACTACTGCCGCCCAAATAAGCGATTATTCGGGCTTAAGGCGGTTTTTCACACAGCATAAGGGTTAATATGCTGAAAATGACCGGCTTTAAACGTTTGGCACGATTCTTGCTTATATATTTTGTCAGGCAGGGCTTGTGTATAAATCTTGCTTTGCAGGAAGCCATAAATATTGGGAAACTTCAGATGTCTAAGACAAATAGCATAATAGCTCTTATCGAGGCCGGTATAAAGGCTGAAGGCTTTCGCCAGAAAGCGATCGCCAATAATGTTGCCAATCTTGAAACTCCGGGATACCGCAGGATTGATGTCAAGTTTGAAGAGTTACTTGCCAAATCATTGGATTCATCCGGGTCAGTTGACCTTAGTGAGCTTGAGCCGCAGATTTATCAACCCAAACAGACACTCGTAAAGTTAAACGGTAACGATGTTACTTTGGAAAACGAAGTGGGTGCAATGATTAAAAATAGTCTTCGCTATACGACATTTATTCGGCTGCTCAACAAGAGGTACAGACAGATTGAATTGGCAATGAACGTAGGCGCAAGGTAGTAATCCATTGTTGGTTGTCGTGGCACGTGGCACGGCCATCCCTTCGGCTCCGCTCAGGACAGGCTTGGCCGTGTTTTTACGGGCTGGAAGCCCGTGCCACGGTTTGGAAACAATCGAGAAAGGGACAGAGCAAATGAAAGTTGACAATCTCTTCGGCCCTATAGATATAGCAATTTCGGGTTTGCGAGCACAGGGCAAACAGATGGAAGTGATTTCGTCGAATGTTGCCAATGCCCGCACAACCGATGCCGGCAAGGGTGAGCCTTATCGCAGGCTCGAAGCGATGTTCAAATCAGATGGTGATTTGGGCGGTGTTGAACTGGAAAAAATACTTCCGGATATGGGCGATTTTCTTAGGGTTTACGACCCCGGCAGCCCTTGGGCGGATGAGGATGGATACGTTGCTATGCCCAATGTAAATTTGCCTGTTGAGATGATAAATCTTAATATTGCAACGCGGGTATATCAAGCCAACGTAGCGGTTTTGAAGCGTTACCAGCGAATGGTGGAAACCACGCTCGAATTACTTCGATAAGTTGAGGAATAAGTAATGGTTAACTTAAATGCAAATATACCTGGTGTCCAAAACCTAATGAAGGGTGTTTTGGAACCACACTCGGTACAACCCAGAACTAATCACGATTCTTCCGGGATGCCGAAAGTGGAGGATTCAGACGACAAGAAGGCAGACTTTGCTAATGCTGTGAAGAACTACATATCCAAGGTTGATGACCTTCAACAGTCCTCAAATATGTCCATAAAGGATTTGTTATCGGGTAAGAATGAGGATATCACCTCAGTGATATCGGCGGTGGCTAAAGCTGATATAAGTTTCAAGCTTCTTGTGGGCGTTAGAAATAAGCTGATTGAAGCGTATAAGCAAACTATGAATATGCCAATGTAACTAATTATTAAATCCAAAATTCGAATATCTAAATTCGAAACAATATCGAAATTCAAATTACCAAATGCCAAAAACGTTTTGGATTTTGGATTTTTGTCATTTGAATTTGTTTCGGATTTAGAATTTCGTGCTTCGTGCTTGATTAGTAAAGTGGCTTAATGAACTTTTTCCAAAAGATAATGGCGGTTTGGCAAAAGATAGGTCTCGTTCAGCGGGCCTTGCTTATTGCGCTTTTTCTTACATTTGTTGCTGCCGGTGTTCTGCTTACTTATTGGGCCCGCAGGCCTGATATGAGAATGCTATACCAGGAAATTGCGCCCGAAGAGGCGGCCAAGATTACAGAGAAAATCAGTGATAAAGGCATTGCTTACGAATTGCGAAACGGGGGGACAAGTATCTACGTTCCGAAAGAACAGGTATATCAGCTTCGTTTGGATATGGCAAAAGAGGGCCTTCCGATAGGTGAGCAGGGTGGTTACAAGATATTTGATAATGAAAAAATCGGCATCAGCCCGTTCGTCCAAAGCGTCAACCTCAAGCGAGCACTCCAGGAAGAACTTGCCAAGAGCATCCAAATGATAGACGGAGTCGTTCACGCCCGTATCCATTTAGTAAGCCCTGAACAAACACTTTTTACACCTGATGCCGGCAAAACCACCGCTTCCGTGGTTCTTCGACTAAGACCGGGTTATAAATTGAGCGCTTTGAATATCGCAGCAATTACTCATTTGGTCTCCGGCAGTGTTGAAGGGCTTACCTCGGAAAATGTTACTGTGATAGACAGCCAGGGCAATCTTCTTTCTCGTGAGTCTGACCCAACTATGGCCAGCGGGGCAGGCACTGTTCAGGATTATAGGGAAAGGGTAGAGGAGAACTTGGCGAACAAGGTTGAGGATATGCTTGCTGCTGTTTTGGGACCCGGCCGGGCATCGGTGAAAGTCAGTGCCATTATTGATATGAACAGCGTTAGCACCGTTACGGAAAAGCTTGAGCCAAAGGGAGTGCCTACAAAAGAAGAGATTACAAGCGGTTCTGAAATTGGAGTCGGCACACCATCGGCAGCGGGCCAGCCGGCTATAGCGGGAAGTACGATAAAAGATGAAACAATTATTACCGAATACGAGATCGGCAAGACTGTAAAGCAGGAGGTTGTTTTGCCGGGCCAAATAAAATCTCTGAAAGTAGCGGCTTTTGTTGACTTGTCGATATCAGACGCTAATGATGCAGGTTCCAGTAGTACCGCCGCAAAGATAATGGACGAAACTGATGTAGTGGCAATTATCCAAAACGCTCTTGGTCTTGAGGATGAAACTGCAATCAAAGTAGTTAATGTTAAGTTCAATCGTCCGCTTGAATCACTGGTTGAGGAAGAGCCGTCCAGTTGGCCTCGCTATATATCAATTGCCCGCCAGGCTTCTTTAGGCATTATGGCAGTTTGCGCGCTGCTTGTTCTTCGTATGTTCCGTGGTGCAAAGAGTAAGGTGGCATCGACGGCCGCGGCGGGGCAATTGCCTGAAGCGGAAGGGGCCGCCGGGCTTCTTCCAGGTGGAGGCGGGGGCTCGGAACCATTAGTCTTGCGCAGACAAATAGCCAGTGCTTTGGAACAAGACCCTGAGCGTGTCAAGCAATTGTTTGCCAGTTGGCTCGAAGAAAAGGGGGGCTAAAGATCACGATGCGTGAATTGTGATGCGTATAGTGAAACAATAAGCAATAGGATATACAAGGCACAAATATCGAATGCCGAACAAGGAATATCAAATTTCGAGTAGAAAATTTCATCGAACGAGATACAAGGCGGGTATCCGTCCGTTGCAGACTCCTGACTCGTCGCGGCGAAGCCCGAGGCCGCAGCAGGACAAGCGGCTCCGAGATGCAAAAACGGCATTGACGGGAAAGCAAAAGGCTGCAATGTTGTTAATGAACCTTGATTCAGCAACCGCTGCTGAGCTGCTCAAGGGTGTTGACGACGAGGTGGTTCAGGAATTGGCAGTTGAATTGGCACATCTGGATGCCGCTGATTTCAGCAGAAACAGGGAGAGCTTGAAACTTGCCCGGCAGTTCTGTAATTCGCTGCGGCCCAAGGACTTTCGTAGCCCACCGAACAGTTTCGTAGGGCGGGCTTTAGCCCACCGTACAAAACTACCCGCACCATCTCGGTGGGGCAAGCCCCACCCTACGGATAACAAGGGATTTCGCCTTAATGGCTTCCTGAAAGAAGTATTGAAGAATACCGTAGGTGATGAGAAGACAGAGCATATCCAGACCGGAATACAGGAACTGCTTTACAAAGACGACCCTTTCATATCTATTCGTTCTGCCGAGTCCCAAACGATAGCATCGGTTCTGGAGAATGGGCACCCTCAGACTGCTGCGGTGGTTTTATCAGAACTGCCGGCGGAGAAAAACTCGGAGGTGCTCAGCTTTTTGGACTGGGGTATCCGAGTTAGTGTTGTCAACAGGATGAGCAGTTGTGGGGCTATGAGCGCCAAAGCAAAGACACGAATAGCAGAAGTGGTTTGCAGACGTCTTGAGGCTATTGCTCCCCCCGTGCTTTCTTGCGAAAGCAAGAACGGGGGTGCAGGTGGACCTATACCAACACGGTCTGAATCGTCTTTAAGAAAATTGGCTGTTGTTTTGCGAAACCTGGGTAAAGAGATTCGAGATGGTCTGCTTGGCATCATACAGGGCAAAGACAGACGGGCCGGTGAAATGGTAGCTGACTTAATGATAGTATGGGAGGATATTCTGCAACTTGCTGACAGGTCGCTGCAGAAGGCCTTGAGAAGAATTGACGTAAAGAAATTAGCGTTGGCATTGGTCAAGGCCGACAATCAGCTCATTCAGAAAATAAAATCCAATATCTCTGAGCCGATGGCTGTTGTTCTGAATGAGCAGGCGTTACTTGTATCAGCTTACGAAAAGGAAGATATTGAGCAAGCCAGAGAGGAAATTGTCCAGGTCTTGCGTGAAATGAATGAGAAAAGTGAGCTTGCGTTTATAGAAGAATGTTGCGATGTTGACGGGTAAACAAAAAGCTGCGATGTTGCTAATGAGTCTGGATTCTGCGACTGCTACTGAACTGCTCAAGGGACTTAACGCTGAGGAAATTCAAGAGATTGCGATGGAGCTTGCGCGAATGGACGCCTCGGAACAGCGCGATGCGAGAGAACAGGCAAAGGTTGCCCAGGAGTTCTGTAGCTCACTTCAACAAAATCAAACTCATAAATTTAGTATGAAAACTTTTCTTAACGAAATGCTTGTAAGCGTACTTGGCGGAGACAATGCCGAGAAAATCCAATCCCGGGTTAAAAAGGCTATGGGGGAGAAAGACCTGTTTGTGGATATTCGTCTGGCCAGTACGGACGAATTGGTTCTTGCGCTGGAGGGTGAACACCCACAGACGATTGCTGTGGTACTTTCGGAGCTGGCTCCGAAGAAAAGTCAGGATGTTCTGTCGCGTTTGAGCGAAGAAGCTCGGCTTAAAGCCGTGTGCAGGATGACGAATCCTGAACTGGTGGGCAGCGGAGTAAAACAGCGGATGGCATTTACGGTTAACGAACGGCTGAAGAGTCTCAAAGGGGAGACTCTTGCGGAAAAACCGGAGCAGACTTTACGAAAACTGGCTATTGTGTTAAGTGGTCTGGAAAAGGACCTGCGAGACCAGCTACTTGACGAACTCAACAAGCATGATGAGGAAACCTCCACAATGGTAAGGCGTTTGATGATAACGTGGGAGGATATTCCGTCAGTAGCAGACAGGTCTATGCAGGAAGCGCTGCGAACCGTGGAGCCGAGCAGATTAGCGGTGGCGCTTTATGGAGCAGATGAAGATATCGTGCAAAAAGTACGCTCAAATATATCTGAGCGGGCTGCGGCTATGCTTGATGAAGAAATCTCATTGATGCAGGAGCCGCTGGAAAAAGAAGTTCTTGATGCCAGAGAAGAAGTTGTCAGTCCGCTGCGAGATGCCAATGAGCAAGGGACACTTAGAGTGACAGGACGATAGTAAAATGACGCAGACACTTACAGTCCATCTTGAAAAGCCTATCGGCTCGGCTAAAATCCTGGATGATTCCGCCGGTGGTAAATTGTCCGGTCGCGGCCGAGCGGATTCAGCAGCGAGTGCCGAACAAATTCTGACGCAGGATTCGGAGGCTCAGAAAAGAGCTTTTTCGCAGGCTTATCAGGCACTTAATGCCGTGATTACCAAGCTCAACGAGTGTTACGACAAAGTATTTGTCGAGCACAAAGAAGAAATTGCCAAACTTTCGGTGGAAATCGCCAGAAAGATTTTGGTGCAAAAAGTGGAAGATGGTGCATATGAAATAGAATCTATCGTCAAAGAAGCACTCAACAATGCTCCGACGCGCCAGGATATAGTAGTGCATTTGAATCCTGAAGATTTTGCGCAATGCCAGAAGGCACAGCAGGATGAAGCAGATGGTGCCTTAGCCGGCATTAAGTTTGTTTCCGACCCAAATATAAAACGGGCGGAATGCCTGCTTGAGAGCCCCAAAGGAATAGTCAAATCGTTGATTGACGAACATCTGGAAAGAGTTGGTAAAGCACTTAAAAAGGCGGAATGAGTTATGGCTGCGAGTGAGGTTAGTAACAGTTTGATTGATTTTGAGAAGTTTCACTCGGCGCTGCGCGATGTAAATTTGTTGGATTGTCAGGGTTTTGTGGTCCGGGTCTCCGGCCTGACGGTTGAATCTACCGGTCCGGCAATAGGTTTAGGAGAACTTTGCGGTATCCAGATTCGTGATGGTCGGCGCGTGTTAGCTGAAGTGGTAGGTTTCCAGAATGACCATCTTATCCTGTTGCCGTTGGAGCATATAGATGGTATATCGCCGGGCGATACGGTAACCGCACGCACTACTCCACGCCATATTACCCTAAGCGAAAGTGTTTTAGGTAGGGTAGTGAACGGGTTGGGAGAGCCAATAGATAATAAAGGCCCATTAGCAGGGACGGATAAGAAGGCATTAGATGCAAGTAGTCCGCCGCCTTTGAGCCGAGAGAAAATTACCAGTCCTTTGGCTTTGGGCATCAGGTCGATGGACGGTGTATTAACCTTTGGCAAGGGGCAGCGCGTAGGTATTTTCTCGGGCAGCGGAGTGGGCAAGAGTGTTCTGCTTGGCGATATTGCCAATTCGAGTGAGGCAAATGTCAATGTGGTGGCGCTGGTAGGCGAGCGTGGCAGAGAGGTTCGGGAATTTCTCGAGGGAGACCTCGGTGCAGAGGGTTTGGCACGCAGCGTGGTTGTCGTTGCCACCTCAGATTCACCCCCCATTCAGCGAGTAAAGGCGGCATTCGTAGCGGTTACAATTGCCGAATACTTCAGGGACAAGGGCAAAAATGTTTTGTTTATGATGGACTCGCTTACTCGCTTTGCCCAGGCCCAGCGTCAAATAGGTCTTGCCGCAGGTGAACCGCCGGCGACAAAAGGCTACTGTCCGAGCGTGTTTTCACTAATGCCGAGACTTATCGAACGTTTGGGCTGCGCCGAAACCGGCAGTATCACAGGCATTTTGACTGTACTGGTGGAGAACGATGATTTGGCTGACCCCGTGGCTGATAGTGCCAGGAGTCTGCTGGATGGGCATATAGTTCTGTCGAGAAAATTGGCTGAGAGGAGCCATTATCCCGCTGTGGATATTTTACAGAGTATCAGCCGATTGATGCCTGCGGTGGTCAGCAAAGAGCACCAGCTTGCTGCACAGAAGCTCAAAGAAATATACGCTATTTATATTGATGCTGAAGACTTAATAAACATTGGAGCGTTTTCGTCGGGCAGTAATCGACGTATTGACGGAGCGGTAGCCTTGATTGACAGGATAAACAACTTCCTTATTCAGCCTATTCGGGAGAGAACCAATTTCAAAGAAACCGTCAAGCGGCTAACTGCTATTACCCGATCGTGGGATGAGCTGCTGGGTACCCAAGCCCGGTAAATTGCGTTCTGGGCACTCGTCAGGTATTGAGAGTTGGAAATTGGAAATTAAATGAAACGGTTTGTATGGCGGTTACAACGTGTCCTTGACATAAGGAAAAAGGAAGAACAAAAAGCCAGAGCAGAATTGTTTGAGTTGACGGAAAGGTTAGCCCAGACACGAGGTGAGCTGCTGATACAGCAGAAGATGTTGGAAGATATAGTTAATGGTTTAACCGGGGAAAATCCTAAAAAGCGATTAGGTAAGCAGGAATTTTTTCTCAAGTTTTCAGCAGCAAGTGATGAGCAAATTAAGAAGCTCGAAGATAAAGTGAACGAACTGGAATCACAACAAAGAGATAAAGTTGCTGAAGTTTTAAAACTCAGAAGGTTAAAAGAAGGCCTGGAAAAATTACGAACCGAAGCAAAAATGCAATTTATAAAGGAACAAGAGAGACTTGAGCAGAAACAATTGGATGAGGGAGCTACAGTTTCATTTGTTCGGAGAGCGCAAAGTAAAGTTAGGAGCTGAAATTTTGCAAAAGTCTTGTTAGGAGAAAAACCAGTGAGTAAGAAACTGATAATAATCACGGCAGCAACGGGACTGGTAAGTTTTTCCGGAGCGTTTGTTTTGGGGTGGCTTACTAAACCGTCTCCGTCAAGCCGTCCCGATGAATCTGTTCAGCCGACGCTTGTCGGCGGGGGGGCTGTTCCGGAACTGCCCCAGCCGGGAGCCGGTGTGATAGGTGCCGTTGGCACGGCTTCTGACATAGAGAAAAAAGCTATGACGGAAAAGCAGCTCAAAAATCTTGTCTTTGAGGTCAGGGAGAAAGTGCAGGAGTATAATGGTAAGCTCCAGAACCTTGAGGTGCGGGAACAGAGATTGCAGATGGCCCAGGATACGTTAAAGAAGGACATCGAAAACCTCAATGATCTGCGAATCGAGCTTGCTACAATCGTCGCTAATCTCAAGGATGAGCGCGATAAGTTGCTCAAAAGCATGCTTGAGGTTGCTCAGATCGAGAAGGACAACCTGGTATTAATAGCAGCTACCTATGACAAGATGGATGCCTCTAGTGCAGGCAAGATAGTGATTAGTCTGTGTACGAGCCAAACGCAACCTGATAAGGTTGATAGCCAGGGCATTGGCTTTGATGAAGCAGTGAAGATTCTGTACTATATGACCGAGAGGACCAAAGCCAAGCTGTTGGCTGAGTTAACCACTACTGAGCCCAAGCTGGCAGCGCTTTTGACCCAGAAATTAAAACAGGTAATTGAAGGAAATTAGCCCTGTGGATATTGCAACGATAATAGGAATACTACTTGGTTTTATGGTCATTACAACCGCCATTGTTGCCGGTGGTGGTTGGCAGATATTCGTCCATATTCCCTCAATGGCCATCACCATAGGAGGTATGCTGTGTGCTACGCTCATACATTTTTCACTACCGCAGTTTTTGGGAATATTTTCGATAGTCAAGAAAACGATTATTGCGAAGGTGCCGTCACAATCGGAGCTGATTCAAAAAATGGTTAATTATGCAGCCATCAACAGACGTGACGGAGCGCTGGCTTTGGAGCAGGAGATTCCCAACTTAGACAATTCATTTTTCATCAAGGGCTTGCAGATGCTTGTGGATGGACGGGATTCCGAACAAATTCGGGACTTTATGTCTATTGAGATTCAGTACCTTCAGGACCGTCATTCGACCGGCAAAAAGATTTTGGAGTTTATGGGGGCGGCCGCACCTGCTTTTGGGATGATAGGCACACTTATCGGTTTGGTGCAAATGCTCAGAAACCTGGATTCACCTGACGCGATTGGTGGAGGAATGGCGGTAGCTCTGCTTACTACTTTTTATGGTGCGTTATCAGCCAATTTGATTTTTATCCCATTGGCAGGCAAATTGGGGATTTATTCCAAAGCGGAAACAACCGCAATAGAGATGATTGTAGAAGGCGTCTGTGCTATTGCCCAAGGTGATAATCCGACCATTGTTCGAGAAAAACTCCAGGCATTTATCTCACAGGGCAGACGGGAAGAAGTAAAGGCTACTGTATAATGGGACGTGGGAGCAAACAGGCAGAATCCGATGAAGCTCCAGGCGCACCGGAATGGATGGTAACTTTCAGTGATTGTATGACGCTGCTGTTGACGTTCTTTGTGCTTCTTTTGAGTTTCTCGTCTTTCGATGACAAAGTTTTTCGGAAATTAAGAGTGATTTTCATGGAGGCTCTGCCCGGGGTCAGCCAGCCGGACGAAAAAAATAGAGATGCAGTCCTGCCTACGGAGCAAATTGAAATGACACCGGAACTGGTCGAAGGCAGCGAAAAACCTACCTTGATTAAAGGGTTGGACGACAACTTAAAAGAAGATACGCCCGTGGATTTCCGCCGCCTGAAGGTATTCTCAATCTCATCGGAAAGAATCTTTTGGGGTAAAGGTACGCTTATTTCGGCTGAAGGTAGTCGCATTATGACTCAAATGGCGTCGTTCTTAGAAGAGGTACCCAGCCGTGTAGTTGTTAGCGAAAATGGGCTGACGAGCGAAGAGGGCGCTGAACAGCTTGGTTTGCCGCGGGCTTGGGCGGTCATGAAATATCTTACAACCGAGCATAACCTCGATAAGAAGTGGTTCAGCATCTCGGCGGCAAGTACTCTGGCCCCGCACCAATTGAGCTTAGGCTCACGCCTAATTGGTGCGGGGGAGCCTGAACGTACTGTTGAGATAGTTTTGTTAGAACGGAGCATTTACAATTGAAAATTCACAAGTGAACTAAAGTGCCTAAAGTTTATAGTGCCTAAAGTGGTTGAAGTATGGATATCAGCAGATCAGGAAACCAGGATGCAGGTTATCAACAGAGCAGGGTATCAGGAAAAACGAGCCTGATGTCCAGATAACCTAATGCCCACTACCTGGTAGTCTGATATGCTGATAGTCTGAAACTTTAGCTCACTTTAGGCACTTTATAATTTTCTTAATTGTCGGATTTTCAAAAGAAGTGCCCTGATATCCAAATGGCCAAAACGCAACGCTCAAAAACAGAAAAAAGTGGACCTAAAGTCGCGGGATATATCGTTACGTTTTCAGATATGGTAACGCTGCTGTTGACATTCTTTGTGATGCTGTTGAGCCTTGCGAGTGTACAGGACGAAGAAATATTTTACAAGGGCCGAGATTCCTTCTCGTTTGCGATTAGAAGCCTTGGGCTTGGCATGCTTTTGGGTAGGAAACCAAGACCCGATTTCGGTCATTTTAAAATCAAGTATTTCATAAGCAAGCCCGATAGGTTATATGAGGGCAGGAGCATACATACAAAAGAGGAGAAAATTCGTCAGGTCTTCAATGAACTACGCCAATCTATGAAGACCATGCCGTCAGAAGTAGCCGCAAAGAAAACCGATTTTTCGGTAACTAACATTCGCTTCTCGCGGGGTGATGCACGCCTGGATGAGCCGGCAAAGCAGTTCTTAGGTGGCTTTTGCTCGCATTTACAGTCCGCCATGGCGGATTCCAGACCAATTAAGCTTTATGTGCTTGGTTTAGCCGATGACCAGGCAGCCGAGAAAGAGCAGTGGATACTTTCAGCTAAGCGGGCCAAGGCGGTGGCGGATTATCTGAAAGGTATTTTGTCTTCGGGGTCGGGTTTCCAAACGCAACGCAGTGCATTTGGGGGCTGGTCTAAGTGGTCTGTTTATTGGTGGGGAGCGGGGCCGGGAGGTGATTGGGTGCGACAGGACAGCCCAATTTCCAAACAGTCGCAGATCCTAATCGCAGTCCTCAGGGCTGACGATTAATTCGTGCCCGTGTTAAGTTTTTCGACAGTTTGTCCGATTATGCGCCAATTCTCGCATCGAAAGTCCTGCTGACGTCCTACTAATGCCCATTTTGGCATTTCGGCACGCTATTTGCACATGAAAAAGTGTTTAGAGTGAACTAAAGTGCCTAAAGTGAGCTAAAGTAAAAAAATAATCCATAACTTTAGGCACTCTAAACTTTAGACACTTTAAGCACTTTTTAATTTGGTATTTTGTAGCGTGGTGCGATACAGGAAAATAATCGTTGTTTTTTTGATAACAATTGCTTTGGGCAGCGGTGTGCTGTTGGTCTGCTCGGCCAAGTCGGCTACCGATGGAACAGAACTCGTCTCGGCGGAGGCCGAGGCCGTAGCTGGGTTGGAAAATTCAAAACCGAAAGGTTCGCTTCTAACAGGCGAATCCAAATCCGGTTCTTTATTTGAAAATGACCCTAATTTTTCGACGAGGACGGGTGATAGACTAAGTACCCGTGAGTTGTTCTTTAAATTTATGGCTTCGCTTTTGTTCATTGTTGCTCTGGGCGCAGCGGCGATTTACGTTTCAAAAAAGTTTGGCGCCAAGATTACTAACCTGCCGGGCAAAGAGATTCGTATCGCCGAAACAGTTCACCTCGGGCCACGCAAGGCAGTGCATCTGCTCGAGATAGGGGAGCGACGGTTCCTTATAGGCAGTACAAATGAGAACATCACAAGATTGGCCGACTTAACCAGTGCCTTAACGGATTAGAGTTATGCCTAACCTCGATTTTGCAGAAACCTTGAAATAGAAAATAATTGAGGATATAGATGACCGGCAAGCTTATGAAAATGTTTTTTCCGGCGTTTTTTGTTTTGATACCAGCCGGGTTCTCTTTTGGCCAGAATGTCAATGTGATCCCAGTGCAACCTGGGCTGCCTGGCAATACTTCCACGGCAAGTGCTCCGGCAAACGGTATTCCAAGCATCACGGATTTGATGACGGTTATAGATAAGGCGGCGACCAACGAGACCAAAGGCAAAGATTGGTCAACACCTGTCAAACTTGTAATCATCTTTAGCGGCCTGGCGATTCTGCCGAGTCTTATGGTGATGATGACTTCCTTTACAAGAATAGCTATTGTTTTGTCTTTTATTCGACGTGCTTTGACCACGCAGAGCATACCTCCTACGATTGCAATGATGGGTTTAGCTTTATTTCTGACGCTGTACACAATGGCTCCTACATTCACCAAGGCCAACACGAATGCCATCCAGCCTTATCTTGCGAACGAGATTGATTTTCAAACTGCGGGTACCAGGGCTGGTGATTGCGTAAAAGAATTTATGCTTCGGCAGTGCCGGGAAGCCGATTTAACTCTTTTTGTGCGGATGGCCAGAATAGAACCCCCAACAAGTCTGATGGACATAGATTTGCATATAGTTATTCCGGCATTTATTATCAGTGAATTCCGCACTGCATTTGAGATAGGCTGTCTTTTGTTTATTCCTTTTCTGCTGATGGATATTGTTATTGCAAGTGTTTTGCTTAGTGCGGGTATGATGCTGCTGCCACCAATGATGATTTCGCTGCCCTTGAAGCTGATATTATTCATTCTTGTTGATGGCTGGGGGTTACTGGCCGAGAGTCTTAGTCTGAGTTTCAGATAACGTATAAATAAACTAAAGTGCCTGAAGTTTAGAGTGCCTAAAGTGACACTTATGTGTCATCCTGAGGCGAAGCCGAAGGATCTGGCCAACGAAAAAGAGATTCTTCGCTTCGCTCAGAATGACAGCTTTGCTGTCGCTTTAGACACTTTAGCTCACTTTTATGGAATTGAATTATGGATGGTAGTTTCGTTCTTTACCTGGGCCGGCATACTCTCGAGACGGCTTTGCTTTTGGCTGCTCCGATTCTGCTGACATGTATGGTTGTAGGAGTGATAATGACATTGTTTCAGGCAGTTACTTCTATACGCGATATGACCTTAACGATAGTGCCTAAGCTTTTGGCTGTTGGTATCGTTATGTTGGTTTGTGGCGGCTGGCTCCTGGAAGTAATACTTAGATTTACCAACGAAATGTTTGGTCATATCCGGAATATTGGACACTGAAGGGGCAGAAGTCAGATGTCGGAAATCAGAAGTCAGAAATTCTGTCCTCTGTCCTCTGACTTCTGTCTTCTGTAGTTCACTTTAGGCATTTTTATGGAACTGATAAACGAAAAACTTCTTTGTTTTGTAATGGTGCTGACAAGGATTTCAGCATTTTTTTTGATACTTCCTGTTTTTGGGTGGAAAAGCATTCCTGTCAGGATAAAGGTTGCGTTGACTATTCTGGTTACGATTTTTTTTTCGATGATAATGCCTGTACCTATCAAGGCCGAGCAAATCTCTATCGTCGAGTCAGTATTGCTTCTGGCCAACGAAGCCACCTATGGGCTGGCTCTGGGCCTAATCGCTGCTTTTGTATTTTCCGCGGTTAAATTCAGCGGACGCATCATCGAACGGCAGATGGGTTTAGTTATGGCCCAAATTTTGGACCCATTGACCGGTGAGGACACTCAAGCGCTGGGTGCCTTGTTGGAGATGATATTTATAATCCTGTTCCTCAGCGCTAACGGTCATCATTTGTTTTTGTTGATTATCTCGCGAAGTTACGAGACGTTTCCTGCCGGCAGTATCCCGACAATCCCCGTTTTGACCGTTGGGATAATTAAGGCTGGTTCGACACTGTTAATGGCCGGCCTTAAATTGGCCGCACCGATATTGGCAGCGTTCCTGGTGTTGATGGTTGTATTAGCCGTCTTTGCACGTATGATTCCGGAAATGAACATTCTATTTATCAGTTTGCCAATGCGTGTAGGTCTGGGATTGTTAATGGTGGCAATATTTTTGCCATTTATAAACACGTTTGTGGCCGAATTCGCTGATTGGATGGATAAACTACTGCCCTTGTAATTGGTAATTGGTGAGTAGTGAGTGGAATAAGTGAACTAAAGTGACACGTAAGTGTCATTCTGAGCGAAGCGAAGAATCTGGCCAACGAAAAAGAGATTCTTCACTTCGCTGCGCTGCGTTCAGAATAACAGCAAAGCTGTCACTTTAGGCACTTTGCTGATAACTACTCACCAATTAACCATTTAACCAATTACCATATTGGGGACAGATTATGCCAGAGCAAGCTGCCGAAAGGACAGAACAGCCAACAGGAAGGAGATTGTCGAGAGCCAAAGGGAAAGGGCAGGTACCGCAGAGTCAGGAGCTAACGTCGATTGTAACACTTCTGGTGTTGGTGGCAATGGTTACTCTGTTGGCACCGAACTTGCTGCAATGGTTCATGATACAAATTAGGCAGGGGATGTCGTGCGAAAATGGCATTTTTGCTGACAGCAGTGGATTTTTGGATTTCATTGGAAGAAAGACTATCGATTTGATACTTGTTATCTGCCCCATTCTCGCGGCACTTTGTGTAGGTTCTTTTATCGCCAGCGTTGCTGTCAGCGGGCTGAATTATACGCCGGGGGCTTTAGAGCTTAGATTCGACCAGTTCAATCCGGTTGCAGGGTTACAGAAACTGGTAAACGCTCGTTCTCTGGTGAAGCTCTTATTATCCACGCTAAAACTGTTTTTAATCTCACTCATCGTTTGGTTCTATCTTCGGAGCAAGCTCGATATGCTTGCTGGGCTTCGATGGGCCTGGTCAACACAAATACTCGTAGTTATCGCAAAGATAATACTTGGCCTGATGATACGCATTGGCATTGTACTGTTGGCTATGGGTATTGCTGATGCCTTCTATCAGAAATGGAAATACATTCAGGACCTGAAGATGACGAAGCAGGAAGTAAAATTAGAGCTCAGGGATACCATAGGTTCGCCTGAGGTCAAAAGTCGAATCCGGCAAATCCAGTTCCAAGCGGTCTTGAAGCGCATGTTGCAGGAAGTGCCCAAGGCCAGTGTGGTTCTTGTCAACCCAACACATGTAGCTGTTGCGCTGCGTTATGATGCCAAGACGATGGAATCGCCCGTGATGGTGGCCAAAGGGGCAGACTATTTGGCGGAAAAAATCAGGGAAATTGCACGGGCTTACGGTGTGCCCATTGTAAGAAGGCCTGAGTTGGCCAGAACAATATATTCAACGGTCAAACTCGGCAATCCTATACCCGAGGCTTTGTATGTGGCGGTAGCAGAAGTGTTAGCTATGATTTATCGTTTACGTCATAGAAAATCAAACTCCCAGGTGTAAAAGACACGAGACTCAAGACAAACGACTTTGGTCTGTGGTCTTGAGTCTGAAGTCTGTGTTGTTCCCTCCAATAATTCACCGGATGAAAACTCACACTACATTCTTGCCTTTATGTCATAGAGCGAAACCTAAGGAACCCATCTGTTGTTGTATCAAAGCTATATTTCTCTCAAGACGAGCAAATCGTCCTATCAATCTTTCTTCTCTTTTAGTAAGGCGGTTTTCTTCGTATTCAATCTTATCATGTAAATATTCTATTTGTTTGTCCACATGTTTCTGGTCGATTTGGATGGAGCCTGTTGTTACCTTGAGCATATTATCCAGTGCGTCTTCTATTGTGCCGGTAAAGCCCTGTTTTACCCTGACAGTGGTGGTGAAAGTGCCGTTTTGACTTAAATCGACGCTGAGCTGAAGGGCATTCTCGGGATACATAGGGTCACCGTTATCGTCAAAGGTGCTATCGCCGGTAACGATATTGCTGCTGTATGTTGCATCGCGATAGGTTGATTCAGTTGAGAGTTTGATTTTGGCGCTGGTGATTGCTCCGCCGTTTACCACCACCTCGACGTCGTAGCTGCCCGCTGTGGTATAATTGCTGTGGGCACCATAAAATTCGATAGTATTACTGTCGCTGCTGCCGGTCTTGTCCGCTCCGATTATGGCCAGTACGCCCATATAATCTTCAGCTATTGCTTCATCGAGGACATTCATGTCAAGATTCAATACCCCTTCCCTGTCAAGCTTAAAGCCGAGATGTCCCGGCGTCAGGAACGTGTCGATATCCTCTATAAATCCATTGGTCTGGGCTATAAGGGGTGTGCGAATCTGCTGCCTTATGGTCGAAACGACATAATCTCCCATCAAGAGACCGGCGGTTTTTAGAACGTCATTGAAGCCGGTCTTTTCCTTAATAAACTGGACGGCAAAGTTATAGGCATCAACCATTTTGATTAGTTTGTCTTTTATCGATTGGATATCCCTGGTCAGAGTTAGCTCCTCTCCGTTGGCATCAGTCGTATCGTGCAGATGCAGTGCTACGCCGTAAATGACATCATCTACCGTGTTGGAGCTTCTGCTGATGTAAGCATCGACACCCTTTTCCTCTTCGGTTACCACATAGCTATTCGGCAGTGCAGAGTCATCAATAAGAATCATCGGGACGTTACCTAAAGTGTCGCTGAATGTGAATGTCAATATTCCTGGGTCATTCATAGGCTCGCCAGTTACCAATATGTCATTGGTGTTAACGCTTGGCAGCGCTTCAAGCTTGCTTTGAATTGTGGCAGCGTCATCAGCAACGGCAATCTCGGCTGTTGTATAGCCGTCATAAGTTAAGTGGTAGTGACCGCTGGATGATTTTTGCTGGTGGTCCAGTTCCTGTATCTCGGAAACTGCGGAGCCTGAGGGATAGCCATCGACCTTAATTTTCGAGTCCTGGGCAGCCTGGGTTAAGATAAAATCAGACTCTGTAAAGTTTGTAAGGCTTGCTGCTGTGCCACCCGCCGTTGAAACGACCATAGTAGGCATGGGAGTAAGGTTTGAGCTGCTGTCACCGCCATGGTTGTAGCTCAAACTGATTTCAAGAAGGCTTTCACCGGCGGTCTTATCCGTTACAATAATTTCGCCGTTTTCAAGGGTAGCTTTGACATTTCCGTCGAAGGCATCCTCTATCTCAGCGATGAGGTGTTCGAGTCTGGTATTGTCGGTAACGCTAAGGTCCACCTGAGCTATGTCATGACCGTAGCGGTCTTTCAGATCCTTTATTTCAATAACGTCGTCATCATCAGCAGTTCCACTGAACTGGTCGAGTGCTGTGATTTTTGAGCTCAGCGTGGCATTGTTACCGTCAACCGTAAACGCACTATCAGCTTGCAATACTTCCGTGCTGCTTGCGTTGATGGAGATTCCATAATCCGTGCCGGCATCATTGCCATTTAAGACAAGATGATAAGCATCGTTATAATATAACAGGCTGGCTGTAATCCCGGGATTGTTCGCATCGTTATTGATCAAGCCGACAAAATCTGTCAGTGTTGTAGTCGCTGTGGTCGTTATGCTTGTTTCCTTATTGTTGTATGAATAAGTAAAAGTGCCGGCTCCTACGTCATCCTCGGCGTATTCTTTGCCGGCCGAGTGAACCCATCGCTCGGCATTGGCCAACTGGTTGACTACAAGTGTGTGATTGCCTTCAAAAGCGTTATAGGATGCTTCAGCAGTCAATTTGTCGGTGTCGCTGGAGGCGACTGAAAAAGCGCGAAGCTCGTTAGCGTCGGAAAGAGCCCGAACCGAGTTTCTTAAGTTGCTGAGTTTGGTTTCCAAAGTGCTCAGGGCGTCTTGTCTCTCCTCCCACATACTTATGCGTTCTTCGTACACATTGAGTGCACGGCGCTCGATAGCCATCAGTTGGGCGATGAGTTTGGATGTATCTATCCCCGTTATGAGCCCTGGGAGCTGTAAAGTTGACATCTTTGTCTGCCTTTTTGGTTTAAGTTTTCATACCTTCACGAAAATCTACAAGCACGGCTAACGCCCGCACCTACGTGATTTATTATCGTTCAAAAACACTGTTAGCTTAACTATTTATCTTATATTTGCCCGCCGTATCTGTTTTCATTTAGAAACAACTTGCTGTGGCGCCTCGGTATATCTGGCTCGTATGAGTTTAGACTTTTGCAATAACTGCCGCAGTCCCTGGTTTTCCGGGTCTATTTTTAAGCAATCATTCAATTCTGAACAGGCCCGGTCGAAAGCCGTTCTTGAATACTCAGGGGCGTTTGTCTTTACATACTCTTGTCCTATTGCAAGGTAGGTCCCAGCAGCCAGGCATTTAGCATGCAATTGCCTCATCTGGGGCGCTATCTGGTCCCACGCAACATCCGGGAACAGCTCATCGTACGCGAACGTATCAATGAATCGCTTGATAACCTCAAAATGACATTTTGCCTTTTGGGCAGAGTAGCCTCTTGAAAGACTATCGGCGTGCATTCTTCTTAGGTGTAGGGTCTCGCTGAGATGATGGGCATTGAGGCCAGTCTTCACGAAACGCCTCATCATATCGTAGTCTTCAGCAATCAATAGGTCCTCGTCATAAAAGCCGATTCTATCGAAAACGCTTCTTCTTATGCCGAGTCTAAACGGAACTACCGGATGTCCCGCCCGGAGCAGGTCTCTAATCAGATACCTGCGGTCTTGATATTCAGGCTTATTCATTATCCTTATCGGATTACTATTCTCGCCAATCAGCAGAACATCGCAATAAACAAGGTCAACGTCGGGATGCTTTTCAAATTCCGCCAGGTGCTTGGCAATGGAGTCCGGCGTCATCATATCGTCTGCGTCCAGAGGCATAATATACCGCCCTTTGGCTTTCTTTATAGCAAGGTTTCGCGCACTTGACGGGCCACCATTTTCTTTGTAGAAGTATTTGATTTTGTCGTCTTTGAAGCTTGCCACAATGTCTTTGGTATCGTCTGTGGAACCGTCGTCAACAACAATCAGCTCGAAGTTCCGGTAGTTTTGAATAAGAACACTTTCAATTGCCTCTGCGATATGTTCAGCGCTATTGTAAGCCGGCATTATCACCGAAACCAGAGGATTGTCCTTGCTCGTGTACAGAGGTATCACCGATATATACGGATTTCCATATCGCTTGCCGACTATATATCTTTCGTACAGGCTGTGAATCTTTCTGCCATGTTCGATGCCGTTTTCGTTATAATAGTATAGGCCCAAAAACTCGGGTATATGCTTGAATTTGTATTTGCTTGAGATGCGCAGCCAGAAATCCCAGTCGCCTGCGCAGGTCAAAGTGTCATCGAAATAGCCGGGCTCGGCGTGCAGTGATTTGCGCCACATTGGCTGTGAGCCTACACAACAACCGAAGAGTAATCTTTCCTGACTGTATTCAGGTCTTTTGGCTATCTCGATAGCGTGATGGTCGGCAAAGGTACCATTTGGTGTATCGGTACATATCTGGTCGCCATAAACAAGAGCAACATCAGGATTGGTCAGCAGCGTTTCAGACATTATTTCCAGAGCATCTTCACGGTGCCGGTCATCTGTATTGGCGTTGGTTAGAAAAGTCCCCCGAGCGACCTTGATGGCACGGTTCCAGGCGGTGTAAATTCCCTCACGTTGCTCAGTTTTAATATAGACTATGTTATTATGCTTTTGCTGATATTCATGAATGATTGCTTCTTCATTTTCCTGCGAGCCGCTGTTAATAACAATGATCTCCAGCTTGTCGGCAATTGTCTGCTGCTCCAGACCATCCAAACAGCCTCTCAGGAACTTCTCTGAATTATAAGTGGAGACTATCGCTGAAACCAAATAGTCCTGCTCTGACTTAGCAAATACAACAGTGTTGTTTTTCTTTTCTGCGATGATTGGTGCCGGTGGAGTTCTATCCAGTTTTGTCAGCACATTGAGAATATCTGCTTTTTGCTCCTCCGCTAATGTCAAATTAGGGTTGTTCAACAAATCTGTATAAACCTGCTTTAACTTCTCGTATTGCATATTTTGTATGTAACACTGCGCCATTTGTGTACACACGCTTGTGTAGCATTCAGATATGTCAACCTGCCCTTCAAACTCTGAGCTGATAAATTCAATACCGCCGCTTATTAATGAGTTCCGCAGCGGTTCGTATATTTTTTCCAGCAGGGCCAGGGCCTCGTCGTATCTGCCAGACCATGTGTACAAAGAACCAAGAATATAGCAGCCCTTAACCCCCCCAGGGATTAATGCAACGGCTTTCTCGGCCCATTCGACAGCTTCTTCAGGAAAGTTTCTTTGCAGGTATATAGCTACGTTTAAAATCCACGTGTAGTTGTTGTAGTTATTTTCAAATACAGCTTTATTTCCGGGATATAAACTATGGACAAGCTCTCTGTAACCTGTTATGTCGTGGTCTTTTCTATATGCCAATAGTGCCATCCAATGTTGCCGCAGTATTTTTTCAGTTCGGGCCGGGCCTTGGGGACAGTAGTCGTGATAAACAATTACGTCGGGAAAATAGAGTATGCTTTTCACTTTTTCTTTCTGATCTTTGCATATTCTATACGAGAGTTCCGTCCCTTCGGATCCAAAAAGTAACTCGTCAAAACTCCCCATCTCAACAAGAACATCTTTTCTGAATGCAGAAAGGCAGCTAACCTCACAGGCGGTAGTTATAATCTGGTCACCCAGATCATAATTGACGGGAATACTTTGCAAGTCGGTCTGTGTTTTCAGCAGGACTTTCCCTCTTAGGCCGCAGATACTGTAATTTTCAAAATGCTCCACAATGTTCCTGACCAGGTGCTTGTCGGCAACGGCGTCATCATCAAGAAATAATATGTACTCGGCTTTAGCAAGCTCAGTACCTATATTTCTTGCAGGCGACGGGCCGAAATTAAGTTCAAGCTCTATCCCGCAAAGGCCGAAGTTGAATTCGTCTGTATGTTGCTTGAGCCAGGACAAATCACCACCGTTATCCATAACAATTACTTCAAAATCTTTCTCATTTTGTTCATTCAGAGCATAGAGATTTTCTAATAATTCTTTGTGTCTATTATAGGTAACTATTATGATTGTTAGTTTCGGTGATGGATTTGTTCTGAAATCCCAGTTCTCTTTAATATTATCAACCGAAGACATTTGTATCAGAGACATTTGTCTGTCTTCGAGCTTGGCTTTAGTGTTTTGTTTCCAGATATTTACTTCAGGCCAGTTGGAAAATAGCGGATGCTCACTTATTCCTGTTGCGCCAATGGTCATCGCCTCCTGCAGCGCATACTCGTAACACTTGCGAATAACCATCTCATTTTCCCAGTTTAGCAAGGCATCGTTGTTCTGTGAAACGGCCTCGGGGCCAATGAAACACTCTCCCAATATTTCGTTCAAGTAGAGAAAATCAAATTGTTGTGTCAATCTGAACCAGAACTCATAGTCTCCTGAGATAACAAATCTTTCGTCGAAGTAACCGAAGACGTCGTGAACGCTTTTTCGCCACATGGGCTGATAAGCAGGAGGGCATTCACCTTGAAACAATCGAGCCCGTGAAAATTCTTCACTTATGTGATTCCTGACCGGAATCGTTTGGCCATTAACTCGTTTTACCTCCATAAAGTCAGCATAAACCAATACCTTGTTCGGATTTTCATCTAAGGCCCTTGCCATTATCTCCAGGGTGTCCTGGCGATGTCGGTCGTCTGTATTGGCGTTAGTGATGTACTTGCCGGATGCAGCTTTAATCGCCCTGTTCCAGGCTGCGTAAATTGTTTCACGTTTCTCGGTTTTGATGTATTTTATGTTGTCATATTTTTGTTGAAATTCTTTTACTATAGACTCTTCCTTTTGTTGTGAGCTGCTATTGACGACGATTATCTCAAGCTTGTCGGCTATGGTCTGTTCTTCCAAATCCTCCAGACAACCACGAATATGCTTTTCTGAATTGTAGGTTGATATGATTGCCGAGACCAGGTACCTATTTTGTTTTTTGCTGACTGCTGCCGGCAGCGCCACTTTGTTCTTTGGTAACACATAGTTTTTCTTCTTACCTTGCTCAGCTAAGCGCTCATATAATGCAATGTGTTTGTTTATCATCTGGTCGAGGGTAAACATTTTCTGCAACCGTTCGAGGCTGGCTCCGCTGAACTGCTCTCGCTTGGCTTTGTTAAGTGCGAGGTGTTCGACCATTCTTACGAATTCTTCTGCATTTTTATAGCTGGCGATAAATCCTGTTCTGTCATGTTCGATTAGTTCGGGGACGCCCCCGATATTGAACGATACCAGGGGAATACCACATGCCATCAATTCCAAAACGATTAAAGGACAATTGTCGGCCAGAGTTGGAAACATAAATACGTCGGCCGCACAGTAAAGTTCCGCCAGAAGGTTTTCATCCACAACGTACGGAATTTGCAAAAACCTCTCGGTCGGTGCTTTATTGGATTTACCTCCAATACATACAAAGTACACATTATTGTATTTTGAGATGAAATACTGGTATGCAGCTAAGATGAAATCGCTCCCTTTTCGTTTGTCGAGTAGTCCTCCATGGGCGACGAATCCGAACACAATTGCATTATCCGGAATGTTAAACTTCCTGCGGGCCTGAAATCTATCGTACGGTTTGTAGATACGCTCGTCAATACCGTTATATATCAGATGGACTGTTTTATCTTTGAGTATGCTCTTTTCAACTATATTTTTCAGCCATCGTGAGGGTACTATCAGTTCGAAGTCGGATTCTTTATATATGAGTTTTTTGTCGCGCCACATTTCGGCTGTACGGTCTTTAGTAATAGGTGGATATGCTTCAGGGTGTGGGCAGTTACCGCAGCCGGTCTGCCATTTTTCGCAGTCAAACGCATAAGCACAATGGCCGGTCATACTGTGCATATCGTGGAGAGTCCACACAGAAGGCTTGCTCTTAGTCAGAGGCGGCAAAGCAAATGGGTTGAAATAATTGCCGTGCAGGTTGTGGTAATGCATGACATCACAATCTCTAAATTCGGATTGAGAAACCAGTTCAAAGGTCGAGTTGACATCATAATACATATAGCCCTGGTCAGTGTAATGTGTGCCGCTGTCCTGAATTGCGTCCGTGATTATCTTAACGTCAGGGTCGTTTGAGAATTTCTGTCCGACGAACATTTTTGTTGGTAATCCGAGCTGTTTGACGCGCTGTTTTAAGACCCATGCGACTTTTTGGGCACCGCCTTTAATGTCGTTTGCGCTGACATAACCAACTGTCAAGGAGCGGCTCTTGGCAGCAGGCTCAGCCACAGGCGAGGTGGATGCTTTTGTGACGAGAACAGTGCCTTTTAGAATTTCGCTTTGTGCTGGCTTTAAGTTGGTTATCTGGTTTCGCGGCTGAACTGGCTTTTTGTACATTTTGATTGTTGAAAACACATCTTTGATGATTGGCAGGTGTGGTTGGGTTTGAGCAGGGTCGGTTGGGTACAGCAAAGGCACATCAACCGGCTCTGAGCTATACATATCTTCCATTGTCTCCTGACAGGCGCGTCTTATACCGGGTTCGTTTCCGGCATGGTGAAAGAAAATTGCTTGGCGGTTTTCGTCATTTAAAGTCGGCAGAAAATCGTGGAATATCATCAGTCCGCCTTTGGCGAGTAAAGGATAGTAAGCTAATATGTCATTTCGAACACCCTGATAAGTATGGTCACCGTCAACGAATATGAGCTTGGGGAAATTGCCGTCTTTCTCGAAGAGCTTTTTTAGGGAGTCGACGGCTTGATCGGAATACATCGGAAGGTGATGTACCTCCCCATGTAAATGATTCAAAACTTCCTGTAATTGCGGGAGCGCAGCAGGCTCTATAGAAAATCCCTGTATGGGTACAGACAATCTGTTGAAAGCTGAATACAGTATCGCAAGCGATGCACCTGCATAAGAGCCGATTTCAATAAATCGCACGGGATTGGATTTTTGGGGCAAAAATTTTCGAACAGCATAATACAACTGGAATCGCTCGTTCAGTGACATCTGCGACTCGATATGTTTGAATTTTTGTAAATCCGCTTCAAATTCGGCAATGAGGTCTGCATTTATAGACCCGTTCACAGGAAGCTTGTCAGAGCGATGAAACCATATGGCGGTCTGGTCGATACGATTTGGATTGAATCTGATTGCCCTTGTGGATTCGAATTCCTTAATCGCCTTTTTGCATTCTTGGTTGGAATCATAATCATCAACTTGGATGACTGCATTATTTGAGATGTGGTCATAGAGATTTTCCAGAATGCTCTTTGTCAGTGTGTAAGAGGTCCCCTCTATATTCAACAGGGAGACCATTCCAAAGTAGTCTTTATATTTGGGTAAAATTAGTTCGGGGTTGCCTTTTACTGGCTTTATTATGTCGGTTACATCGAGTTTTGCACATAGTTGTTGTGTGAATTCATAAGAGGCGGTGTAACGCTCGGTGCCGGATTCGGTCGAAAATGGCTTGCTTGTTGGATTTTCGAACACATATAACCAGCGTGGTTGAGCGCTATATTGCTTGATTATGTAGGCCAGCATTACTACCGCACTGCCGGCATTGGCGCTGCACTGGATAAAGTTGCCCGAGACATTCTCCTGACATATTCGTATGGCTATATTAGCAAGTGAGTGCAATTGCTGGTTGCTGAGCTTGGTATATGCGCGGATAATATTGCAGATTTCGCTGCAGGTGTCTTCGGAGGGGCTGATACGTATCTGCTGAGGGTGCGGTGAAGGCTGATTTTGGGAAATGCTTTTCTGCTTTTGGTTAGCAGGACAGAATGGGCGGTTATTTTCGGGTTTAGCAGCAGTAACAAGGCTGGCATTTTCTCTCAAAGAGTTGAGGTAACCAATGGCGTTTTGCACCCGCTGGGCAGGTGAATCGTAGTAATTTTTGAAGTTATCTATCATACGATTATCAATAAAGACGTCCGATGGATAGCGAGTGGGCATTATATTACAAGGTGACGAATTAAGCCGGTCGGTCGTGCCACAATGGACGCCGGTTCCATCTATTCCTATGTTGTGTATGTGAGCTCTTGTGGGATAGATGTACACACCGTTGTTAATATAGACCGATAGTACCCAATGCAGCGTCCAGACGTCTTGGACTTCGCCGCGGAGTATGTTTTCGAGTGAAAGCGGGATATCCGTCCCACCCTGACCTAAGTCAACGCCTTTTTTTATGGCTGTATCGATAAGCTCAAGCAAATCACTGCCGCGATATTCCCATGCCCTTTTCCACGTGGCCCAGCCCCAACTGCCTATTCGCGGACAGAAATAGAGGTCATAAGGATAAATTTGGAGCAATTCGTCCGGAATCGCCACGGTATGGCCAACAACGCCAAAGATGCGGGGGTTATTCTCATATTTTTGCAAACATGTTGTTATGAAATCGAAGAAGTATCTTTGCGGGACGACATCGTCTTCGAGTAAAATCAGTTTGTCGTATTCCTGAAATACATAATCCACGGCACTTACGATACTGCGCGCAAGGCCAAAGTTTTCGGTGCGCTCTATTATTTTCGGCTTTGTCCAGTCGATACTGTGCAGCAGGCGCCTCGTCGAAGAAACCGCTTCAATATCTTCACCGGCTTTAGGGGCATCTGAAAAAATATATAAATTCTGAACGTTATGCGCTCTTAAGGCCTTTAGAACTTCAAGCGTATGCTTGGGCCGATTGTAACATACCAGTATTACCGGGATATCTTTTGTAACATACGTCTCAGGTTCCCATGTATTCGTCTCGGCTACTTTTTTGCTTATATATTTTTGGTGCACGAAGGTCGCCTCTTTTACTGCTCCGAATTCACTTGTAGAGTGGGCCGGTACATAGCCCATACTTTGCAGGTGCTTGATGCATTTTTTTGTGTCATCAGTTGTAAAATCTGTACAAAAGTGATGAAATTCTATGCATATCTGTGGTATATCTAATTTACTTATGGAATTGAGAACCTTGTACTCAGCGCCTTCAATGTCCATCTTCAGCACCGATACATTCTTGTACCTGTTCAAAAGATCTTCTATGCTTATCGTTTCAGCTTCGTAGAAATCTGCTTTTGAAACACTTTTGTGAGATGGTGTAATTGACTCCGAAACATAGTCTGGATTTGTGTTTTTGTAAATTCTGATTTTCTTATTACTCTCAGAATATAGGGCCTTTTGTAGAAAATCGAAATGTTCATTTTTGTTGTTTTGTATATATCTTCTTGCTTTTTCGGTCGGGTCTATTCCTATAACTCTACAACTCTTTAAGTTAATCAGACCTAAATCAAATGAGATATCTTCACCGACACCCGCAGAAATGATTGTGCTGCCAAAGGGAATAAGGTCCAAGTCAACCGCCCAACCACCATAATCAGTTCCAATTATTTGCATCTTTAAGCACTTATCAGTTTTTTCTAATCCAGGAATTTCTGGCGAACATACTTGTGTTTTTCTGTTATTTATTTTATGAATCCCTGACAAAATCACAGATGATTCTTTAAATTTCTGGCTGCCTTGTTCACGCCCATTTGTAGTATTTTCTATTCTCTCAGCCTGAGACTTGGGGTGTTTAAGCAGAAACTCATCTGCTTTATCTGCTTTGTGTTCGGTCTTTATAATCATTTTCTCACGAGCTTCCGGGCATATTGGGCTTAATTTGTTCGCGTCTGCTACATATTGATTCTGCCTTTGACAACGTCTCCTTTCCAGTAAGCTAATATCACTTCTGAGGACCGAGCGTGACCAGATCTCCAGAATCAACAGCTTATAAAGAAAGTGTAGGGCTGGCCCACCATTAATCGGTTGGGCTAACAGTTGCTTTAACTTATCATGGTCAAAGATTTTGCTTTCTACGAGGCAGCCGTCCTTTAGCAGATGGCCATAGTTCTGAACGGCACCAGCGCTCCATTGCTGAACCGGCGGCGTAAAACCCCTCTTAGGATAATTCAAAATTCGCTCCGGCAAGATATTCTTGATCGCCTCTTTGAGCCATGACTTAGTCCCTAGGTGGTAATCTGTCGTGTAAATCCTTCGAAGACCCATTACAAGTTCAACCAACTTGTAATCCAGCAGAGGAAGTCTCAATTCAACGGACGACGCCATACTAAGTCGGTCACCAAGGACGATACAGTTCGGCACCAGCCAGGTATCAAACAAGGCTCGGCACATCCTGATTGGCAAAGAGCTGTATGGTTCGTCAATTCTGAAAGGCTTAAAACTGTTTTGCGGTGGTATATTGTCTCTGAAATTCGATGTATATAGTACCGGAAGCATTTGTTCGGCGGTTTTAAAATCATAGTGTCGTTCATAGAAGCTTAGTTCTGTGGCAAGGCGGCCATATCCTTCCGGGCTGTTGCCAAACAGGGACAGCCTCCTAGTATTCTCTATCATCGCATCGACGACCCAGGGATAACCCCAGAAGAGCTCATCACCACCGAACCCGGTTAACATAACCGGTACATTATGCTTTCGAGCTTCCTTCATTACGGAAAAGTATCCGTAAGCGGCAATATCGGCAACCGGGTCGTCGCCACAACAGACAAGCTCCGGGAATGACCTTACAAAATCATCAGTGCTAATTTTTATTTGATGGAATGGCAGGCCAAGCTCCTGGGCAGTCAATCTTGCTTTGTCTGTTTCGTCACATACCGGTTTGCCCTCGTAGCCGACGGTAAATGCGTGAAGGTCACCGAAGTATTTTGGCTTTGAAAGAACTGCAATTGCATTGGAATCCATTCCGCCGCTCAAAGCAATCCCCACTGGCACGTCAGAACGCAAGGTCAGTGATGTTACCTCCTGTAACTCCTGTAAAATACGCAGTGGTGGGTTGCTGTGGCTTATCGCGGCCACAGATTCAATGTTCCAGTATCGCTTTGAAATAACCTGCCAAGGTGCAGGGCTAATCAGCAAAAAATGGCCAGCCTGAAGCTTATTAACATCTTTAACAACAGTCATCGGTTCAGGGACATATTGGTAGTGCATATACATGTCGACACCGGCCGGGTCGAGTGAAAGACCATTCGGCAAGGCTTTAGTCAATGTCCGCAGTTCTGAGGCAAAGATTAATCTGCTACCTTGTTGCCAGAGGTACAGAGGTTTTTCCCCGATTCGGTCGCGTGCAATAAGGAGTTGTCGGCTCTTTTTGTCCCATAGAGCGAAAGCGAACATCCCGCGAAGCTTCGCCAGGCACTCAACACCGAACTCTTCATAGAGATGCACTATTGTTTCACAGTCGCTTCCGGTTCTAAACTGATGACCGCGAGCCTTGAGTTCGTCGCTTAGCTCGATGTAGTTGTAAATCTCACCGTTCGCAACCAGAACAATTGAGTTATCTTCATTGGCCAGTGGCTGTTTTCCGCCAGCAATGTCGATGATGCTGAGCCGGCGCATAGCAAGTATAACGTTATCGTCTCTGAACTGACCTGAATCATCCGGCCCGCGATGAGCCATAGAATCATTCATTGTCGAAACCAGCGAGAAATCCTCTTGCTGTAAATTCTCAGAACTTACTATGCCACAAATACCACACATTATGCCATTCCTATGTCAACTTCCAACGTTTGACCAATTCCTGCAATAATTCTTACTTGGCAACCGCATCACAACATTACGGCTTCACTAATATTCTCGTTTACCCCGACATACTTACCTGTTCATATTCATTTATAGCCTGATTTAGTCGTGCACACAGCTTTTTGGCGCCGTCATGCTCAGGTTGGAGCTTTAGTTCTATTTCGCAGACTTGTCTGGCTATATATAATTCGCCGACCTGTGCGTAGGCGGTGGCCATAGCGAAATACAAATCCGGCATTCTTGGACAATCCGAACGTACCTCATCAAAATGTTTTACCGCCTCCACTGGATTTCCGTCGCGCAGAAATTCGACGCCCATTCTGAAGAGTTCCTCGGCTAATCTGTTTTGGTGCAGTTTCAGAGTTTTTTGCGGACAAGTCTCAACTAACCTGATGATGGCCTTTGACCTGCGATGGTCCGGCTGTAACTTAAGCTCTTCGTAGGCTGCTTGTACCGCTTCACTTATCCTTGCTGATTTTAATAGAATCTCGGCTCTTTGGTAATTAAGATTAGGACGAACAGCATTACATTGCACCAGCAGGTCAAAGTGTTCGAGGGCATCATTTAACTGTTCCTTTTGCCTCAGTTCCATACCGCGCTTATAAAGTTGCTCGGCTATTAAGTCTAATTTTTCTTGATTTGGTCCACTCCTGAATGCCTGGGGCGCATGCTGCTTAGCCATGTCCCAGGCTCCGACATTACAATAAACTGTAACAAGCCAGAGGTATAAACCGGCTATTGCCTTGTCACGAAGCAAACGAATTGGTTCAGGTGTCTCGGAATCACGGCAAAGCCTTTCGATTGCGATTTTTCTTGCGGCCATAATGTCAGCTATAGTATTTACCTGAAAGCTTAATGCTCCGGGATATAGCGCGTATTTCGATACCAGACCGGGTACATGGCGTATGGGGAATTTGGAACCGAGTCTGATCCAGAAATCAAATTCGCCACAACCCGTATATTCACGCAAACCGATCGCTTCGTAACATGACCTTCTGAAAAAACTGGCACTAAACGGCGGTGTAAACCCGGAACAGAGATATGATTCAAAATCCCACTGTTGTGGTTTGACTTCACCGGTTATGTTACCATTAATATCTGTAACATAGTGGTCACCATAAATTGCTGCAACTTCGGGATATCTCAACAAATTTTCAACCCCCCATGAAACTGTATGAGGTAACAATTCTTCGTCAGATAGGCACGAGCCGAAGAACTCTCCCTGAACACGTGAAAGTGCGCGAAACATTGCGTCACCAGGTCCCAGGTCCGGTTCAGAAACAAGTTTTATCC
Organism: uncultured Pirellulales bacterium; assembly: GCA_964417935.1. Classification (GTDB taxonomy): domain Bacteria; phylum Planctomycetota; class Phycisphaerae; order Sedimentisphaerales; family Anaerobacaceae; genus NIOZ-UU13. The sequence goes on from CAYQKF010000015.1 coordinate 56,691, forward strand.
TGTTGTCCTCATAACTTTCAAGAATTTCGAGGGTGCCGTCTGTTGAAGCGCCATCCTGAACAACGAACTCTATGTTTGGATAGTCCTGTGCGAGAACGCTCTCAACGGACCGTCTGATGGACCTCACGCTATTTTTGACAAAAGAAAAAATCGAAACGAGTGGATATTCACCTTTATTAGATTTAGCTTGCACAAATGCTCCGGGCCAAACTATTTGGCCTCTACCGAGAAAAAACTTCTTGCCCGCTCATATCGTTCGGGGGTTCCTATATCAATCAACTCCTCACGACTGACGAAAGCATAACTTTCTAGGCTCACCAGTTTCGGAAAGAGATCATATTCCAATGAATATTTTGTATTTGCAGGAATGGAGGAAAGAATTTCTTTTTGAAAAAAATAGATGCCGGCGTTAACATAGCCCTTTTCTTGTGCCTGTTTCTTTTCCTCGAAGCCGGTAATCCTTTGTAAACCATTCAATGTAACCAGACCGCTGTTTGTTGTGTTTTCAGATTCGACTACAACTATTGACATCAAGGCCAATCTTGACAAATGAAAATCGCAAAATTCAGCTAAGTCCACCGAACAAAATGAATCGCCGTTGGTAACGAGGAATGGGTCGCTCTGTATAAATCTTCCCGCATTTTTGATAGAGCCGGCTGTTCCAAGTGGGGTTAGTTCATTAGAAACGACAAACTCAAGCGGGCCTGTCCTTTGGCTAAAGTGGTACTGAATTACTTCCGACATATAGCCGGCGCACAGCACAAAACGCCTGAAGCCGAATCTCGCGAAATACTTTATGAGAATGTCAAGAAATGGCTGCTGATTTATCTCTGCCATTGGCTTGGGACGGTCATCAACAACGCCCCGAAGCCGGCTTCCCTTGCCGCCACAGAGTATCACCACATCAACTTCTTCGAGTTTGTTTTCAATAAGGTTCTTGGTTTGCATATACAGTAATCTGACTCCCTAACGTCTCGAAACGAATGGGAACATACAAGAGTTCCTTCAAGGCTTTTTTAACCATCCGCTGTTTCCGCGGCGGTACAAACAAGAGCATAAATCCACCGCCCCCGGCACCACATAACTTTCCTCCAATGGCACCGGCCTTGATGGCAGTATCATAGATTTCTTCTATGGCGTTTGTGGTTATTCTGCTCGATAAACTTCTCTTCAGTTTCCATGATTCGTTCAGAAGCTTACCGAAACTTTCTATTTCCTCCCTACGATTGTTTAGAATACTAATCCCCTCTTCGGCCATTTCCTTCATCGTCCGCAATTCGGCAGTTTTCGAGGATGTATTCTGAATCTGTTCGGAGGCAATCTCAGATGCGGTCCTGGAGAATCCGGTAAAAAAGAACATCAGGTGGTTTTGAAGTTCTGTTATCTTTTTCTGGTTTACGGTTACAGGCTGGACAAGAAAGTTCTCCTTGCTGTTGAATCCCATCTTGTTAAGTCCTCCGAAGGCAGCTGTGACCTGATCCTGTGAACCTACCGCCTCTCCTATGATGTCTTGTTCGACATAGATAGCATTCGAGGCAAGCTGTCTTTTACCGACCATCCTGCCTGTCAATGCGTACAGGGCATTCAAAAAGCCAACGGTAAAAGCCGAACTCGAACCAATGCCCGACCGTGCAGGCAGGTCACTGGTATGCACCATCTCAATGCCTTGGTCTATCCTCATAAACCGAAGGCACTCGCGCACTGAAGGATGCTTGATTTGTGAAATATTGTTTACCTGCTCACGTAACCTGTATCTTATCAAATACTTATGTTCGAAAAACGGAGGCAAAAACCGGCAGCTAATATAGCAATATTTATCGATAGTCGTATTCAGCACCACCCCGCCATTTTCCCTGTACCAGACCGGATAATCCGTACCACCCCCGAAGAACGAGATACGAAATGGCGTTCTACTGATAATCATTAATTATCCTTCTTGTTATTCTGCCTTTGACAAACCGTCCCTACTGTTTTTCATTACATTATTTAGCAAATTCCGTGCCTACCGTCAAAAACTGCAATTATTCACGATTGCACCCTCAAACACCTGCCTATGGCTTTGCCCACTGGTATCTTTGTCTGGCGCTGGCGCCCTACGTCCCTCTCATCTAACAAATGATAAATCATATCCAAAACTGCTATACAGTTCCTTTACTTTATACTCGTCTAACACAAGCTTAAAAGCAGTGCGTTTCCATTCTTCCCATGAATCAAACACAGACATAGAGAACCTTTTAGAGTTAGATCGTCCGTTATATCTGTCTGAATTGATCATATCTTCGATAAAAGAAGAGGTTATAGATACGGCTCCTTGTGTGATTTTGTTAATAAAGTGCAATAACAGTTCCGGGTCGCTTGTTAATCTTTCCATTGTTATATGGTTGAAATCTATTTGTAGTTCTTGTAAATCTGAAGTAATAATGCTCAAAAGAGCTACTACAAATACCCAATTTTCAGGAACCGTAAAATCAATATGCTTAAATCTTGATTGAATCATATTAACCTTCGTCGGGTCGAATTCTCTTAATATCCGACGAATTACTGGGCTAAAAGTAATTTCATAAAGCCACTCATTTTTATGAGATTCTATGCGTGTGATTGGATGTCGAGTCAAATTCGAAACAACTATTTTATGACGTGTTTTTTCTAAATTACTTTTTCCTATTAAACTCACAAGACCATACCCATGCACATTACCGTATGCTTTTGCCTGTCCATTCTTCTCGAGTTCATCGAAAAGTTGGTCTATCGTTTTCCTGGTAAAATCATCCCTTTGACAATGTGCTCTTAAAATTTGCTCTTTTGGAGGCATCAAAGATAACGAGCAACTATCAACCAAAGGACCATGGCTGCATATAATATCCGGATGCTTATTCAAAGAAGATGCAAGCCAATAACTGGCTGTACGTCCGTATGTAGTAACCAGGAAATATGCTTTCATTGTATACTCTCTCTTCTTATCTTATCACCAGCTTAAATATTAAAGTAATTATTTGTACTGTCTAATTTCATTTTTGTTCTTTAACCCTTAGCGGAGCCAATA